>NZ_JAEMRO010000052.1 GCF_016463295.1 Brevundimonas sp.
GTCCCTCTCCCCTTGCGGGAGAGGGAGACCGCACACGGCGGCGAAAGCCGACGTTCTGGTGCGGTCGGGTGAGGGGTCGCACGAAACTCTACAGACGGACCGGCTTGACCCCTCATCCGTCAGGCTTCGCCTGCCACCCCTCCTCATGATCGCATGCGATCGTTCGTCGACCCGCAAGGGGAGAAGGGATAAGTCTCGACAATGGACACCCTCTCTGCCCGCTGGACCCGGCTTGAGCCACACACGATCGAGGTCGGCCCCGATGACGACCGCGTGCGTCCGGCCGTGATCCTGTTCCACGGGTGTGGGGGTATGCGGCCGCATCTGCCGCTCTATGCCGAGGCCGCAAAGGCCGCGGGCTGGCGGGCCCTCATCGTGGATTCCTACGCGCCGCGGGGATGGAGCCGGGCCTATGCCCTCGCCACGGTCTGTTCGGGCCTGCAACTGCGCGGCGACAAGCGGGCCGGGGACGTCCTGGCCGCGCTGCATGGTGTGTCTCAGCGGCGGGACGTGGACGCTTCGCGCATCGTCCTGGCAGGCTGGAGCCACGGCGGCTGGGGCATCATGGAGGCGATGAGTTCGGCACGGACGCGGGGAACGCTCGGCGTCCAGAACCCGGGCGAGATCGCCCTGGACGGGGTGAAATCCGTCTACCTCTGCTATCCCTACATCGGCATCGCGGCCCTGAACCGGATGCGGCCTTGGACCCACTGTCCCAAGACCCTGGCCGTCATCTCGCGCACCGATCACCTGACCAGCGTCAGCAATGCCGAGCGGGTCCATGCCATGGTCCGCAACTGCGGAGCCGAGGTCGAGACCTGGATCGCGGAGGGCACGCATGCGTTCGACGAGCCGACCTCCGCCCCGCCCATGCGCCACGACCCCGACCTCACAGCCGAGGCCATCCGCCGCTTCTCCGCCCTGCTGGCCGACACGGCCGTGGCACCACCGGTATAAGCCCGCGCTTGCCCCTGCGGGCGTCCCGGCTTATCCCCCCCGTCATGACCGCGCCCCTGATCTGCCCGTCGATCCTCGCCAGCGATTTCGCCCGCCTGGGTGAGGAGGTCGCCGCCCTGGAGGCCGCAGGCGCGGACTGGATCCACGTCGATGTGATGGACGGCCATTTCGTGCCCAACATCACCCTGGGCCCCGACATCGTGAAGGCCATCCGGCCGCACACCAGCCTGCCGTTCGATGTCCATCTGATGGTCGCGCCGGTCGATCCGTGGCTGGAGGCTTATCGCGAGGCCGGAGCCGATGTCCTGACGGTCCATCCCGAGAGCGGGCCGCACCTGCACCGGACGCTCGGCCGCATCCGCCAGCTGGGGGCCAAGGCCGGTATCGTCCTCAATCCCGGCACCCCGCTCGATGTCGTGGCCGAGGTGGTGGAGCTGGTGGATCTGGTCCTGCTGATGTCGGTCAATCCGGGTTTCGGGGGTCAGTCCTTCATCGACAGCACCTTGAAGAAGATCGAGCGGACCCGCGCCCTGCTGGATCGCGCCGGCTCCCGGGCGCATCTGCAGGTCGACGGCGGGGTGACCTCCGCCAATGCCGCGGCTTGCGTTTCCGCCGGCGCCGATGCCCTGGTCGCCGGATCATTCGTGTTCAAGGGCGGGCCGTCGGCCTATGCCGCCAATATCGCGGCGTTGAAGGCCGCGTGAATATTCCGGGCCAGAACAATCAGGACGCGGCCCCGCCTGCGGTCGCTGATGCCATCCCCGGCCTGCGCGGGGCGCCGGTTCGTACGCCGGTCCGCGCCAGCCAGACCAGCGGCGACCTCAGCCAATGGCCCGCCCTGGCCGGTCGGCTGCTGAGCCGTCAGCTCTGGATCGAGCTCTACGGCCTGCCCGGCTATACGATGACCCTAGGTGGCCATTCGGCTCAGGGCTTTGCCGCCACGCCGCGTGATCCGCGCCCCGTCGATTCCGAAAACGGGCGTCTGGTTCTCGGCGGGCGGTTCACCCTGGCAGGGCATAGTCTGGAGGCCGCCGCGCCCGACGATCCGTGGAACCGGCCCAGCCCCAACCGCGCCTTTGCCGTCGAACTGCACGGCTTCCAGTGGCTGCCGTCGCTGATGCTGCAGGAGGAGCGCGGCGCGCGCGAGGCCCTGAGGCTGACCCTGGCCTGGGCCACCACCTTTGCGCGCTGGTCGCCGTTCGCCTGGAGCCCGGCCATTCTGGCGCGGCGAACCTTCAACCTGGCCTGTGCGGCCCGCCGGATGGGGCAGGTCGCGACCGAGGCCGAGCGACTGAAACTGGCCGACCTGCTGGCCCGTCAGGCCCGCCAGCTGCTGCGCCCGCCGTCCAGCCTGGCCGAACAGGCCACCGCCCTGACCGCCGTGGCCGTTGCGGGCTGCACCCTGGCCGGCAAGTCGGGTGTTGGCCTGCGCCGGACCGCCCTGCATCGCCTGACCGCCGCCCTCGGTCGCACGGTCCTGGGCGACGGCAGCCATGCCTCACGCAGCCCCGAGGCCGGGATGGAGCTGCTGCTGGACCTGCTGACCCTGACCGACGTGCTAGGCCAGGTGTCCGAGCCGACGCCCGAGCCTGTGCGTCGCGCCATCCAGCGCCTGACGCGCGCCCTGCGGATCCACGCCCTGCCCGATGGCCGACTGGCCACCCTGCAAGGCGGCGGGCCGTCCACGGCGGCGCGGGTCGCCGCCGCACGGGCGCACGATGAGGCCGCGCCGACATCGTCGCTGTCGGGCAGCGTGGGCGGCATCGTCCGCATCCAGAGCCCCCTGCTGACCGTGATCGCCGACACGGCCGGGCCCGCGCGTGGCCCCTGGTCTGCCGCAGCCTGCGCCCAACCCATGGCGCTGGAAATCCTGTGCGGCAAGGATCGGCTGGTGACCGGCTGTGGCTGGACGCCCCAGGCGCTGGATCGTCAGGGGCTGCGCCTGCCACCCGGCCATTCGACGCTGACTTTGGGCGAAAGCACCATCGCCGAGCCGTTGGGTGGCTGGAAGGCCGAGGTCATGGGGCCGCGCCTGATCGGCCCACCCCTGCATGTGGAGGTCAACCACCGTGATGGCGAGGCCGCCGTCTGGCTGGAGGCCGAGCACGATGGCTGGGCCGCGCGCTTCGGCTTGTTGCACCAGCGCCGCCTGTATCTGGATCAGAAGCTGGACGAGTTGCGGGCCGAGGAGCGGCTGCATCCGTCGCCCGGTCATCGCGAGGGGGTTCGCCCCATTGCCGCCCCCTATGCTGTGCGGTTCCAGCTGGAGCCGGGCGTCCAGGCCTCGCTGGCCCGCGACCGGCGCTCCATCCTGCTGCGCGGCCACTCGGGACGGGGCTGGTGGTTCCGCACCGACGGGCCTGACGTGGCCATCGAACCCTCGGTCCATGTCGACGAGGGTCTGACACGGCGTTCGCTCCAGATCGTGGTGCGCGGCTCGGCCCGCACGGATGCCGAGACCAAGATACGCTGGAAGTTGAGCCCCGCCGGGGCGGGGTCCGATCCGTCCTGAGCTCTTGAGGTTCGGCACCGCCGCGACCATCTGACCGTTGCCGCGTTACCGCTTGTCTGCACAGGATCGTTTCATGAGTTTCGCCGACCCCAAAGCTGCGTCCGATGACCTGATCAAGGACGGCTCAGACGCCGGCTTCATGGCCGACATCGTCGAAGCCTCGAAGGTCCAGCCCGTGATCGTGGACTTCTGGGCGACCTGGTGCGGGCCGTGCCGGACCCTGACACCCATGCTGGAAAAGGCCGTCCGGGCCGCTGGGGGCAAGGTCAAGCTGGTCAAGATCGATGTGGACGCCAACCCGGCCTATGCGGGGCAGCTGCGGGTCCAATCCATCCCAACCGTCTATGCCTTCGTCGACGGCAAGCCGGTGGACGGGTTTCAGGGCGCGGTGCCGGAAAGCCAGCTGAAGGCCTTCATCGACAAGCTGGCGGGCGGACCCGGCATCAACTCGGATGTCGAACAGCTGTTGTCGCTTGGCGCGGAGTCCCTGTCGCTCAACGACCTCGGCGGCGCGGCCCAGGCCTATGCCCAGGTCCTGACACTGGAGCCGGAGAACGAGAGCGCCATCGCGGGCATGGCGCGGGTCTATCTGGCCGACGGCGACGCCGATCAGGCGCGCCAGACCCTGGCCATGGCCGCGCCGGATTCGAAGAACGCCGACGTCGTCAGCCTGCGCGCCCAACTGTCGCTGGCGTCCGCCGCGCCGACCGGCGAGGCCGAGGCTCTTGCGGCCCGTGTCGCCGCCGACCCGTCCGATCATCAGGCCCGCTATGATTTATCGCTGGCCCAGGCGGCCGGCGGCGACTTCAAGGCGGCGGTGGACAGCCTGCTGGCCATCGTCGCGGCCGACCGCGAATGGAACGATCAGGCCGCCCGCAAGCAGTTGCTGACGGTCTTCGAAGCGGCGGGACCAGCGTCCGACGTGGCCCGAGACGGCCGCCGCCGCCTGTCCTCCATCCTATTCGCCTGAAGGAGCGCCGCGTGGCTCAGGGTTACGTCAAGGCCAGCGACCTGCCCCAGGTGATCCCGGTCTTTCCGCTGCCCGGGACCATCCTCCTGCCGCGCGGTCAGCTGCCGCTGAACATCTTCGAGCCCCGCTATCTGAACATGATCGATGATGCGATGGCGGGCGACCGCATCATCGGCATGCTTCAGCCGACGGCGGGGCCGCGCCGCCTGCCCAGCCTGTCGTCGGTCGGGTGCGCTGGCCGGATCACCAGTTTCGCCGAGACGTCGGATGGGCGCTATCTGATCACCCTCACCGGCTGTGCCCGCTTCCGGCTGGCCAGCGAAATCCCGGCCCAGACGCCCTATCGTCAGATCCGCGCTGACTTCGGTGCTTATGAAGCCGATCTGATCGCCCCGCCGCGCGAGGACGAGGGGCTGGATCGGGATCGTCTGCTGGACGCCCTGCGCGCCTATATGGAGACGCGCGGTCTGGACATCGACTGGGACACCGCCGAGACCGCCCCGCCCGAGGCCCTGATCAACAGCCTGTCGATGGCCCTGCCCTTCGACGGGGCCGAGAAGCAGGCGCTGCTGGAGGCCGTGACCCTGCCCGACCGCGCCGCTGTCCTGACCGCGCTTCTGACCATCGACGCCGCCGAGGCCGGAGACGGCGAAGCGCCGTCCATGCAGTGAGAAAGGTTCTAGGTTTTAGGGGTTAGGTTCCAGGGAACGGAAAACCTGGCGGTAGCCCATCTGCGCTCTTCTCTAGAACCTAGAACCTAGAACCTAGAACCTATACCCTGCCGCTATGTCCGACACCTTCCACACCCCGACCGCTGTCGATCCGCGCCTTCTCGAAGTGCTGGTCTGCCCCGTCACGCGTGGCACCCTGTCCTATGATCGCGAGCGCCAGGAACTGGTGTCCAAGGGGGCCAAGCTGGCCTTCCCCATCCGCGACGGGGTGCCGATCATGCTGACGGAAGAAGCGCGGACGCTCGACTAGACGACCAGCACCGTGCCGATCAGCAGGCGCGCACCAGCCCGTCCCAGTGTTGCATTGGTCGCGGCCTGAAGCTGGGCGACCAGGCGCTCCACATCCGGGGCCATGCCGGGCAGGGTCGTCGAGGCCACCCGCTGTACCACTGTATTATAGGCGGCCCGCAGGCGTGGGGCGGACTGGGTTGCGCGTGTCCTCAGCGCAGCGTCCGCCACGTCCAGCCCGACCTCGACCGACATGACGGCGCGGCGACCATTGGCCCCCGAGACACTGCCCGTCACGGTCGGCAGGCGCATGAAGGTCGCCTGGGGCGCGGCACCGCCGCCGCCCGACGCCGCCGCGGCGGAGGGAGCGGAAACGGCAAGGGCCGCGAGGCCGAGAAGAGCGCGACGATCCATGGGCGGACCTTCGCACGGCGCGCTTAAGGTCCGGTTACGCGGCCTGCGTCTGTGCCACCTGTGTTTGTGAAGGCGCGATCTGCGGAGCCATGGACTTCAGGTCCAGCAGGGCGAACAGCTGTGCATCCTCGTCCTGTTCCGGATTGGGCGTGGTCAGAAGTTTCCCGCCCACGAAGATGGAGTTGGCCCCGGCCAGGAAGCACAGGGCCTGCATCTCCGGGCTCATCGTCTCGCGCCCGGCCGACAGGCGAACCATGGCGCGCGGGCAGACCAGCCGCGCCACGGCGACCGTGCGCACGAACTCGATCGGGTCGATCTCGCCCTCACGCTTGACGCGGTCGCCCAGCGGCGTGCCCGTCACCGGCACGAGGGCATTGACCGGCAGGCTGTCGGGATGGACCGGCAGGGTCGCCAGCGCATGCAGCAGACCGGCCCGATCCCGGCGAGCCTCGCCCATGCCCACGATGCCGCCGCAGCAGGTCGACATGCCCGCATCGCGCACATGTTTCAGCGTATCCAGCCGGTCGTCATAGGTCCGGGTCGTGACGACCTCAGCATAGTATTCCGGGCCAGTGTCCAGGTTGTGATTGTAATAGTCGAGACCCGCGTCCTTCAGCTGGCGCGCCTGATCCGCCGTCAGCATCCCCAGGGTGGCGCAGGTCTCCAGCCCCAGGGCCTTCACGCCCGAGATCATCGCCGCCAGCTTGGGCGTGTCGCGATCCTTCAACTCACGCCAGGCCGCGCCCATGCAGAAGCGGGAGGCCCCGCCCGCCTTGGCCGCCATCGCCTCGGCCAGAACGGTTGTGGTGTCCATCAGCTTTTCGGCCTTCAGCCCCGTCTGGAAACTGGCCGACTGCGAGCAGTAGCCGCAGTTCTCGGCGCAACCGCCGGTCTTGATCGACAGCAGCTGGGATTTCTGCACCTCGGACGGATCGAACCAGGCGCGGTGAACCGTCGCGGCCTCGAACACGAGCTCCATGAAGGGGCGGGCGAACAGGGCCTCGACCTCCTCCAGCGTCCAGTCGTTGCGGGGCGTAGCCATGGGGTGAGCGGTCGCTTGGGTCATGACGGCTGATTAGCGCCGCCGGCCCGTGCCGCCAAGCTGTTACAGAGACCCCGCCACCGCCAAACACATAAAGACATCCTTATGGGTTTCTTGCCGCGAGGGGGTGGGCGGTCTATATGCGCGCAACCCTCATCGACCGGACCCCCGCCCATGACTGACTATATCGTACGCGACATCTCCCTGGCCCCCTTCGGCAACAAGGAGATCGCGATCGCGGAAACCGAAATGCCCGGCCTGATGGCGCTGCGCGAAGAGTTCGGTCCCTCTCAGATCCTGAAGGGCGCCCGCATCGCCGGCAGCCTGCACATGACCATCCAGACCGCCGTGCTGATCCAGACGCTGGAAGCGCTGGGTGCCGAGGTGCGCTGGGCCTCCTGCAACATCTATTCGACCCAGGATCACGCCGCCGCCGCCATCGCCGCCAACGGCACGCCGGTCTTCGCCACCAAGGGCGAGACGCTGGAAGAATACTGGGACTATGCCCACAAGATCTTCGAATGGGCCGACGGCGGCTATCCGAACCTGATCCTGGACGACGGCGGCGACGCCACACTGCTATGCGTGCTCGGTCCCAAGGCCGAACAGGACATCAGCGTTCTGGACAACCCTCAGAACGAAGAAGAAGAGGCCCTCTTCGCCGTCATGAAGCGGTATCTGAAAGAGAAGCCCGGCTTCTACTCGGCCATCCGCGACGCCATCGGCGGCGTGTCGGAAGAGACCACCACCGGCGTTCACCGCCTGTATGAAATGGCCAAGAAGGGCGACCTGCCGTTCCCCGCCATCAACGTCAACGACAGCGTCACCAAGTCCAAGTTCGACAATCTGTACGGCTGCCGCGAAAGCCTGGTCGACGCCATCCGCCGCGGCACCGACGTCATGCTGTCGGGCAAGGTCGCCGTGGTCTGCGGCTACGGCGACGTCGGCAAGGGCTCGGCCGCCTCGCTGCGCCAGGGCGGCGCCCGCGTGATCGTGACCGAGATCGACCCTATCTGCGCGCTTCAGGCCGCGATGGAAGGCTATGACGTCCAGACCCTGGACGACGTCGCGGACAAGGCCGACATCTTCGTCACCGCCACGGGCAACAAGGACGTCATCACCGTCGACCACATGCGGGCGATGCGTCACAACGCCATCGTCTGCAACATCGGCCACTTCGACAGCGAGATTCAGGTCGCGGGCCTGAAGAACATGAAGTGGGACGAGATCAAGCCGCAGGTCGACCACGTCGAATTCCCGGACGGCAAGAAGATCATCCTGCTGTCCAAGGGCCGTCTGGTGAACCTGGGCAATGCCACGGGCCACCCGTCCTTCGTGATGTCGGCCAGCTTCACCAACCAGACCCTGGCCCAGATCGAGCTGTGGACCAACAAGGCCAAGTACGACAACCAGGTCTATGTCCTGCCCAAACACCTGGATGAGAAGGTCGCCATGCTGCACCTGGGCAAGCTGGGGGCCAAGCTGACGACACTGTCCAAGGAACAGGCCGACTATATCTCGGTCTCGACGGAAGGCCCGTTCAAGCCGGATCATTACAGGTATTAAGAGCGCTAGCGCTCGCGACGCGGTGGGTCGCTGCTTGAGCGAGATGGTGAAATGATTTGGGCCGGGAGCGTTGCGCTTCCGGCCCTTGTCGTATCAGGCCGCGATCATCGACTGGCCCAGGTCCTGGCTGCGGTCGGCCAGGCCGTTCTCGAAGTCCATGAAGATGTCGATCAACTCGTCGACACTGACTGGATTGGCATTCGGGCCGAAGCGGAACCGCCAGAAGCTGACGACATGCTGGACCGCGCCCAGCTGATCGCCCAGGCGCGCGAACAGGTTCGGGGCCGACAGCAGGAAGTCCCGAAACGCATTGGCTCCGCCCTCGACCGACAAGCCGACATAGGCGTCGTCATAGATCTTCAGCGTGCGCGAGACCTCCAGACAGGTCTGGGTGATCCGGTCGCTCAGAACCTCGCGACCCCGGTCCAGATATTCCTTGGCCGCCCGGTCGACCTTGCCGATCGGCTTGACCGTGCGCACGGCCTTGGCCACGCCGTCGATCTCGCCGCGCAGGCTGTTCAGCACCCATTTGTAATAGAGGAAGCCCTTCCAGCAGAAGATCCCTTCCTGATAGTCCTCGGGCTCCAGCCGCAGGGTGTGGCGCAGGGCCTCCATGCGATCACCCGGCTCATTGGACAGGATCTTGCCGGCCAGACGCCGCGACGAGGCGGAATTGGCATTCTCCCCGCCCAGGCTGAGCGTCACCAGCGGGCGGATTTCCTCCTCCACGAAGTGGAGCATGCGCGCCATGTCGGATTCGCTGATCGCCAGATAGCAGGGCGCGGGCTCCACCCCGTTCCGCTTCAGCTGTTCGCGCAGCAGGAACGGGTCGAGCGACGGCAGCCGGTCCAGCAGCTTCAGCGTGGCGATATCGGGGTGGTCATGCTCGACCCCGAACGCCTCCTTCATCAGCCGTTCGAAATGGCGCTGACCGACGAACAGGAACCGCCCCCCGGTTCGCAGGTCGTTGGTGTCGATCGGAATGACGATCTTGGTCGCCACCTGGCGCTTGATCGGAAAGGCGTCCAGCTCGTCGCGGCGCAGCCGGTGCTTGATGATCATCGAGCGATTGAGCTGGGGCGTGCGGAATAGCGGCTTTTCGGCCCATTCCTCCTCGTCGCCGTGATCCTTGTAGACATTCAGCAGGTTCAGTACCCGCGCCGTGGAGGCGGAGCTGCGCAGATGGACAAGGTTGCGGACGGAGCGATCGGTCATGGTCGAACCGTGTTTGACCGAAAAAGATGACCATGCCCTTAGCGGCCACGCTTTGACCTGGCCCACCATGTCGCAGCCGCGCCTATGGCGTATCGGGCCTGCGCGGCCTAGGTTGTCGACATGGGAAACGTGTTCAACATCCTGATCCTTGCGGCCATCGGCGGGGTGGCGATCACCCTCGGGTTCGGCATCTATTCGCTGTATCGAGGCGGGGACTATGCACGGTCGAACTCCAACAAGCTGATGCGGCTGCGGGTTGCGCTACAGGCTGTGGCGATCGTTCTGCTGGTCGTCGGCATGTGGTGGAAATCCACGCAAGGCGCCTGAGCCGTGGTCGTCCTGAACCGCATCTACACCAAGACCGGCGATGACGGGCAGACCGGACTGGCGTCCGGCGCACGCGTGTCGAAGAGCGATGCGCGGGTCGAGGCCTACGGCTGTGTCGACGAACTGAATGCCGTCATCGGCGTCGCCCGCCTGCACTCCGGCCAGAATGACCGCATCGACGCCATGCTGGCGCGCATCCAGAACGAGCTGTTCGACCTGGGGGCTGACCTGGCCACACCGCTGGACCCGGTGCCGAAATGGGAGGCTCTGCGCATCCTCGACAGCCAGGTCGAGCGGCTGGAAGCCGAGATCGACTGGATGAACGAGAGCCTGAAAGCTCTGGACAGCTTCATCCTGCCGGGCGGCGCGCCGCTGTCGGCGCATCTGCATCTGGCCCGCACCGTGGCCCGCCGGGCGGAGCGCGAGGCGATCCGGCTGGTCGAGGCGGGACAGGCCGTCACCCCCGCCGCCATCCGATATCTGAACCGCCTGTCCGACCACCTGTTCTGCGCCGCCCGCCGGGCTAATGCCAACGGGGCCGAAGACGTCAAATGGAAACCGGGCGCGACACGCTGACCGCCGGACGCGGGGCCAGGCTGCGGCTCAGATCGCCTGACCCTGCAGCAGCTTCGGCAGATCGCCCGTCGCCCCACCCGCCTCGTGCATGAAGGCGCGGCGGAGGGGGGCGATACGGTTGACGGCGGCGATGCCCAGGTCGCGGGCCAGCCGGACCGGCGCGATATCGTTGGAGAACAGCCGCACGAAGGCGTCGAAGCCGGCCGCCAAAGCCGCATTGTCGAACCGGCGCCAGCGGGCATAGCGGTCCAGCGTCGTCTCCGCGCCGATATCCTCGCCCAGCCGTATCGCCTCGATCAGCACCTCGGCCAGGGCGGCGGCGTCCTTCAGCCCCATGTTCAGACCCTGTCCGGCCACGGGATGCACGGCGTGGGCCGCATCGCCGATCAGGGCCGTGCGCGGGGCTGTCAGGGCCTCGGCCAGTTGCAGCGACAGCGGATAGACGAAGCGCGGCCCCGCCACCGTGACACGACCCAGAAAGTCTCCGAACCGACGACGCAGGTGCGAATGGAAGGTTTCGTCCGACGCGTCCCGCAGCGCCTCGGCCCGCCGTGTCGTCTCGGTCCAGACCAGACTGGCCCGACGCTCGGTCAGGGGCAGGATGGCGAACGGCCCGGCGGGCAGGAAATATTCATGCGCCACATTGCCGTGGTCGCGCTCCATCTGCACCGTCGCCACGACGCCGCTCTGGCCATAGGACCAGCCGGTGGTGTCGATGCCCGCTGCCTGCCGCACCAGCGACCCCCGTCCCTCGGCCCCGACGACGACGCTGGCCGTCAGGACCGATCCGTCGGCCAGGGTGATAGTGCTGAGCCCCGGCCCGGCCTCCACAGCGCTCACCGCAGCGGGGGCGCGGACTTCGATCCCGGCAGCCGTGACGGCCTCGGCCAGGGCCGAGCGGATGCGGCGGTTCTCGACCATATAGCCCAAGGGCTCGCCGCCGTTTCGATCGCCGATCTCGTCCGCATCGAACCGCAGCCAGGCCGCTGAAGCCCCTTTCGACGCCGCACCGGGCCGCCGCCCGTCGGTGACCAGGATATGATCCATCCGGCAGGCGTGAGACCGCAAGCCGTCTCCGACACCCAGGGCGTCCAGCATGCGGAAGGTCGAAAAGGCGATGGCCGTGGATCGCCCGTCGAAGGTCGGGGCCAACTGGGCGCTGAACGGCTGGGGATCGATCAGCACGACCTTCAGCCCGCCTTGTGCCGCAGCCAGGGCAAAGGTCGCCCCCGCCATTCCGGCCCCGGCGATTACGACGTCGTAGCGATCAGCCTGTGTCATTCCGCCTTGTCGCGCCACCGCCGCGCGCCGTCCAGTGCCGCGAGGTCGCGGCATCTCTCCTCATCCATCTGGTAAATGCCCTCTTAACCCTGAGTGGGCGACAAGTGCGGGCACGATTAGTCCGTCTGGAGTTCGCCCCCGCATGTCCGCCGCCCTTGCCATTGGAATGCAGGCCTGGAGCGGTGCGCGCATCCTTTGGGACGCGCCGATCGCGGTGCGGTTTCGCGGTGTCCTGCAGGCCCTACTGGCCAGCCTGCTGCTGGTCGCCCTGATCTCGTGGAATCCGTCCGACCCCAGCCTGAACGCGGCGTCAGGTGCGGCACCGACTAACTGGCTGGGGGCCAATGGGGCTCTGTTCGCCGATCTGTTCATGCAGTCGCTCGGCCTGGCCGCCTGGCCCACGGCCTTGCTGCTGATCGCCTTCGGCCTGTCCCGCGCCATCGGCGACATCGTCCAGCAAAGATTGAAGCCCACGCCGCTGAAGGCCCTCTCCGCGACCCTGGGCGTGCTGTGCCTGTCCGCCGCCCTGTCGGCCCTGGCCGCGCCCGCCGCCTGGCCGCTGGCGTCCAGCCTGGGCGGGTTGTGGGGTGACGGCATTGTGGGCCTGGTGCGTAGCCTGTGCGCCGCTATCCGCGTGCCCGGCGCTCCGGTCTGGGCGGGCGTGATATTCCTGCCGCTGGGCCTGTGGGGCGTCGGCTATGCCATCGGCCTTCGCGTCTCGGACCTGACCGACGGTCTGAGCTGGATCGGCGGCATGCGACGCAGCGCTCCCGCCGCCAAGGTCGCCCATGAAACCACGCCCCCGGCGCCCAAACGCCAGCGCCCCGCGCCCGAGCCTGAGCTCGATGCCGTCCCGACCGGACGTGTCGCGGCGGATGCCGCCGAAACTCCGCCCTGGGCCGAACCTGCCCCCGCCTATGCGCCCCTGCCGGCCCAGTCAGCGCCCGAGCCCAAGGTCGCCGCGGTCAAGGCCCCCAAGGCGTCCAAGCGCGAGGCCGACGATGCCCAGGTCGCCTTCGACTTCGCTCGCCCCTCGACCGGCTTCGACCTGCCGCCGCTAACCATGCTGACCAAGCCCGAGAAGCGCGTCGGCACCGTCGACGAAGAGGCGCTGAAGGCCAATGCCAAGATGCTGGAGGGCGTGCTTCAGGAGTTCGGCGTGCGCGGCGTCATCGACCAGATTCGCCCCGGCCCGGTCGTTACCCTGTATGAGCTGGTACCGGCGCCGGGCGTGAAACATGGCCGCGTCGTGGCGCTGTCGGACGACATCGCCCGCTCCATGTCGGCCCGTGCCTGCCGCATCAGCGTGGTGGCCGGTCGCAACGCCATCGGCATCGAACTGCCCAATGCCCGGCGCGAGACCGTCTATCTGCGCGACCTCCTGGCCTCGACCGAATACGACAAGCCCAGCCACCTGCTGCCGCTGGCCCTGGGCGAAACCATCGGGGGCGAGCCCTACGTCGCCGACCTGGCGCGCATGCCCCACCTGCTGATCGCGGGCACCACCGGTTCGGGCAAGTCGGTCGGGGTCAACGCCATGATCCTGTCGATCCTGTACCGCCACAGCCCCGCGGAGTGCCGCTTCATCATGATCGACCCCAAGATGCTGGAGCTGTCGGTCTATGACGGCATCCCGCACCTGCTGGCCCCCGTCGTCACCGATCCGAAGAAGGCCGTCGTCGCCCTGAAATGGACGGTGCGCGAGATGGAGGACCGCTATCGGCGGATGTCCAAACTGGGGGTGAGGAACGTCGCCAGCTACAACGACCGCGCCCGCGAGGCCCAGGCCAAGGGCGAGCATTTCGAGCGCACGGTCCAGACCGGCTTCGACGAGCAGGGCCGCCCCGTTTACGAAAGCGAAAAGATCCGGCCCGAACCGCTGCCCTTCCTCGTGGTCGTCATGGACGAGATGGCCGACCTGATGCTGGTTGCCGGCAAGGATGTGGAGGGTGCGGTCCAGCGCCTGGCCCAGATGGCGCGCGCCGCCGGTATCCACCTGATCATGGCCACCCAGCGCCCGTCGGTGGACGTCATCACCGGCACCATCAAGGCCAACTTCCCGACCCGGATATCTTTCCAGGTCACCTCCAAGATCGACAGCCGCACCATCCTGGGCGAACAGGGCGGCGAGCAGCTGCTGGGCCAGGGCGACATGCTCTATATGGCCGGTGGCGGCCGCATCACCCGTCTGCACGGCCCGTTCGTGGACGACAAGGAAGTCGAGGCCGTCTGCAACCACCTGAAGGCCCAGGCCGAGCCCGACTATCTGGACCTGATCACCGACGATCCCGACGGCGACGGCGATGCGGGCGGGTTCGACGATGGCGGCGGAAGTTCTGGCGACGACCTCTACGACCGCGCCGTCGCCGTCGTCACCCGCGACCGCAAGGCCTCGACCTCCTATGTCCAGCGCCGCCTGCAGATCGGCTACAACCGCGCCGCCTCCCTGATCGAACGGATGGAGCAGGAAGGCGTCGTGTCACCGGCCAACCACGCAGGGAAACGCGACG
>NZ_JAEMRO010000053.1 GCF_016463295.1 Brevundimonas sp.
CCATGACCCCTGCGCCCGCCCCCGTCACGTCCGACGTCGTCACCCGTTTCGCCCCCTCGCCGACCGGATATCTGCATATAGGAGGGGCAAGGACCGCGCTTTTCAACTACCTTTACGCGAAGGGTCGCGGCGGCAAGTTTCTGGTCCGTGTCGAGGACACCGATCGCGAGCGGTCGACCGACGATGCGGTCCAGGCCATCTTCGACGGGCTGAACTGGCTGGAGCTGTTCGCGGACGAGGAGCCGGTGTTCCAGTTCGGCCGAGCCGATCGCCACCGCGAGGTCGCCAACATCCTGCTGGAAACGGGTCACGCCTACCGCGACTTCCTGACGGCAGAAGAGACGGGGGCTCTGCGCGACGAAGCGAAGGCCCAAGGCCGCATCTTCGAATCGCCGTGGCGCGACCGCACGCCGACCGTCGACGACTTAATGCAGCCGCACACCGTCCGTTTTCGCCGTCCCGCCGACACCGCCGTCGTGGTCGAAGATGCGGTGCAGGGCACTGTGCGGTGGGATTCGGCCTCGCTGGATGATCTGGTCATCCTGCGGTCGGACGGCGCGCCGACCTACAATCTGGCCGTGGTGGTGGACGATCACGACATGGGCGTGACCCACGTCATTCGCGGTGACGATCATCTGAACAATGCCGCGCGTCAGAGCCTGATCTACGACGCCCTGGGCTGGACCCGCCCGACCTTTGCCCACATTCCCCTGATCCACGGTCCGGACGGGGCCAAGCTGTCAAAGCGGCATGGGGCGCAGGCGGTGCATGAATATGCCGAGATGGGCTATCTGCCCGAGGCGATGCGCAACTATCTGGCGCGGCTGGGCTGGGCGCACGGTGACGACGAACTGTTCAACGACGAACAGGCGCAGGCGTGGTTCGACCTGGATGCCATCGGCAAGGCGCCTGCCCGGCTGGACTTCGACAAGTTGGCCCATGTCAATGCCCACTGGATCCGCCTCGCCGACGACGACCGTCTGGCCAAGATGACGCTGGATACGCATCTGGCGCGCGGCCACAGCCTGGCTCCCGACGACAAGGCGCGTCTGCTGCGGGCCATGCCCTTTCTGAAGGATCGCGCCAAGACGACGCTGGAATTGGCGGACCAGTCGGCCTTTGTCCTGCGTCAGCGGCCCCTGACAATCTTTGAAAAGGCCCTGCCCTTGCTGAGCGGCGAGTCCGGCCAGCGCATCGGTCGCCTGCGGAATCGGCTGAAGCTGTTCGCCAGCTGGGACGTCTTCGCGCTGGAAGCCGAACTCAAGGCATTCGCCGAGGAAGAAGCGGTCGGCTTTGGCAAGATCGGACCAGCGGTCCGTGCCGCCCTGACCGGCGACGGCGTTTCGCCTGATATCGCCAAGACTTTGGCCGCGCTGGGGCGAGAAGAAAGCCTCGGGCGCTTGGATGATGCGTTGCAACAGACTATCTAACTTCCAGACAGAAACGCGACGGCGCCTCCCCGCGCCCATCGCAAGGGTGCAAGGGGCCTAGATGACCGAAACTGCCAAATCCGCGACGCTGACCTATGGCGACAAGTCCGTCGAACTGCCGGTCCTGACCGGCTCGACCGGCCCGGATGTGATCGATATCCGCAAGCTGTATGGCGCGACCGACGCCTTCACCTTCGACCCCGGCTTTACCTCGACGGCGGCCTGCGAAAGCGCCATCACCTATATCGACGGCGACGCGGGCATTCTCCTGCATCGCGGCTATCCGATCGGCCAGTTGGCGTCCAAGTCGAATTTCGTCGAGGTCTGCCACCTGCTGCTGCATGGCGAACTGCCGACGGCCGCAGAATACGAGAAGTTCGAAAACAGCATCACCATGCACACGATGCTGCATTCGCAGTTTGATCGGTTTTTCGAAGGCTTCCGCCGCGACGCCCATCCGATGTCGATTATGGTTGGCACAGTCGGGGCACTGTCCGCCTTCTACCACGACAGTCTCGACATCCATGACGCCCGCCAGCGCGAGATTTCGGCCATCCGCCTGATCGCCAAGATGCCGACCATCGCCGCCCGGGCCTACAAGTATCACATCGGCCAGCCGTTCGTGTCGCCCCGCAACGACCTGACCTATGCCGAGAACTTCCTGCGCATGTGCTTCGCCGTCCCGGCTGAGGACTATGAAGTCAATCCGGTTTTGGCCAAGGCGATGGACCGCATCTTCACCCTGCATGCCGATCACGAGCAGAACGCCTCGACCTCGACTGTGCGTCTGGCCGGCTCGTCGGGGGCCAACCCCTTCGCCTGTATCGCCGCCGGCATCGCCTGCCTGTGGGGCCCGTCGCACGGCGGTGCCAACGAAGAGGCGCTGAACATGCTGAAAGAGATCGGCACCCCCGACAAGATTCCAGCCTTTATCGAGGGCGTGAAGGCCAAGAAGTACAAGCTGATGGGCTTCGGCCACCGGGTCTACAAGAACTACGACCCCCGGGCGACGGTGATGAAGGAAAGCGCCGACGAGGTGCTGGCCGCCGTCGGCGACCCCAACGACCCGCTGTTCCAGGTCGCCAAGGAACTGGAGCGGATCGCGCTGAACGACGAATATTTCATCGAGCGCAAGCTGTTCCCGAACGTCGACTTCTATTCCGGCATCACCCTGTCGGCGATGGGCTTCCCGACCTCGATGTTCACCGTCCTGTTCGCCCTGGCCCGCACCGTGGGCTGGATCGCCCAGTGGCAAGAGATGATTGCGGATTCCTCACAGAAGATCGGTCGTCCGCGCCAGCTCTACACCGGCCCGACCGAGCGCGACTATGTGCCGATCCAGCAGCGGGGCTGATCGCCCGCATCAGGCCTGAGACCAGACGCCGGGGCGAAAGCTCCGGCGTTGCTTTTTTGTAATCCAGCCCGGCGGCGCAAGGGTTCCTGTTACGGTATTTCACATGCTACCCCTGATGAAACATCATCCGGGGAGTGAGTATGTCGCGCAAGGCCAGCCTGTCCGTTCGCAATCTGCTGGGGTGCTCGGCCGCCGCCGGCGTCCTGATCCTCGCCACCGGCGCGATGGCGCAGCAGGCTCCCATCGTCCAGCCCGGCGCGCCGGGCCAGGCGTCGCGGGCCCTGGAGGGGCGCGAGGCGTCGCGTATCGCGGACAACCGCTATTCGGCCGACGACGTGACGTTCATGCAGGACATGATCCTGCACCATGCCCAGGCGGTGGAGATGGCGGCCCTGGTCGACAGCCGCACCAACACACAGGCGGTCAAGGACATCGCCGGTCGCATCAACGCCTCCCAAGCCGACGAAATCCAGTTCATGCAGGGCTGGTTGCGCGAGCGTGGCGAGACGGCACCCGATCCGGCCCAGGGCCACGCCATGGCCGGAATGGACCATTCCGCCCATGCAGGCATGGATCACTCGGCCCACGGCAGCATGGCGCACGCGGGTATGCCCGGCATGGCCACGGCTCAGCAGATGGCGGCCCTGGCGGCGGCCAATGGTCCGGCCTTCGACACCCTGTTCCTGCAAATGATGATCGCCCACCACGAGGGGGCGGTGAAGATGGTGGCCGACCTGCTGGCCAGCCCCGGTTCTGCCTATGATCCCATCCTGTCGCGGTTCGCCAATGATGTGACGAACGAGCAGCAGGCCGAGATCAATCGCATGACGGCCTTGCTGCGCGCCGCCTCGCCCGATCCGCGCACGACATTGAAGGCCGGGTTCCGTGACGCCGGGCAGGCCGCCAGCAACATGGAACTGATCGCCAGCCTGCCCAAGCCGACCGGCTTCTTCGATCCGACCAATCCCGAAGGCAACCCGCCGCAGTTGCCGCCCGCAAGCGCGGATGGTGACGCCCGTCGCGGCACAGCCGATCAGGCCAGCCGCCGCTCGCCCTTCCTCAGCTTCGCCAATACCGACATGGCCTTCCAAGGCGACCTGTTGGCCGCCGGCAACTATCACGGCATCAATCTGTATCGGATCACGGACGCCGCGCAGCCTGAACTGATCAGCTCGATCGTCTGCCCCGGCGGTCAGGGGGACGTCTCCATCGTCGGCAATCTGATGCTGATGTCGGTGGAGTCCAACAGCGGCCGCGTCGATTGCGGGCGTGAAGGCGTCGGCTCCGAGCCCTCGCCCGAACGGTTCCGCGGTGTCCGTATCTTCGACATCTCCGACCGCACACGCCCGGTCCAGGTGGGCCAGGTCCAGACCTGCCGGGGCTCCCACACCCATTCGGTCGTAGCCGCCGATGAGAACCGCCTGATCGTCTACAACTCCGGCACCGCCAACGTCCGGGCGGAAGAGGAACTGGCGGGCTGCACCGTCGGTCAGCCCGGCGACCAGCGCAGCGCCCTGTTCAGCATCGACGTCATTGAAATCCCGCTGGCCGATCCGTCGCGAGCCCGCATCATCGACAGTCCCCGCGTCTTTGCCGATCAGTCGACAGGCGAGATCGCCGGCCTGTGGCGCGGCGGCGACCACGGCACCGGCACCCAAACCACCAACCGCACCGACCAGTGCCACGATATCACCCTGTTCCCCTCGGCCAACATCGCGGGTGGGGCCTGTTCGGGCAACGGCATCCTGTTCGACATCTCGGACCCGCGTGCACCCAAGCGACTGGACGCAGTCGTCGACAGTGGCTTCGCCTACTGGCACTCGGCGACCTTCAACAACGATGGCACCAAGGTGGTCTTCACCGACGAATGGGGTGGCGGCGGTCGTCCCCGCTGCCGCGTCCAGGATCCGATGACCTGGGGGGCCAATGCCATCTATGACATCGTCGACGGCAAGCTGGTGTTCCGCAGCTACTACAAGCTGCCCGCCGCCCAGACGGATCAGGAAAACTGCGTCGCCCACAACGGCTCGCTCATCCCGGTCCCGGGTCGCGATATCTTCGTTCAGGCCTGGTATCAGGGCGGGCTGTCGATCAGCGATTTTACCGACTCGTCGAACGTGCGCGAGATCGCCTATTTCGACCGTGGCCCGATCAATGCCGAGCGTCAGAGCCAGGGTGGCTACTGGTCGGTGTATTGGTACAACGGCCGCATCTACGGCACCGAGATCGCGCGCGGACTGGATGTCCTGACCCTGACGCCCAGCGAACACCTGACCGCCAACGAGATCGCGGCAGCCCAGATGGCCGACGAAGGCGGCACCGTGAACCCGCAGCAACAGTTCCCGGTCAAATGGCCCGCCCACCCGGTCGTGGCCAAGGCCTATCTGGACCAGCTGGCCCGCGACAATGCCATGCCGGCTGAGACCATGGCCCAGATGACCGCCGCCCTCGATCAGGCGACCCCTCTGGTGGACGGCGGCAGCCGGGACGCTGCGGTCGCCCGATCGCTGGCCGCCATGGCCCGCGATATTCGCGTCACGGGCACCGATCAGACCGCCAAGCGAATGTCCGGCCTGAAGGAGACGCTGGAGGGCATCGCCCAGCGCATCGGCTGACTGCGATATCTGGCGACCACGATCATCAAGACGCCGGGGTTCAGGCCCCGGCGTTTTTCGTGGTGATGACCTTCAGCACGGCCTCGGCGGCCAGTGTGGAGGGATCGGCGGCGTCGCGGCCCATCAAGTCCAGGGCAGCGGTCTGACGGCGCACCTGTTCGTCCCGGGCGACCGGATCGACCAGTAGTCGTCCCACCTCCGCCGCGACATTCTCTGGCGTCGCGTCCTTCTGGATCAGCTCGCATGCGATCTCGGCATCGGCCGCATGGTTGAAAAGGGTCGCATACTTACCGGTAAAGAAGGGCTTCATCAGCGCATAGCTGAGCGGCTGGAACCGATAGGCAATCACCATCGGCGCGCCTGCCAGGGCGAGCTCAGTCGAGACCGTCCCGCTGGTAGCCAGAGCGACGGTCGCGGCGCGCATCGCGTCGTATTTCTCAGCCTCAGGCACCAGATGCGCACGGAACGGCCATTTGGCGACGCGGGCGGCCACGTCGTCAGCCACCGTGCCCGCCGCCACCACGGCGACCTCCAGCGAAGGATCGGCCGCCTTCAACCGCGCGACCGCCGCCTCATAGACCGGCGTCATCAACCGGATCTCCGACGGACGGCTGCCCGGCAGGACCAGCAGCAGGTTGGCGGCAGACGCTATCCCGCGCGACCGGCGGAAGCCGACGGGGTCTGCCCCCGACATGTCCACATGCAGGGCCTGCGACCCGACGACCGTTGTCGCCAGGCCCTCGCGCTCGAACCAGGGCGCATCGAAGGCATAGAGCGCCAGCAGGTGATCGACCGCTCCCGCCAGCGTCCTGGCGCGCCCGGGCCGTGAGGCCCAGACCTGCGGCCCGACATATTTGATCAGGGGCACGCCGGGCAGTTGCTCGCGCAAAGCCTTGGCGACGCGGATCGTAAACCCCCAGCTGTCGATCAGGACCACGGCATCGGGCCGCTCAGCCACGGCGAGTGCCACGGTCTCGGCTACACGCTGCTTGACCAGTCCGTAGGCCTTCAGCCCCTCGATCCAGCCCAGGATCGACAGGGAGGCGATGTCGAAGGGACTTTCGACGCCCTGTTCGGCCATACGCGGGCCGCCAACCCCGACGAACCGGACATCAGGCCGTCTGGCCTTCAGGGCGTTTGCCAAGCCGGCACCAAGCGCATCGCCAGAGGCCTCCGCCGCGACCAGCATGATCTTGAGCGGCTGGGTCATGGGCGATCGTTGCCCGCCTCGCCCCATACGAAGAGGCCGAGACGATCCGCCGTCGCGATGATGGCGACCCGGTCGATCAGGATCAGCTTGCCGCTGAGGCCCCCGACACCGGCCAGCCCGGCGGCAGCCACCATCTCCAACGTCCGCGTTCCGATCACAGGCATGTCCACCCGCAAGTCTTGGATCGGCTTGGGTGCCTTTCCCAACGCCCCCTTCCGGGCCTCCGGCGAGCCGCGCAGGTCGGCGGGCAGACCGGCGACGCGCGCCAGCATGGCATCTGTGCCTTCCTGAGCCTCCACCGCCAGCACCAGACCGTCACAGACGACAGCACCCTGCCCAATATCGAGTTCGCCGGCCTTCTCCGCGACATGCAATGCCTTATTCAGGTCAGACAGCTGCTCCGGTGTCGGCTGAATGGCCCCCAGCGCACCCGCAGGCAGCGTCTCGCCGCCCAGGATGTCGTCCGCCCCTTCGATGGCATAACCCTCACCCTCGAAGATCGACAGGATTTTCCTCAGCAAGGCGTCATCCCCCTTGCTCGCCGCTGCGACGATACCGGGCAACAGGGTCGCCCCCTTGAAGTCAGGCTTCAACGTCTTGAAATCCGGCCGATTGACCGTGCCCGCGAAACAGACGGCCTCGCACCCGGCCTTCTTCAACGCCGACAGGGTCCGCCCGATCTCGGCCATGCCCGCCTCGATCCCCGGATAGCGCGCCAGATGGGGATCGGCGAACCCCGCCATGCGCACGACGAAGACGGAGCGGCCCTCGGCCTCGCAGCGCGCGGCCACGGACACAGGCAGGGCCCCTCCCCCCGCGATCAGTCCCAGCTTGCCGCTCATGCCGGCGTCCTCACCGGTCCGGCAGGGCGACGGGGCGCCGGGTGTCTTCGCGGATGAAGGCGATGATCTCCTGGATTTCCGGCAGGTCGGCATAGGTCGCAGCCGCCGCCTCCAGCCGGTCCGAAAACAGTCCATCACCTTCAAACATGTCGCGATAGGCGGCCAGCAGCCGCCGCACGGCATCCTTGCCGTAGCCCTTTCGTTTCAGGCCGATGAGGTTCAGCCCGTGCAGCCGCACATGATTGCCCCAGGCCGAGCCGTAGGGGATCACGTCGCGTGTGACCGCCGACAGTCCGCCCACGATCGCGCCCGTGCCAATCCGACCGAACTGATGCACAGCCGCCAGGCCGCCCAGGAAAACCCGGTCGCCGACCCGCGCATGGCCGCCCAGGGTGGCGTTGTTGGCGAAGGTGACATTATCGCCCACCACGCAATCATGGCCGACGTGGGCCCCGGTCATGAACAGATTGTTCGAGCCGATTGTCGTGAGCTTGCGATCGCCCGGCGTGCCGCGATTGAAGGTCGAATGCTCGCGGATGGTATTGTTCTGGCCGATCTCCAGCGCCACTGGCTCGCCCTTGTAGCCGCCGTGTTGAGGGTCGCCGCCCATGACGCAGAAGGGATGGATGGTGGTGCCCGCGCCTACCGTCGTATCCTGCTGGATCACCACATGGCTGGCGATGCGGACACCTTCGGCCAGGACGACATTCGGCCCGATGATCGTCCAGGCCCCGATCTCGGCGCCATCCGCCAGCCGCGCGCCGGCATCGACCTGGGCTGTCGGATGGATGGCCATCAGGTGGCCGGCTGGTCGATAGTGACGACCATGGCCATAAACTCGGCCTCAGCCGCCAGCTTGCCGTCGATGAAGGTTTCGCCGCGGAACTTGTAGGCATCGCCGCGGGCACGGGTCACCCTGACCTCCATGCGCAGCTGGTCGCCGGGACGCGCGGGCTTGCGGAACCGGACGCCGTCGATCGACATGAACATGATGACCTTGTCCGCCACGGCTACGTCCATCGTCTTGGACATCAGCAGAGCGCCCGTCTGGGCCATGGCTTCGACGATCAGCACGCCCGGCATGACCGGGTCGATCGGGAAATGACCGGGAAAGAAGGGCTCGTTGTGGGTGACGTTCTTGATGCCGGTGATCGAGGTTGCCGGCACGAAATCCTCGGCCTTGTCGACCAGCAGGAAAGGATAGCGGTGCGGCAGGCGGCGCATCACCTCGGCATAGTCGATGCTGATGCTGGTGGTCGTGTCGGTCATTCCAGGGCCTTCTGAGCGTCGGCGCCTAGGAACGCGCCTTTCCCGCTGCCTGTTTGGCGAGCCAGATCGCTTCGCGCAAGGATTGACGCAAGGGTTTGGCCGGATATCCGGACCAGGTCTCGCCCGGCGGAATGTCGGCCAGCACCCCCGCCCCGGCCGCGACACGAGCGCCGGTGCCGATGGAGATATGGTCGCCGACACCCGCGCGCCCACCGAACATGACGTTGTCCCCGACCGTGACCGAGCCTGAAATGCCGGTATGTGCCGCCATCAGGACGTTACGCCCGATCACGCAGTTGTGGCCGATCATGACCAGATTATCGATCTTGGTGTTCTCGCCGATGACCGTGTCGTCATAGGCTCCGCGGTCGATGCAGCTGTTGGCGCCGACCGTCACTCCGTCCTGTAAGATGACGCGACCCAACTGAGGTATGTCGACAGGACCGATGCTGGATCCAGCCGCGCCGAAACCGGCCTCGCCGATGCGCGCTCCGGCATACAAGCGCACGCGGTCGCCGATCAGGGCGAAGCCGATGGTGACGTTCGAGCCGATCTGACAGTCACGGCCGATCTGGACGCCGGGACCGATGACCGTGTTTGCGCCGACCCGGGTGCCGCGGCCGATGCGGACCCCCTGTCCCAGGACAACGCCCGGTTCCAGAACTACGGTATCATCTTCGGTCGCCGCGGCGGGATCGATCGCAGCGTCGAGGGTCAAGGGATGGTGAAACAAAAGGGCGGTGCGCGCCCAAGCCGCCTGCGCTTCACGCGAGACGATGAGCGCTGTCTCTGCCGGTGCGCGTTCGACGGCAAACTCAGGCAGGATGACACACGCGGCCCTGGTCTCGGCCAGCGAGGCGATGAAGCGTTTGTCGCCCAGAAAGGCGACATCCGCAGCCCCTGCTGCCGCCAAAGGCGCTACGGCGGAGACAGACCTGTCTCCGCCGCGCACGACCTCTCCACCAATCCGCGCCGCCAGTTCATCGACGCTCAATGCATCGACGGCCTGCTGGAAGAAGCGCGGATCGGGCACGCTGTATCGCTTACTGCTGCGGTTGGGCCGGCGGCGTCAGTCGGTTGAATGACAGCGACGGCAGGGCGGCGTTCAGACGTTCGATGGCGGTCGGTGTGATGTCCATGGCCGGATTGGCGCTGTAGATGGCGCTGCGGTTCAGCAGGATGCTGCAGCCGCGCTCCTGATACAGGGCGATGACGATGGGTTCGACGGCCGTGCCGATGGCCTGCAGTTGAACGCCTTGGGTATACTGCAACTCGTTGCTGCGGGTCTGTTGCAGCTGCTGTGCTTCCTGCGCGCGGGCTTGCAGAGCCTGTCGACGGGTACCACCGGGGTCGGCGGCCTCGCCTCCCTGCTGCAAAGCGGTCACCTCGGCCTGGATCGACGAGCTGTAGGGGGCCAGTTCGCCCTGAACCTCGGTGAGTAGGCGCTGCATGCCGGCCTGCACCGATTGGCCGGCCGTCGAACGGGCCAGGACTTCCTCGTTGTCATAGATGCAGACGCCCGTGATCGGGGCACCGTGGTTGATGTTGCCGGCGGTCTGTGCCGAGGCCGTGCCTGCGGCCAGCGAGGCGAGCGCGAAAGCGCCGAGAGCAATCAGTTTCATGGTCTACCTTTAAGCGACGGCATTTTGCCGCGGTTTAGAACTGCGTTGATGTGGAGAAGCGGAAGGTTTCGGTACGGTCGTATTCCTCGGACCCGATGATCTGGCTGAGGTCGAACCGGATCGGACCCATCGGCGAGCGCCAGTGAATGCTGAGGCCAGCCGAAGCGCGCAGTTTCAGCTCATCGACGATATTGGGATCGTTCAGACCCTGATCTGTCACCGTGTAGCGGTCATCCAGCATACCAAGCGTTCCCACATCGACGAACAGTTCGGTGCGGATGCCGTACTGTTCGGGCAGGAAGTTTGGCACGGTCAACTGGACGGTGCCGATGGCGTAGAAGTTGCCGCCCAGCGCATCCTGGGTCGTCAGGTCGCGTGGGCCGATACCGGCCGTCTCAAAGCCCCGGAAACTGTTACCGCCCTTGAAGAAGCGGTCATTGATCCGGATGGGGTCGCCGCCCCAGCCGCTGATATAGCCAGTCGAGGCCGTGGTGGATACGATCCAGGAGGGCGCGATGCCCCAATAGGCCGACACTTCCGCCTCGGTCTTCACATAGTTCACATCGCCGCCGATGCCAGCGAAATCCTGGAGTAGCCTGCCGGTCCAGCCGCGCGTCGGGCGGATCGGGTCGTTCCGGCGATCCACAAACAGCGTATAGCCCGCCGAAGAGTTGATGAATGAGCCGACCTGATCGCAGAGGGCATTGGATCCAGCACCGTTGGTGGCGCAATAGCCGTCGGGCACGATGATCTCGTCGCTCTTCAGGAAGTAGCGGCCGCTCAGCAGCGTATAGCCGTTCAGCGGGTACGACAGGCGAAGACCACCACCGGTGGAGCGGTAGTCGTAGGACGAAAACTCGCTGAGATCGTAACGCGAGTGGAAGGCGTCAAAGCCGGCCCGCAGATCGCGGCCCAGGAATTTCGGCTCGGTGAATCGGAAGTCGACCTGCTGGCGCAACGCGCCCCACTCCAGACGGGCTACGACGTTCTGGCCACGCCCGCGGAAATTCCGTTCGGTGATACCCAGATTGACGACGAAGGAGTCAACGGAGCTGAAGCCCGCCCCGACAGACAGTTCGCCCGTCGGCTGTTCCTCGACCGTTACGTTGACGACCGACCGGTCCGGTGCCGACCCGCGCGCCTCTTCGACGGTTACATCCTTGAAGAAGCCCAGCGCACGCAGGTTGTTGCGCGACCGCTCCAGCAGGGTGCGATTGAAGGCATCGCCCTCGCTCAGCATCAGTTCACGCCGCACGACATTGTCCAGGGTGCGGGTGTTGCCGACGATGTTGATCCGGTCGATGTAGACCCGCTGGCCTTCCTTCACATTGAAGGTGACGTCGATGGTGTCGGTGTCGGGGTTGGCCCGGAACGTCGGCTCGATTTCGACGAAAGCATAGCCTGCCGATCCTGCAGCAAAGGTCAGGGCATCGACCGCCGTCTCGATCTTGTCGCTCTCGTACAGCTGGCCGGGCTGGATCGGCAGCAGGAGCTTCAGGAAGTCGGGGTTCAGGCGGTCGTTCTCTGTAACGACGTCGATCTCGCCAAAGTTATAGCGATCGCCCTCGTTGACGGTGATGGTGATGCCAAAGGCGCTGTCGTCGGGAGCCAGTTCGCTGATCGCCGACAGGACGCGGAAATCGTAATAGCCGCGGTTGGTATAGAATTTCCGCAGCTGTTCGCGGTCGTAGTCCAGACGGTTGGGATCGTAGTTGTCGTTGGACGTGAACAGCTTGTACCAGGCCGACTGCTCGGTCACCATGGTTTCGCGCAGTTCGTTGTCCGAGAAGGCGCTGTTACCCAGGAAGGTGATGGACCGAACGCCCGTCTCCGGTCCTTCGTTGATCTCGAAAACCACATCGACGCGGTTCTGGTCCAGTTGCACCAGCTTGGGCGTGACGGTGGCCGAGATACGTCCCGACAGGCGATACAGTTCGACGATCTTGCCGACGTCTTCCTGAACCCGCGCGCGGGTATAAATGCCGCGCGGCTTGATCGTGACCTCTTCCGTCAGCTTGGTCGTGCCGATCGCGCTGTTACCCTCGAACGTCACCTGGTTGATGATCGGATTTTCGACGATCTCTACAATCAGGTCGCCGTTCTGGATGCCCAGTTGCACATCGGCGAACAGCTGGGTCCGGGTCAGCGTCCGGACGGCCACGTCCAGAACTGCAGCATCGACGGTGTCGCCGGGCTGGATCGGCAGATAGGACAGGATCGTCGTCTGATCGATACGCTGTGCACCGCGCACCAGAATGCGGTTGATGACGATGCGCTGATCCTGCGGCTGCGGCGCGGCCTGTACGGCCGGCGCATTCTCGATCGTAATCGGGCCCGTTGCGGGCGCGGTCTGGGCAAGGGCCGGGCCGGCGAGACCAGCCGCCATAGCCAGCGCCATCAGGCTGGGGCTCACGCGGCGAGCAAAACGGAGGGCGGACGCATCGTGTCGGATCATACGGGAAACCATCGGGGGCTGGCGTCGGCTCATGCGAGCCCGCCGAGGAATTTGAACAGGCTCAGCTTCTGCAGGTCGTTCCAGGTGGCGAACAACATCAATCCCGCCAGCAAAGCAAGACCGACCCGGTAGCCGACCTCCTGAACGCGCGCGGGGACTGGCCTGCGTGCCACAGCTTCATAGCCGTAGAACAGCAGATGGCCCCCGTCGAGAACCGGAATCGGCATCAGGTTTAGAAAGCCCATTCCGATCGAAACTATGGCGCCGAAATAAATCAGCGTCAGGACGACAGATTTGACTTGCGTGCCCAGGTCGTCCGAAACCGAAGCCGCCTGCTGGGTGATGCCGCCCGCCGCCTTGGCGATGCCGACCGGGCCGTTCAGCAGATCGCCCGATTCCTTGCCCGCGAAGATGCGGCCCAGGTAGGTGACGGTGCTGTTCAGGGTCGAGCCGAACATGTCCGCACCCTTGGCGGCGGCCTCGATGGGGTTAAGGCGACGTGAGGTGATATCCTGAGGTAGAGCCCCTAATCCGAGGCCGATGCGGGCCACCCGGATACGCCCGGCGACGGCGTTGTTCTCCATCTGCCGGAGAGGAGTTGCGACCAATGTCACCACCTGCCCGGCGCGATCCACGGTGAAGGTCATCGGATCATTGGCACTGAGAATCACAGCCTGGGTGACCTCGGCCCCCTCTCGGACCGCGCGCCCATTAACGGTCAGGATCAGATCGCGAGCTTGGAATCCGGCCGTGGCGGCGGGGCTGTCGGGCTGAACCGCCATCACACGCGGTGCCGCAATCTGTTCGCCGACCACACTGAACAGGAGGGTCAGCAGCACCATGGCCAGCACAAAGTTCGCCGCAGGTCCGGCCGCCGTGATCAGCGCGCGCTGCCAGACCGGCTTGAAATGGAAATAGTCGCGCTCCGCCCCGGCACCGTGTTCGGTCACCAGCCGCTGGCGCAGTTCGGCCAGACCGGCGGCGTCCGGTACGCTTGCGGCATCCAGGTCACCTGAAAACTTGACGTAGCCTCCCAGCGGGAGCCAAGCGAAACGCCATTCGGTTCCGTGCTTGTCCGTACGGCTGAAGATGCCCTTGCCGAAGCCGATGGAGAAACGGTCGATCTTCACGCCGAACGCCCGTGCGACCCAGAAATGACCGAGCTCGTGAATCGTGACGATCGTGGTCAACACGACCAGAAAGGCCGCGATCGAGATCAGTATCTGGCCGATGAAGGCGATCATCCGGTCGTCATCTCCCCGTCTCGGCTCACGCCGCCTTGCTCAGCCTGAGAACGACCGCTTCGGCCGCC
>NZ_JAEMRO010000054.1 GCF_016463295.1 Brevundimonas sp.
GCCACCGACACGCCACACCGCACGCTGAGCGAGGCCATGGTCGGGGCCGACGTCGTGTTGGGCCTGGCGGCCAAGGGTGCCATTACCAAGGAGATGGTGGCCTCCATGGCTCCCAATCCGATCATCTTCGCCATGGCCAATCCGGACCCGGAAATCACGCCCGAAGACGTGGCCTCGGTCCGGTCTGACGCCATCATGGCGACCGGCCGGTCGGATTATGTGAACCAGGTCAACAACGTCCTGGGCTTTCCCTACATCTTCCGCGGCGCGCTGGACGTGCGGGCGCGGCAGGTCAATCACGAGATGAAGATCGCCTGCGCCCAGGCCTTGGCGGCGCTCGCCCGCGAGGACGTGCCGGACGAGGTCGCCGCCGCCTATTCGGGCCGCAAGCTGAAGTTCGGGCCGGACTACATCATCCCTACGCCGTTCGACCCGCGCCTGATCTGGTACATCCCGCCCTTCGTGGCCCAGGCGGCGATGGACACGGGCGTGGCGCGTCGGCCCATCCCCGACATGGACGCCTATCGCGCCCAGCTGCGCGAGCGGGTCGATCCGTCTGCCGCCCTGATGCAGAAGATTTCCTCCGCCGTGCGGGCCGCCCCGAACAAGCGGGTGGTCTTCGCCGAGGGCGAGGAGGCGACCGTTATCCGCGCCGCCTGGGGTTTCAAACAGGCCGAGCTGGGCACGCCCATCCTGCTGGGTCGCGAGGATCTGATCCGTCAGAACGCGGCCGAGGCGGGACTGGATTTCGACGCCCTGGGCATCGAGATCGTCAATGCCCGCGTGTCCGACAAGAACACCGAATACACCGACTTCCTGTACGACAAGCTTCAACGCCGGGGCTATCTGCGGCGCGATGTCCAGCGGATGATCAATCAGGACCGCAACTATTTCGCGGCCTCCATGGTGGCGCGCGGCGATGCCGATGCGGTGGTCACCGGCTCGACCCGCAACTTCAACATGGTGCTGAAGGAGGTCCGGCGCGTGCTGGACGTCAAGGAGCGGATGATCGGCCTGTCGATCCTGCTGGCCAAGGGCCGGACCCTGTTCGTGGCCGACACCTCCATCCATGAACTGCCCGACGCCGAGGAACTGGCCGAGATCGCCATCCAGGCGGCGGCGACCGTGCGTCGCCTGGGCCGGACCCCGCGCGTGGCCTTCCTGTCCTATTCTACCTTCGGCAACCCGCCCGGCGACCGGGGCGAAAAGGTGCGCGAGGCGATCCGCATCCTGGATCGCAAGGGCGTGGACTTCGAATACGAGGGCGAGATGCCGCCCGAGCTGGCGCTCGATCCCGAGGCCCGCGCCAACTACCCCTTCATGCGGTTGAGCGCCGACGCCAACGTCCTGGTCATGCCCGCCATCCACTCCGCCTCGATCTCGACGCGGCTGGTCCAGGCCCTGGGCGGGGCGACGGTGATCGGTCCGCTGCTGGTCGGGCTGGAGAAGTCGGTCCAGATCGTCAGCCTGGGGGCCTCGGTGTCGGAAATAATCACCGCCGCCACCTTCGCCGCCTACGACGGCGTGGAGGTCAACGAGGGCTAGCGTCTGCTTCCGGCTGGCGGGCCAGGCCGCGACGCTCGGCCGCCAGCCGGATCCATTCCACAAGGCAGAAGACGACGGCGATGCCGCCGAGCGCGGCGGCAAAGAGGAAGACCGGGGCGAACCCCTGGTTCTCGATCATCTCGCCCAGAGCGCCACGCCCCAGGGTCCCGATCAGCAGGGCCAGCGACGTGAAGACCGCAAACTGGACCGCGCCGAACATACGGCTGGACAGGGCCGACAGATAGGCGACGAAGGCCGCGCCCGCGAAACCACCCGCGATGTTCTCGCCCGCGATGGCCAGCATCAGTCGTGCCATCGGCTCGCCCGCGCCGAAGGTTCCGAACAGAGCGTACAAGCCGGTCGCCTCCATGAAGCGACCGATGACCGGCGCGCCCATGGCCAGGTCCACGAACAGCAGATTGGTCGCCGCCGCCAGGATCGCCCCGATCAGCAGGGACGCCATCCGCCCGATGGCCAGGAGCGCCCAGCCGCCGAGGCCGATACCGATGATGGTCATGATGACGCCGAAGGTCTTGGACGCCAGCGCCACCTCGCTCTTGGTGTGGCCCAGCGCCCCGCCCGTGTCGCCCATGTAGAAGGGAAAGGCGAAAGGTCCCCAGACGCCGTCGGTGATGCGATAGGTCAGGATCAGGCCCAGCACGATCAGCGAGCCCCAGCCCAGCCGCCCCATCAGCTCGACCAGCGGGGCCAGGATGGCGTCATAGAGCTTCGTCAGGACCGGGCGATCTCCCGGTGCCGGCGTGGCCACCTTGCCGCGCCAGACCACGAAGCCGGCCAGGGCGCAGGGCAGCAGGACGGCGGCGGCGATGATCCAGGGGCCCCAGGTGCCGGTGAACTCGCCCGCGCTGGGGGCCGGTGTCGTGGTCAGGGCCGTGACCATGAAGTTGACCAGCATATAGGCCGCCCAGGCCCAGGCGGCGAGCGTGGCGATCAGGGCGATCTGGCGCAGACGCGGCGAACCCAGGCGCTCCCTGGCGATGGCCTGGGGCGGTGCAGGCGCGGGCTCGGGCGCGATCAGCGTGCCCAGCACCCCCAAGCCCATCAAGATGCCGCTCAACATGTAGGTGACGGGCCAGCCGACCGCGTCGGCCAGCAACAGACTGCCAGCGCCGCCTACCAGGGCCGCGCTGCGTGACCCGAACTGATAGATGGTGGACAACAGGTCCAGCGGCGCACCCGGTCCCGCGACCTCGATCCGCCAGGTGTCGATGACGATATCCTGGGTCGCCGAAGCGAAAGCGGCCAAGGCGGCGGCGATGGCCAGGGGCACCAGAGTACTGCCCTCGGGATTGGAAAAGGCGATGACGAACAGCGCACCGATCACCACGACCTGACAACCGATCAGCCAGCTGCGGCGACGGCCCAGCCGCTTTCCGATCACAGGCGGTCGGAGACCGACAAGAGGCGACCACAGGAATTTGAAGGCCGCGAAAAGCCCGACCCAGGACAGGATGCCGATCGTCGAGATCGCCACGTCGGCGTCCGTCAGCCAGGCGTTCAGCGTGCCCAGCACCATGGTGATCGGCAGGCCCGCCGAAAAGCCCAGCAGCAGCATGGCGAGGGTCCGCCGGTCGCGGAAGGCGACCTTGATGACGCCCAGGCCCTTGGGGGCAGTGTCGGTCGCGGCGACGGGCTCGGTGGGAGCGCGGGCAGGGGTGTCGTTCATTCGGTCGGCGTCTCCGGCAGACGCCCCCCGCGTCCTCAAATCAGACGGCGACCTTGGCGCGGACGTCCCGGTTCGTCCAGCGGGCAAGTGTCGATCGCAGCGCTTCCAGCTCCAGCGGCTTGACCAGATGGTCGTCCATCCCCGCCTCCAGACAGGCCCGCCGATCCTCGGCAAAGGCATTGGCAGTCAGGGCGATGATGGGCGTTCGGTCGCCCGCCGCCCGGATGGCGCGCGAGGCCGTCGGGCCGTCCACGCCGGGCATACGCATGTCCATCAGCACCAGGTCGTAGCGGGCGCGTTTCAACGCCGCGATGGCCTCCGCCCCATTGGCGGCGGTCTCGACCGCGCAGCCTTCGCGTTTCAGCAAGGTCGTGGCCAGCAGGGCCCCGACCGGATTGTCCTCGACCAGCAGCACGCGGGTGCCGGAAAAGCGCGAGGGGATGACCCGGTCGTCGTCGAACAGGGTCTGACGCAGGCCGGTCGTGCCGCTGCTTTGGCCGATAGCCGCCAGCACCCGCTCGGCCAGTGAGGCGCGGCGAAGAGGCTTGATCAGATAGCCGTGGAACCCCGCCGAGCGATAGGCGGCGATCCGTTCCCGCTCTTCGGGTTTCAACAGGACGATGGCACGGGCACCGGCAGGATGCGGCACCAGGGCATGGCCCTCGGGACGGGCGGCATGATCGACCAGGACGACCGGCGCGTCGGCGCGAACCTGTCCACCCGCAGCTTCGATCTGGGCTGTGGCGGCGGCGCGGACGAAGGGATCGGGGCTTACGATGCCGACCGCGCGACCCTCGAGCTCGCGTAGGCGCTTGGCCCCCTTGGCCGCAGTGAAGTCGGCGGTGAAGCGGAAACGGGCGCCGGCACCGTCGGGCCGGTCGGACACCTCCACTTGACCGCCCATCGCATCAGCGAGACGACGCACGACGGCCAGCCCCAGGCCGGCGCCGCCGAAGCGCGAGGCGTCGGAGGCATCGACGTGGCCGAACTCCTCGAAGATGCGGGCGCGCGCCTCGGGCGGCACGCCGGGGCCGGTGTCGTCGATGGCGAAGGCCAGGCGGGGTTTCGAGGCCGGTCCGCCCGCGCGTTCGACGCTGATGCGGACGCCGCCGGTCTCGGTGAACTTGACCGCATTGCCGGCCAGGTTGAACAGAACCTGCCTCAGCCGCCCCTCGTCGCCGACGATGTCGGGGGCGTCCGCGGCGACGGACCAGGCGATTTCCAGTCCGCGTTCATGGGCGCGGGGGCTCAGCAGTTCGGCCACGCCGCGGACCAGGGCTTCCAGATCGACGGGGGCGGAATCAAACTCCAGCTTGCCGGCCTCCAGACGGGCGTAGTCCAGCAGGTCGTTGACCAGCCCCAGCAGATGTTCCGCCGAAGACCGCGCGGCCTCGGCATAGGCCCGCTGGGCGCCGTCGAGTTTGGTCCGCGACAGCAGACCCAGCATGCCGATCACCCCGTTCAGAGGTGTGCGCATCTCATGGCTCATCAGGCGCAGGAACTGCTGCTCGGGCGCGGTCGCGCCGGCGGTGTCTGATTGGGGCTTGGTCTGCCGTGCCATCGTCGTCTCCTGACGCGCGGACTCTGCACTCCAACCCCTTAAATTTGGCTCAAGCGATCAGAAGGCGGGCGTTCCGTGACGGGCGGTCTGGCGCTCGAAGTCGCCCTGGGCCCCGACGGTGGTGCGCCGATAGATCAGGGCCTCGGCGATATGACGGCGCAATACGCCCTCGCAGCCGTCCAGATCGGCGATGGTGCGGGCCAGTCTTAAGGTTCGGGTCCAGCCCCGCGCCGTCAGACCCCCGGCCTCGCCCGCCCGCATCAGCAGGGCGCGCCCCGCCTCGTCCGGCCGGGCGAACCGGTCAAGGGTCTCGCCCGAGGCGCGGGCGTTGATGGCCTGGTCCCGCGCGATGTCCGGGTCGATCCCGGCGGCGCGCAGGCGGTCCTCCTGCATGGCGCGGGCAGTCTGGACGCGGGCCGAAGCCTCAGCCGTGCCTTCGGACGGCGGCGGCAAAGCCATGTCGGCGGCGGTGACCGGCGGCGTTTCGACGGTGAGGTCGATGCGGTCGAACATCGGGCCGGAGATGCGGTTCTGATAGTCCCGCTGACAGCGCGGAGCCTTGCCGCACGCGCCGCGCCCTCCGCCGCCCAGGCCGCAGCGACAGGGGTTCATGGCCGCGATCAGCTGGAACCGCGCCGGATAGCGGACATGGGCATTGGCCCGGGCCACCACGATTTCGCCGGTCTCCAGGGGCTGGCGCAGGCTGTCGAGCGCCTGAGCCGAATATTCGGGCAGTTCGTCCAGGAACAGCACGCCGTTGTGGGCCAGCGACGCCTCGCCCGGCTTCGCCTTGTGCCCGCCACCCGTCAGCGCGGCCATGGAGGCGGAATGGTGCGGCGCGCGGAACGGCCGTTCGCGGGTCAGGGAGCCGCGCTCGATCATCCCGGCCACCGACCACACCATGGAGGTTTCGAGCAGTTCCTTGGGCGTCAGCGGCGGCAGAAGGCCCGGCAGGCGCGCCGCCATCATCGACTTGCCCGAGCCCGGCGGTCCGACGAACAGCAGATTGTGGCCCCCGGCGGCGGCGATCTCCAGCGCCCGCTTGGCGCTTTCCTGACCCTTGACCTCGCGCAGGTCGGGCACGCGTACGCCGTCGCGCATGGCCCCTGGCTCGGGCCGCCGCAGGACCTGCACGCCCTTGAAATGGTTGACCAGACCGATCAGCGAGCGCGGAGCCAGCACGGCGACATCGCCCGCCCAGGCCGCCTCCGGCCCATTGAACTCCGGACAGATGAGGCCCAGCCCCATGGCGTCGGCGGCCACGGCGGCGGGCAGGGCTCCGCCCACCGGCGCGATCTGGCCATCCAGCCCGAGCTCCCCGATCGCGGCCCAGCCGTTCAGGGCATCGGGCGGAATGACGCCCATGGAGGCCAGCAGGGCCAAGGCGATGGGCAGGTCGAAATGGCTGCCCTCCTTCGGCAGGTCGGCCGGGGCCAGGTTGGCGATGATGCGCTTGGACGGCAAAGCCAGCCCTATGCCCGCGAACGCCCCCCGCACCCGTTCCCGGCTCTCGGCCACCGCCTTGTCGGCCAGGCCGACGATGGTGAAGGACGGCTGATCGCTGGACAGCTGCTGGACCTGCACGTCCACGCGCCGCGCATCCACCCCTTCGAAGGCAACCGTGACGACACTGGCGACCATGACCCGCTCCCGCTATCCGCGAGAGAACGAACCATGAACGAGAGCGGATTGCAAGACCGGGGTTACGCCGACGGAATGCGCCGTGTCTCTATGGCGTCCCACATAAGAGCGGCGGCATCGACACCGCTGAACTGTTTGAGCTGCTGCGCACCCGTGGGGGAGGTCACGTTGATCTCGGTCATCCAGTCGCCGATCACGTCGATGCCGACGAAGATTAGCCCACGCTCTTTCAGGGTCGGGCCGATGGCGGCACAGATTTCCAGGTCGCGCGGCGTCAGTTCGACCGGAGCCGCCGTGCCACCGACGCGCAGGTTGGAGCGGACCTGATCCTTCAGCGGCACGCGGTTGATGGCCCCGACGGGTTCGCCGTCGACCAGCAGGATGCGCTTGTCGCCCGCTGACACCGCCGGCAGGAATTTCTGGATCACCAGGGGGTCGCGGCTGCCCGTGGCGTGAATCTCGATCAGGGCCTCCAGATTGGGGTCGTCCGCCTTCAGCCGCACGACGCCCGAACCGGCCGCGCCGTGCAGGGGTTTCAGCACCACATCGCCGTGCCGCTTGTGGAAGTCGACCAGGGCGACCGGGTCCGAACTGATCAGGGTCGGCGGAGTCAGGTCGGGGAAGTGGGTGACCAGCAGCTTTTCAGGCGCGCTGCGCACCTGGGCCGGATCGTTGACGACCAACGTCTGCGGGTGGACCGTCTCCAGCAGATAAGTGGCCGTGACATAGGCCATGTCGAACGGCGGGTCCTGACGCATCAGGATGACGTCGATGTCACGGCCGAGGTCCAGTTTCACTTCGTCTCCGAAGGTGACGTGGTCGCCCTGTACCTGTTTCAGGGTCACCGGGCGGGCGCGGCAGTACAGGCGGCCTTCGTCCAGGGCCAGGGTGCGGAAATCATAGACCCAGAGCGAATAGCCCCGGTTCTGCGCCTCCATCGCCATCAGCCAGGTGGTGTCCGAGGCGATGTTGACCCCTTCGATAGGATCCATCTGGATGGCGACTTTCATGGGCTCGGTCCTCGGCTGCTCTGCCCCAGACTAATGGGCAGGCGGGCAAGGCGGCGCAAGGCCGGGCGGTCTCAGTTCAGCTGAAGCCGGACCCGGTCCAGACTGATCTGACGGCGCGCGGCCAGCGGGTCGTCCAGGGTGCGGGCGCAGGCCAGGGCCTGGAGCGCGCCGGTCAGGGCCCCCTGCTTCTCGCGCGCGGTGGCGACGTCCAGCCAGGGACGGTGGTCCTCGGGGTCCAGCAGGGCGCATCGTAGGGCGGACCGCTCTGCCCCTTCATAATCATGGGCGTGGATGGCGCGGACGAAGACCATGTTCTGCAGCCGGATCAGGGCCTCGCGGTCGCTGACCGAGGCCATCAGCAGGTCCAGCCGGTCGGCGACGTGCGGCGTGAGACCCGCCCGCAGCGCGCGACGGCTGAGCTCGGACGGCAAAACCAGCCGCCCCTGGCTGAATGGGTCCAGTGCGACCGGCCCCTCGGGCGTTTCCACCCGCAACAGGAAGTGGCCGGGGAAGTCCACGCCATCGGCCCGCAGGTCATTGCGCCGGGCGGCATCCAGATAGAAGACGCTGAGCGCCGCCGACAGGCCGCGCCTGCGCTCGGCGATGTCGATGACGTCGGTATTGGCCGGATTGTCGTGATGCAGCAGGTCGCCATTGAGGCGGAAGTCGCTGCACATCGTTTCGGACAGGGCCTCGTCAGGACCGTCCTCGATCAGTCGCTCGGCCAGACGTTCGGCGGCGCGGTCGGCCAGGGCGCGGACGGGGGCGGGATCGCGCAGGGGGGCGTCGTGGATGGCGCAGGCGATGGCGGCGTCCAGAAGCGGGAAGGCATCGTCCTCGGCCTGACCGGCCTGGGTCAGAACGTCGATAGCCTCGTCGCGCGTCATGCTTCAGCCCCCTCTAGCCCCTCCCCATGGGCTCTATGCCGCGACGATGAACCGGAAACCGTCCGGGGGCCAGCGCCACAATATCGATACGCAACACATGACCAGCCAAGCTGGGTCTTTGGCGCAACACCGCGCGACCGGCGGACAGCAGGCGGTCGTACTGGTCCGGGCCAATGGCCAGCAGCGCCTGATCGACGGTCGCGCGGCGCTTGACCTCGACCACGGCCAGCGTCCTGCCCCGGCGGGCCAGGATGTCGATTTCGCCGGCGCGGGTCTTCAGCCGGAAGCCGAGCAGCTGATAGCCCTTCAGCATCAGCCAGGCCGCCGCCAGCCATTCGGAGCGATGGCCCTGGCGGTGGGCGTCGCGGCCCAAGGTCATGCGCCAGCCCTGCTTGGCCCGCACGACAGTTGCGGGTTTCAGCCGGGGGCGTTTCCGGCTCACCGGCCCTGCATCTCCAGCGCCCGCTTGTAGAGGGGCTTGCGGGGCAGGTTCAGGGCACGGGACACTTCGGCGGCGGCCTCGCCCGGTGGCAGGCGGGTCATGGCCTCGGCCAGGGCGGCATCGGCGTCGGCCTCGCTGGCGACCTCGGCCTCGCCGGGGCCGATGACGATGACGATCTCGCCCTTGGGCGACTGGCAGCGGGGGTCCGTGGCCAGCTCGGCCAGAGTCCCGCGCACGCACTCTTCGTACAGCTTGGTCAGCTCGCGGGCGACGGCCGCGGGGCGTGGGCCGAGGACGGCGGCCATGTCGGCCAGGCTGTCGGCCAGACGCGGCCCGCTCTCGAAGACAACCAGCGTCTGGCGGGTCGTGCGCAGCTCTTCCAGCGCTGCGCGGCGGGCACCGGACTTGGGTGGCAGGAAGCCCGCGAAGGTCACGCGGTCGGCCGGCAAGCCCGCGATGCACAGGGCGGCCAGCAGGCTGGAGGCACCGGGGATGGGATGGACCGGCAGGCCCTCGGCGATCACCGCCCTGGCCACGACGAAGCCGGGATCGCTGACCAGCGGCGTGCCCGCATCCGACACCAGGGCCACCACTGCCCCTTCGCGCAGGCGTTGGATGGCCAGTTCCGCCGCCCGGGCGGAGGCGTGGTCGTCGCAGCGTTCCAGTTTGGTCTTCAGCCCATAGGCCGACAGCAGCTTGCCGGTCACCCGCGTGTCCTCCGCCAGGACCAGATCGGCGGCGGCCAGCACGTCCAGCGCCCGCAACGTCATGTCGCGCAGGTTCCCGATCGGCGTCGCCACCAGATACAGGCCGGGCGAAACGAGGCGCGGCGGCGGGGCAGTGGGGGGGAAGGGTGAGGGCTCGGTCATCTCACGGGACTATGGTTCAGTCCGCCACAGCGGGCGTCATAACCGTTGGTAGCGGCACATCGCGTACGCCTCTGCGATTGCGCATCCTGAACTGGCTCTGATAGCGGCGGCGCTGTTTTGCAACCTCATAGAGCACGATGCCCGAGCTTGTCCCAAGATTGAGACTTTCAATCATGCCGAACATGGGAACACTGACACACATGGCGCTGCGTTCAACCGCCCGCTCGCTGATGCCAACGGACTCGCTTCCGAACCATACCGCCAGTTTGGCGTGGACCGTGTAGTCACCGTCGTCCAGATACAGGCTCGTTTTGCCCTTCACATGGGGCGAGGTGACGATGGACACGAAGCCCTTCTTTTCGAGGTAGTCGAAACACTCGTCCGTGCTGTCGAAGCGCTTCACGAACGTCCACTTCACTGCCGAAACCGAAATCTTGGAGATGGCCCTGTCGCTGCGCAACTCCTGCCAATCGTCGGGCAAGGCACGGCGTGGATCGACCACATAGACTTTCTCAACGCCGAGCGCGTTCACGTTTCGAATGACCGTGCCGATATTCTTTACGTCGGTCGGGTCCTCGATCACCGCGATGAGATTCTTGCAGCGAAACGGTTTGATCGCATCCGCCTTCGCGCGAACCGATCGTTTTGAAGGGGCGGTATCTTCCATCGCTTATGACTAGCGCTGCTTTGGGTGATCTTGCCACGCGAAACTGACTCGGCACCCGTCCACGTTTATGTGAGCAAGACTTTCAGCACCCCGTCTAGCACCGGCCGCCCCGTCGCGGTGGCGCGGACCCGTCCGGCCTCGACTTCCAGAAACCCGTCCGCGATCAGGTCGGCCAGCGGGTCCGCCTCGACTGTTCGTCCCAGCGTCGCCAGGTTCGCCAGCGCTGCCCCCTCGACCGTGCGCAGGCCCAGCAAGACCTTTTCCTCGGCGGCATCGGTGGGGGAGAGGCGTTGGTGTTCGCCCCAGGGGATTCCGGCCTCGACGCCGGTGACATAGTCGGCGATGCCCCGGTGGGCGACGGTCGCGGTGCGGACGCCGTCCAGGGTCAGGCGGCCATGGCCACCGGGGCCGAGGCCCAGATAGTCGCCCCCGCGCCAGACATGCAGGTTGTGGCTGGAGCGGGCCGCAACGCCGCGCGCGTGGTTGGAGACCTCATAGGCGTCGAAACCGGCGGCCTGGAGCACCTCTTGTGTGGTCTCATAGAGGTCCGCGGCCAGATCCTCGTCGGGCGGCGACCAGGCCCCCCGCGCGACGGCGCGGCCGAAGGCGGTCGTGGGCTCGATGGTCAGCTGGTACGGCGAGATGTGCTCGAACCCCAGATCGAGCGCCTGGGTCAGGTCCTCGGTCCAGCCGGCCACCGTCTGGCCGGGGCGGGCATAGATCAGGTCGATCGACAGCCGGTCGAAGGCGCGGGCGGCGACGGCGACGGCACGCCGGGCCTCGTCCGCCGAATGGTTGCGGCCCAGAAATCTGAGCGCCGCGTCGTCCAGCGCCTGGACCCCCATCGACAGGCGGTTGATCCCGGCGTCTCTCAGCGCCGCGAAGCGGTCGGCCTCCGCATCCGTGGGATTGGCTTCCAGCGTAATCTCTATGGGGCCGAGGGGAGCGAACCGGGCCGTGGCGGCGGCGATGATGCGGGCCACGGCGTCCGGGTCCAGCAGAGAGGGCGTACCACCGCCGAAGAAGATGGAGGCCAGGCGGCGCGGTCCGGTCAGCGCGGCCTGCGCCTCCAGATCGGCCAGGATCGCCTCGACCAGCCCCGCCTGCTCCTGATCCCGCCCCCGGTCGCGCACGACGTTGAAGTCGCAATAGGGGCAGATGCGCGCGCAATAGGGCCAGTGGACGTAAAGGGCCAGGGGTGTGGAGGCGTTGCTTAGCCCCAAGCCAACGGTTTCATCCTTCTCCCCTTGCGGGAGAAGGTGCCCCGGAGGGGCGGATGAGGGGTCGCTCGGACCTTTCAGCATCGTACCTGGTAGCCCTCCAACGCGGACGGGTCGGAGCGACCCCTCATCCGTCAGGCTTCGCCTGCCACCTTGTCTCGCAAGGGGAGAAGGATGCACACCTAGATATGAATCGCATGCCCAAGCGCCCGCAGGCTCGCCTCGTGGAAGGCTTCGCCCAGGGTCGGGTGCACGTGGATGACGCCCGCGACGTCCTCCAGCACCGCGCCCATCTCCAGCATCTGTGCGAAGCTGTTGGACAGTTCGGCGACATGCTGGCCGACGGCCTGGATGCCCAGCAGGCGGTGATCGGACTTCGAGGCCAGCACGCGCACGAAGCCGCCGTCCTCGCCCGCCTCGATGGCGAGCGCCCGGCCGATAGCGGCCAGCGGGAACATGGCGGTGATGACGTCGTCGCGGCCCTCGACATCCAGCGGGCCGAGACCTGCGGACACGATTTCCGGCTCGGTGAAACAGACCGCCGCGATGGTGACGGGATCGAACCGCTTGTCGTGTCCGGCGATGATCTCCGCCACGACCTCGCCCTGGGCCGAGCCCTTGTGCGCCAGCATGGGCTCACCGGTCAGGTCGCCGACGGCCCAGACGTTCTTCATGTTCGTGGCGCAGCGGTTGTCGATCTTCACGAACGGCCCGTCCATGGTCACGCCCATGTTTTCCAGACCCCAGCCCTTGGTGCGCGGGCGGCGACCCACGGTGACCAGCACCTTGTCGGCGGGCAACTGCATCGGCGTGCCGTCGCGCGTGGTGATCGACAGCTGGCCCTCTCCGAACCCGCCGGCCTTGGCCCCCAGATGCAGTTCGACACCGTGGCTCGTAAGCCATTTGGCGACCGGATCGGTCAGGGCCTTGTCATAGAGCGGCAAGATGCGGTCGGCCATTTCGACGATGGCCACCTGGGCCCCCAGCTTGCGATAGGCGATGCCCAGTTCCAGCCCGATATAGCCGCCGCCGACGACGACCAGCCGCTCCGGCACCGCATCCAGCGACAGGGCCTCGGTCGAGGAGATGACGTCGCCGCCGAACTTCAGGAACGGCAGCTCGACCGGCTCCGACCCCGTGGCCAGGATGACGTGTTCGGCGCTGATGACGATGTCGCCGTCATCGGTCTTCACCGTGCAGGTCTTGGCGTCGGAGAACTGGGCCCAGCCCTTGATGACCTTGACCCTGGCCTTCTTCAGCAGGGCCGCGACCCCGCCGTTCAGCTTTTTGACGATCCCGTCCTTCCAGGCGACGGTCTGGGCGAAGTCAATCACCGGGTCCGCCACAGTGATGCCCAGGGTTCCGCCATTGGCGGCCTTGCTGACCGTCTCGAACTTGGACGCCGCATGGATGATGGCCTTGGACGGAATGCAGCCGACGTTCAGGCAGGTCCCGCCCAGCCCGTCACCGCCATCCACCAGAATGGTGTCGAGCCCCAGCTGGCCGCAGCGGATGCCGGCGACATAGCCGCCGGTTCCTGCACCGATGATGAGGACTTTGGTCTTAAGGGTCTGGGTCATTTCGCTGACTTCTTACGAATTTTGAGGGATGCTCGGCCAACTTCAAGGCCAATGAGGAATAAGAAAGCCCCGATCCCAAGTGTGACCGGCCAACGGAAGGACAAAGGAGGGGTGACCGATGCGGAATTTGCTAGTTCAGATGGCGGCCACGTAGGAAGCCCATCATCTTCAGGGTACGGAGCACTGCCACCCCTGACTTGCAGATTTCCCAATATAACGAGAGCTTCAGCTGCGGACCGACCGTTCGCCGGAATGGCGTGAAGGTTGCGCAGGTTTTGTCGACCGGGTGGAGCCAAGAAGACGAGATACTCTTTCCCGTTCAGCGTCTCGCCTTGTTCGATGTGTTCAATGTACCAATCGCTGCACATCCCTGCGGTAAACGTCATCTCAACCGGCGGGGGAGGACGTTCACCCCAAATCGGTTCGATCGGCCTCATGCGAACGCTGAAATTATCAGCGGGATAGCGGGGATTCACAGGCGTGAAGTCCTCAGCCACGACCCGATAAACCGATGTCACTGACCGGTAGTATGCTTTGTCGAACTCGGCTTGGTTGGGTCCTGGTGTGCAGGCCAAAGCCGGAGCCGACAGGGCGACCAGCAGAGTCAGCGCAACAGGAAGCAACCCAAGCTTCACTCGATCACCCCATCCACAGCGTCGCGGGATGCTCCAGCAGGCCCTTGATCCGCTGGACGAAGACCGCCGCGTCGTGGCCGTCGACGATGCGGTGGTCGAAGCTGGAGGACAGGTTCATCATCTTGCGCACGACCATCTGGCCGTCCCGCACCACCACCCGCTCGGCGATCTTGTTGGGGCCGATAATGGCGACCTCGGGGTGATTGATGATCGGGGTGTGGACCACCCCGCCCAGCGTGCCCAGCGAGGTGATGGTGATGGTCGAGCCAGACAGCTCCTCGCGCTTGGCCGAACCGTCCTTGGCCGCGCCCGACACGCGCGCGATCTCGGCGGCGGT
>NZ_JAEMRO010000055.1 GCF_016463295.1 Brevundimonas sp.
ACCCTGCGGCTGTCGCTGTCGACGGATTTCTGAGGCGGATGCAGACACGCACCCTCAAGGGCTGGTCGTGGGTCCACAAGTGGTCGAGCCTGGTCTCGACCGCTTTCCTGCTGATGCTGTGCATCACGGGCCTGCCACTGGTGTTCAGCCATGAGCTGGACCACCTGCTGCTGGACGAGCCGTGGGCTCCGGCCCATGCGGACGGGCGTCGCCTGTCGCTGGATCAGGTGCTGGAGACCGCACTGGCGCGCCAGCCCGGCGAGGTGCCGGCCTTCATGAGCTTCGACGAGGACCGGCCCGTGGTGAACGTCACCAGCCGGAGGCCCGATGCGCCCGAGGGTCAGTATTCCTTCCAGCCCATCGATCAGACCAGCGGCGACGCGGCTCCGCTGGTGGCCGGGCATCCGGTGATGGAGTTTCTGCTGCAGCTTCACACCGACATGTTCCTGGGCCTGCCCGGCATGCTGTTTCTGGGGGCGATGGGGCTGCTGCTGGTCGTCGCCGTGGTGTCGGGCGTGGTGCTGTATGTACCCTTCATGCGCCGGCTGGTGTTCGGGACGATCCGGATCGACAAGGCCGCGCGGACCCGCTGGCTCGACTATCACAACCTTCTGGGCATCGTGACGGTGGGCTGGGTGCTGGTGGTCGGGGTGACGGGCATCGTCAACACCCTGGCGACACCCATCCTGGCCTACTGGAAGGATACGGCACTGAAGGAACTGACGGTGGCCTATGCCGATCCTGCCCCGGACGGCGAGCGCGCCTCTCTGGACGCGGCGGTGGAGCGCGCAAGGGCGGCCCTGCCGGGCAAGACGCTGCAGTTCGTGGCCTTTCCGGGCACCGCCTATTCGACGGATCACCACTATGCCGTCTTCTTTCATGGGGACACGCCGCTGACGACGCATCTGACGACACCGGCCCTGATCGATGCGCGGACCGGCGAGCTGGCGGCTGTCGCGCCGACACCCTGGTATGTGAAGACCCTGGCCCTGTCGCAGCCGCTGCATTTCGGGGACTATGGCGGGATGGCGCTGAAGATCGTCTGGGCGCTCCTGGACCTGGCGACGATCATCATCCTGGGGTCGGGGCTCTATCTGTGGCTGGGCAAGCGGCGGAAGGCGATCTGATGCGCAGCCATCTGTCGCTGACCGCGATCCTCGGCCTTCCGCTGGTTCTGCTGGGTCTAAGCCTGGCAGGCCTGGTCGGGGCCCTGTTGTTCGACGACGCCTGGGACCTGGCCTTCTCGGGAATGGTCGGCGTCGTGATCGTCACGATCGTCTGGGCCTGGGTCCGGGCGCATCGCAAGGGCTGGACGCGCCCATCCCGGTGATGTTGGCTGGTCTCGGACCGTTCGGCTGCTGGCAGCGCCTGGCGGCGTATTGGCTTGCCGAGGACTGGCTGAATGTCGATTGACCCCGAACTGTATCCCGTCGCGCCTGAATGGGCCGCCCGCGCCCATATGGATGCCAGGGCGTACGAGGCCGCGCGCGACGCGGTGCGTCGCGACCCGAACGCATTCTGGTCAGGAGCGGCCCAGCGGCTGGACTGGATGACGCCCCCGACGGTCATCAAGGACGTGTCGTTCGACAAGGCCGACTTCCGCATTCGCTGGTTCGCCGACGGGGTGCTGAACGTCGCCTGGAACTGCCTGGACCGGCATCTGGAGACGCGTGGCAATCAGACGGCAATCCTGTGGGAGGGCGACGACCCCAATCGCTACGGTGGTCTGACCTATCGCGAACTGCATGCCGAAGTCTGCCGCATGGCCAATGTGCTGAAGGGCATGGGGGTTCAGAAGGGCGACCGCGTCACGATCTATATGCCCATGGTGCCGACGGCGGCCATGGCCATGCTGGCCTGTGCGCGAATCGGGGCGGTGCATTCCGTGGTGTTCGGCGGCTTTTCGCCCGACAGTATCGCAGGACGGATCGAAGACTGCGGTTCGCGCTTCGTCATCACCGCCGACGAAGGACAACGAGGTGGCAAGTCCGTGCCGCTGAAGGCGAATGTCGATGCGGCCCTGGAACGGGCCGGCGTGCGGGGTCTGGTCGACAAGGTTCTGGTGGTTTCGCACACCGGCGCGGAAGTGGCGATCGTCGAGGGCCGCGACGTGCAATATGAAGAGGTGCGCGAGGGCATGTCCGACGACTGCCCCTGCGAGCCGATGAATGCCGAGGACCCGCTGTTCATCCTCTACACCTCGGGCTCGACGGGCAAGCCGAAGGGCGTCCTGCACACGACCGGCGGATATCTGTTCTGGGCCAGCTGGACCCACGAATTGGTCTTCGACTATCGGCCGGGCGAGGTCTTCTGGTGTACGGCCGACGTTGGCTGGGTCACGGGGCACAGCTACTGCGTCTATGGCCCTCTGGCCAATGGCGCGACGACGCTGATGTTCGAGGGCGTTCCGTCCTGGCCCGACGCCAGCCGCTTCTGGCAGGTGGTGGATCGCCACAAGGTCGAGATCTTCTATACCGCCCCGACCGCGCTGCGCGCCCTCATGCGCGAGGGCGACGGCCCGGTGAAGGCGACCAGTCGCAAGTCCCTGCGTCTGCTGGGCAGCGTGGGCGAGCCCATCAATCCCGAGGCCTGGCGCTGGTATCACGAGGTGGTGGGCGAGGGGCGGTGTCCCATCGTCGATACCTGGTGGCAGACCGAGACGGGTGGCATTCTTGTGTCGCCACTGCCCGGTGCCACGGCACTGAAGCCGGGATCGGCGACCAAACCGCTGCCGGGCGTCGAGCTGCAACTGGTCGATGCCGAAGGCGCCGTCCTGGAGGGGGCGACCGAGGGCAATCTGGTCATCACCGACAGCTGGCCGGGCCAGATGCGCACCGTCTGGGGCGACCACCAGCGGTTCTTCGAGACTTATTTCTCGACCTATCCTGGCAAGTATTTCACGGGCGACGGCTGTCGACGAGACGCGGACGGCTACTACTGGATCACCGGCCGGGTCGATGACGTGATCAACGTCTCGGGCCACCGGATGGGGACTGCAGAGGTCGAGAGCGCCCTGGTCCTGCATGACCAGGTGGCCGAGGCCGCGGTCGTCGGCTTTCCCCATGATATCAAGGGTCAGGGCATCTATGCCTATGTGACGCTTAAGGCGGGCATCGAGCCGACGGACGATCTGAAGTCGGCCTTGATCGCCCACGTCCGCAAGGAGATCGGCCCTATCGCCGCACCAGACGCCATCCACTGGGCCCCCGGCCTGCCCAAGACCCGCTCCGGCAAGATCATGCGGCGCATCCTGCGCAAGATCGCCGCCAACGAGACCGATGCCTTGGGCGACACCTCCACTCTGGCCGATCCTTCGGTGGTGGACGATCTGGTCGCATCGCGGTCGCCGGGGGGCTGAAGCCTGGGCCCAGATCAGCGTTCTTTACGCGCAGCTTATGTCTTCCCCCGCGGTTCGATATGGCCCGCTTATGGCCCATGGGTGTCTGAACGCCTCCTGATCTGAACGCAGGAGCGCGGCATGGCCGACGTAATCTATCTGGCGCTCGGCGGCGGGGCCTTTGTGGCTTTCGCCGCTCTCGCCGTTTTTCTAAAGCGAGTTTGACGATGCTGGTCTCCATTCTGTGGGGTGTCGGCGCGATCGTCGTCGCCGGTTACATGGTCGCGGCCCTGCTGCGCCCCGAGCGGTTCTGAAGGAGCCGCTGACATGACCATTCAAGGTTGGGCGGAAATCGCCCTGACGCTGGGTCTGTCCGTGCTGATCGCATGGCCGCTCGGCCTCTATCTGTCGCGCGTCTGGAACGGCGAGCGGACGTGGCTGGACCCCGTTCTGCGGCCGGTCGAAGGCGTCTTCTACAAGGCTTCGGGCGTCGATCCGAAACGCAGCCAAGGGTGGCTGGGCTATGCCGGGGCGCTGCTGGCGTTCAACCTCGCGGGCTTCGTCTTTCTGTACGGCCTGCTGCGGCTGCAAGGCATCCTGCCGATGAACCCGCAGGCGTTTGCCGGCCTGTCGTCGCATCTGGCCTTCAACACCGCCGTCAGCTTCGTGACCAACACCAACTGGCAGAGCTATGGCGGCGAGACGACGATGTCGACGCTCAGCCAGATGGCCGGCCTGACCGTCCAGAACTTTCTGTCCGCCGCCACAGGTGCCGCCATCGCGGCGGCCCTGGCGCGCGCCTTTGTCGCCAATCGGGGCGAGGGGGTCGGCAACTTCTGGGCCGACATGACGCGGACCACGCTCTACCTGTTGCTGCCCGCGTCGCTGGTTCTGGCGATCGTGCTGGCCGGTCTGGGCGTGGTTCAGAGCTTGTCGGCCTCGGTGACCGCGACGGGTCTGGAAGGCGGAGAGCAGACGTTGTCGCTGTTCCCGGTCGCGTCGCAGCTGGCCATCAAACAGCTGGGCATCAATGGCGGCGGTATCTTCAACGTCAACTCGGCCCACCCGTTCGAGAATCCCTCGGCCCTGACCAATCTGATCACCGCCGTCTCGATCAACGTCATGGGATGGGCGGCCTTCTTCGCCTTCGGTCGCAGCGTCCTTGCCAAGAAGGACGTGCGCGCCCTTGTGGTCGCTGCCGCCATCCTGCTGGGCGTCTGCACCGCCGGGATCTATGTGGCCGAAAGCCAGCCCGCGCCCGCCCTGGTCGCCGCTGGCATCGAGCAACCCATCAATATGGAGGGCAAGGAGGTCCGCTTTGGCCTTCCGTCCTCCGTCGCCTGGGAAGGCATGACGACCGGTGCCTCAAACGGCTCGGTCAACTCCATGCATGCCAGCGCCATGCCGCTGTCCGGGGCCATCATGATGTTCCTGATGCAGCTGGGCGAAATCCTGCCGGGCGGCATCGGCTCGGGCATCGCGATCATGGTCGTCATGGCCATTCTGGCGGTCTTCGTGGCCGGGCTGATGGTCGGGCGCACGCCGGAATATCTGGGCAAGAAGATCGAGGCGCGCGAAATCCAGTACGCCATGATCGCCGTCCTGGTTCTGCCTTTGGCCATACTGGGCTTTGGGGCCATGGCCGCCGTCTATCCGACGGCGCTGGAAGGGCTACTCAATGACGGTCCGCACGGGCTGTCGGAGATTCTGTACGCCTACACCTCCGGTGCGGCGAACAACGGATCGGCCTTTGCCGGTCTGACGGCCAATGCCCCTTGGTGGAACACGACCCTGGGTCTCGCCATGCTGATGGGCCGGTTCGTGCCCGCTGTCGCCGTGCTGGCCATTGCCGGAGCCCTGGTCGTCAAGCCCAAGCTGGCCCCCTCGACCGGCACCCTGCCGACCCATGGGCCGCTGTTCATCGGCCTGCTGATCGGCGTCATCCTCATCCTGGGCGGGTTGCAGTTCTTCCCCGCCCTCGCCCTTGGACCCATTGTCGAGCATTTCCAGATGCTCGGCGGGGCGTCCTGATCGGACCACGTTCATGACACTCGCAAACCCTGACATGCTGGGCGAAAAGCCTCAGCCCTCGCTGGCTCCCGGCGGCCTGACCGGCTCCATGATCGGCCGTGCCCTGACCGATGCCGTCGTCAAGCTGAACCCGCGCCATCTGGTCCGCAATCCGGTGATCTTCACCACCTGGATCGTGGCCCTGCTGTCCACCGTCTCGGCCGTGGCCGAGATCACGAGTGGGCAGGCCGCCGGCTTCGCTATCCAACTGGCGCTGTGGCTATGGGCCACGGTCCTGTTCGCCAATGTCGCCGAAAGCGTCGCCGAAGGGCGCGGCAAGGCGGCGGCGGACAGCCTGCGTGCCACTCGCGTGACGACCAAGGCCAAGCTGATCGTCGACCCAGGGACCGGGACCGTCGTCCCCACACCGGCCAACGATCTGGAGGTCGGCTCGATCATCCTGGTCGAGGCGGGCGACGTCATCGCCTCGGACGGCGAAATCGTCGAGGGCGTGGCTTCGGTCAATGAGGCGGCCATCACGGGTGAATCCGCCCCCGTGATCCGTGAGGCCGGCGGCGACCGTTCGGCCGTGACCGGGGGCACGACGGTCGTATCCGACTGGATCAAGGTGCGCATCACCTCGGCCCCGGGCTCGACCTTCCTGGATCGCATGATCGCCATGGTCGAAGGCGCGAACCGCAGAAAGACGCCGAACGAGCTGGCCCTTTCGGTCCTGTTGGCCGGTCTGACGCTGGTCTTCCTGATCGCCGTCGTCACCCTGCTGGGTCTGGGGGCCTATTCGGGCGTGGAGCTGGATCCCATCGTTCTGGGGGCCCTGTTCATCACCCTGATCCCCACGACCATCGGCGGTCTGTTGAGCGCCGTCGGCATCGCGGGCATGGACCGGCTGCTGAAGGTCAATGTCCTGGCCACCTCGGGCCGGGCGGTCGAGGCCGCAGGCGACGTCGATACCCTGCTGCTGGACAAGACGGGCACCATCACCTTCGGCAACCGCATGGCCACGGAGGTGATCCCGGTGCCCGGCGTCCGGCCGGAAGTCGCTCTGCGCGCCGCCGTGACCGCCTCCCTGGCCGACGAGACGCCGGAAGGCCGCTCCATCGTCGAACTGGGCCGCAACGCCGGTGTCGTGGTCGAACAACCGGAGGGCTCAAAGGCCATCCCGTTCAGCGCCGTGACCCGCCAGTCGGGTCTGGAGGCCGGGACATCGTCCTGGCGCAAGGGCGCGGTGGACGCCGTGCTGAAGGCGCTGAACCTGACCGAGGCCGCGGTCCCGGCCGAGTTCAAGGCCGCCGTGGACCGGATCGCCCGTTCGGGCGGCACGCCCCTGGCCGTGACCCAGGACGAGGTGCTGGTCGGGGTCATCCATCTGAAGGATGTGGTCAAGCCGGGCGTCAAGGAGCGGTTCGCCGACCTGCGTCGCATGGGGCTGCGCACCGTCATGATCACCGGCGACAACCCGGTGACCGCCGCCGCCATCGCGTCGGAGGCGGGTGTCGACGACTACTTGGCCGAGGCCACGCCCGAGGACAAGCTGCGCCTCATCCGCGAGGAACAGGCCAAGGGCCGTCTGGTCGCCATGTGCGGCGACGGGGCCAACGATGCACCCGCCCTGGCCCAGGCCGATGTCGGCGTGGCCATGCAGACCGGCGCCCAGGCCGCCCGTGAGGCCGGCAACATGGTCGATCTGGATTCGGACCCGACCAAGGTCATCGAGATCGTCGAGGTCGGCAAGCAAATGCTGATCACGCGCGGGGCCCTGACGACCTTCTCTATCGCCAACGATGTGGCCAAGTATTTCGCCATCATCCCGGCCATGTTCGTCGTCGCCCTGCCGGCACTGGGCGCCCTGAACGTCATGGGCCTGGGATCGCCGGAGAGCGCCATCCTCTCGGCGGTGATCTTCAACGCGCTGGTGATCGTGGCGCTGATCCCGCTGGCCCTGCGCGGGGTGAAATATCGCGCCGTCGGGGCGGGCAAGCTGCTGGGCCGCAACCTGTTGATCTACGGCCTGGGCGGCCTGATCGCGCCCTTCATCGGCATCAAGGTCATCGACCTGATCATCACGGGGCTGGGTCTGGCCTGACCCAGATCCGCCCCGTCCATCTCCAACGCTTTTAGTACCCAAGGACTAACCGAAATGACCCGCAAGAAACGCCTGAAGGCCTCCGGTTCCAACGACGCCTGGTTCGCCGGGGCCTGTCTGGTGGCCGTGATCGTCTGGGGCGTTGCCTCCAACGCCGATGCGCAGGACACCTCCGAAACCATCAGCCTAGACGTCGCCTGGAACGTGGCCCTGACCTCCGACTACGTCTTCCGTGGCGTGAGCCAGACCGAGGAGGAGGCCGCCATCTCCGGCGGCGTGGACCTGACCTACGGCGTCTTCTACGCCGGGGCCTGGGCGTCCAACGTTTCCTTCGCCGGCGATGACGACACCAATGCCGAGGTCGACCTTTACGGCGGCTTCCGCACCGAGGCGGCGGGCTGGGCGCTCGACATCGGGGCGGTCGGCTATCTCTACACCAACCAGCCTGACAGCGCCGATTACGACTATGTGGAGCTGAAGCTGGCCGCTTCGCGCGCCATCGGTCCGGCGACGATCGGCGCCGCCGTCTACTATTCGCCCGACTTCTTTGGGGCGGCCGAGGACGAGGCGACCTATTTGGAGGCCAATGCCGCCTTCAGCCCCGCCGACAAATGGACGATCAACGGGGCGGTCGGCCGCCAGTATGTGTCGTCGGACTTCGACTACACCACCTGGAACGTCGGGGCGGCCTATCAGCTGACCGAGAATCTGGCGCTGGATCTGCGCTACCATGACACCGACGAGCACGACTTCGGCGCCGCCTATGACAGCCGCGCCGTCGCCAGCCTGAAGGCAACATTCTGATGATCGCCACAACCAAAGCCCTCCCCTCGAGGGGGAGGGTTGGGCGGGGTGGAGGCAGTCTGATCGTCGCGGAGCGCAGATGGGCTCGGACGACGCTTGATCAAAGCCTTTTGCGCCACGTCTTGAACCATTCTGCCACCACCCCATCCCCGGCCCTTCCCCCTCGAGGGGAAGGGAGCGTCGGAGTTCAATCATGCTGAATCAGATCCGCCCCGCGATCGTCATGGTCGCCCTTTTCACCCTTCTGCTCGGCCTGGCCTATCCGTTGGCTGTCACCGGCGTAGCGCAGGGCGCCTTCCCGGCCCAGGCCAATGGCAGCCTGGTGCGAGGGCCTGACGGCACCATCCAGGGCTCCGCTCTCGTCGGCCAGTCGTTCACCGAGGCGGGCTATCTGCGTCCGCGTCCTTCGGCGGCCGGTGACGGCTATGACGGCTCATCCTCGTCGGGCTCCAACCTTGGGCCGCTGAATGAAGACCTGGCCGCGCGGGTCGCCGAAAGTGCCACGACGATCCGGGCCGAGAACGGGGCTGGGGCCATTCCGGCCGATGCCGTCACCACCTCGGCTTCTGGCCTCGACCCGGACATCTCACCGGCCTACGCTCGCCTTCAGGCCCAGCGCATCGCCACCGCCCGTGGCGTGCCGGTTCAGGAGGTTCAGAGCGTGATCGATCAGAACACTCACGGCCCGCTGCTGGGCTTCATAGGCCAACCGACCGTCAATGTGCTGATGACCAACCGGGCCATCGACGCGCGCTTCCCGGCGACCTGATTTGCGGGAGACGTCTTCGACATCCCCGGACCGCCAGACGCCGGCCTTGCGAAAGCGGGGCCGGCTTAAGGTGTTTCTGGGCATGTCGCCGGGGGTCGGCAAGACCTATGAGATGCTGCGCGCGGCCCGCAAGCGAAAGGCCGAGGGCGCCGATGTCGTTGTCGGGGTGGTCGAAACCCACGGACGGCGCGAGACCGAGAGCCTTCTGCGCGGGCTGGAGGTCATGGCGCGCAACCCCATCGACTACAAGTCGCGCGCCCTGATGGAGTTCGACATCGACGGGGCCATCGCGCGACGGCCCGAGCTGCTTCTGGTCGATGAATATGCCCACTCCAATGTGCCCGGCAGCCGTCACCCCAAACGCTGGCAGGATGTCGAGGAAATCCTGGCGGCGGGCATTGACGTCTGGACCACGCTGAACGTCCAGCATCTGGAGAGCCTGTCGGACGTGGTGTTGCGGATCACCGGCGTGCGCCAGCGCGAGACCGTGCCGGACGGGGCCTTGAGCCGCGCCGACGACATCGAACTGGTGGACATCACGCCCGAAGAGCTGCGCAAGCGGCTGGCCGAGGGCAAGGTCTATGTGCCCGAGACGGCGCGGCTCGCGTCCGAGAACTTCTTCAAGATCGAGAACCTGACGGCGCTGCGCGAGATGGCCATGCGCCGTGCGGCCCAGACGGTGGACGATCAGCTGGTCGCCACCCTGCGCGAAAAGGGGGTGCAGGGCCCTTGGGCGGCGGGCGAGCGGATTCTGGTGCTGGTCGGCGGCGACGGCATGGCGGGTACGCTGGTGCGGGCCGGGCGGCGTTTGTCCGACATGACCATGGATGCGCCCTGGACCGTGGCCCACATCGACCGGCCCAGTGCGACGGCCCACGACGCCGCCCGCGGGGCGCGTCTGTCCGAAGCGTTGAAACTGGCCGAACAGCTGGGTGGACGCACGGTGGTGCTCAGCGGAGACGATGTCGTTGCCACCGTCATGGACTACGTCCACCGGAACAACATCACCCAGATCGTGCTGGGTAAGGGTCGCGACAGCCGCTGGAGCGCCTTCATCGGCCGCTCGCTGGCCACCGAGCTGCTGCGCTCGTCACAGGGGGCGGCGGTCCACATCATCACCGATCCGGCGACGGCGACCGAAACACCCGCACCGCGCCGCTGGACGGGATTCGGCAGCTGGTCGGGCTATGCCATCGGCGCGGCCTTCGTCGGACTGGCGACCGGCCTGGCCCTGATGCTGGACCAGACGTTCCAGCGGGTCGATCTGGGCGTGGTCTATCTGTCGGCGGTCTTGGCGGCGGGGGTGCTGTACGGTCTGCGCCCGGCCCTGGTCGCCGCGACCGTGGCCTTTCTGACCTACAACTTCCTGTTTCTGGAGCCGCGCTACAGCTTTGCCATCGGCTCGCCCACAGACATCCTGACCCTGCTGGTCTTCTGGGCCGTGGCCTTGGTCACGGGGGCCTTGGCCGGTCGTGTGCGTGAGCAAGCGCGCCGGGCCCAGCGCCGGGCCTCGGCCGTGTCGGCTCTGCTGGCGGCCAGCCAGACCCTGTCGGCGGCGGAAGGGCACATCCAGACGGCTAGGGTACTGGCCGAACAGACCGCGGCCGCCGCCGGGAGCCGGGCGGTCGTGCTGCTGCCTCAGGGCGACGACATCGTCATGGTCGCTCATGCGCCCGACGCCGGCGCGCCGGAAGACGGAACCCTGGGGTCCGCCGCCATGGCCGCCGCCCGCTGGGCCTGGGAGCGGGGCGAGCCGGCCGGACATGGCACCGGCACTCTGCCACAGGCCAGCTGGACCTTCTGGCCCTTGCAGGGCGTGCGGGGTCGCGCCGGTGTCGCCGGGGTCGCCGCCAACGCACTGGTGCCGAGCTCCGACGAGGAGCGGCTGGTGCTGGCCTTGCTGGACAATGGCGCGGTCGCTCTGGAGCGGGCCCAGCTGGCCGGTGACGCCGTCGAGACCGAAAGCCTGCGGCGTGCCGATCGGTTTAGGGGCGCGCTGATGAACTCGGTCAGCCACGATCTGCGCACACCCCTGTCGACCGTGCTGGGCGCGTCGACCACTCTGATCGAATATGGCGCGACACTGAGCGCGGAGGTGCGCGCCGACCTGCTGCTGAGTATCCGCGAGGAGGCCGAGCGGCTGAACCGCTATGTCGGCGACCTTCTGGACATGACCCGGCTGGAAGGGGGCGGGCTGAACGTCAAGGCGGACTGGATCGATGTCCGCGACGTGCTGAATGCCGCAGCCGAACGGGTGTCGCGCCGTCTGCAGACTCGAACACTGACGCGCGATTTTCCTGGCGATCTCAGCCTGGTCATGCTGGATCAGGGGCTGCTGGAACAGGCGGTGGTCAATATTCTGGAGAACGCCATCGCCTACAGCCCCGACGGCTCGACCATCGAACTGGCCGCCTATGAGGATCGCGGCTCGGTCGTCATCTCGATCGAGGATCAGGGCAAGGGCATACCCACAGAAGCGCTGGAGCGCGTCTTCGACAAATTCCGCCGCATGGAAGAGCCGTCCGACCGCACCCAGGGCGCAGGCCTGGGTCTGGCCATCGCCAAGGGCTTCGTCGAGGCCATGGGAGGACGCATCGCCGCCGCCAGCCCCATCGTCGACGGCCATGGAACGCGCATCCTGATCAGCCTGCCCAAGGCCATCGCGACCCACCGCGATCTGCTCTAAGGCTCGAAAACCATGTCAGCCGTCCGCCCCCAGATTCTGGTCATCGATGATGAGGCCCAGATCCACCGTTTTCTGTCCCCGGCGCTGGACGCCGCTGGTTACGAGCCCCGGCGCGCCGACAGCGGTCAGGAAGGACTTCGTGGTATAGCGCTGTGGTCACCGGACGCCGTGGTGCTGGACCTAGGTCTGCCCGATATGGACGGCAAGGATGTGCTGATCCGGGCGCGGGAGTTCTACAGCGGTCCGATCGTCATCCTGTCGGCCCGCGACCGCGAGGCCGAAAAGATCGCGGCGCTTGATCTGGGGGCCAACGACTATGTCGAAAAGCCGTTCGGGGTGGGCGAGCTTCTGGCCAGATTGCGGGTCTTGCTGCGCGCCGGGCCGCGCCGGGATGCGACGTCGGGCCCCCTGATCATAGGCCATGTGGAGTTCGACCCCGAGCATCGGTCGGTCCGCCGCGACGGCCAGCCGGTGCGCCTGACCCCCAAGGAGTACGACGTCTTGGCGGTGCTCGCGCGCGACGCCGGCAAGGTGATCGGCCATCGCGACCTACTGACCGCCGTCTGGGGGGCCGCGCATCGGGATGATACCCAGTATCTTCGGGTCGTCATCGGGCAGTTGCGTCACAAGCTGGAGAAGGATCCGTCCGTGCCGGTGCTGATCGAGACGGAGCCGGGTGTCGGGTATCGTCTCAAGGTCTGAAGCCAGCCCTTCACCGCCCAATGCACCGCTTGCGCTGCGGCGACGTCTCCCCCTTTGCGGAATCTCCGGCACGGTCCATATCTGCGCTCATGCGCGGTGAACGGTCGGGGCGGAAATCGGATTCTCTGGCCAAGGCCGCACAGGCAGGCATAGCCCCGCCCGCAGGCGACGGCCCGCCGACGTGGCAGGCGCTGGGTGACCTTATCAAACTGGTCGGCCGGTCCAATGCGCCCCACCTGCGGCTGCGCCTGATCGGGGCCATCGCCATGACCCTGGCGGGTAAGGCCCTGGGCGTTCTGGCCCCCCTGGTACTGGGCGCGGCGGTCAACCATCTGGCCTCGGATCAGCCGACGGAGGTCGCCATCGGTCTGGGCTTTGCCGGTTTCGCCGTCGGCTGGGCCATCGTACGGCTGCTGTCGGCGATCGCGCCCAATGCGTCGGACGTGGTCTTCGCCCCGGTCCGTTCGGCGGCCCAGCGGACGGCAGCAACCGAGACCTTTGCCCACGCCCTGAACCTGTCGCTGGATTTTCACCAGACCAAGCGGTCCGGCTCCCTGTCACGGACCATGGATCGCGGGGCGCGTTCGGTCGATTTCCTGCTGCGCATCCTTGCCTTCAACCTGGTCCCCACCGGGGTCGAGCTGGTGCTGGCCGCCGGAGTCCTCGCGGGCAAGTACGACTGGCGCTTCGGCGCGGTCGCAGTCGCGGTAGTTGCCATCTACGCCGCCTCCACCTTCGCCCTGTCGAACTGGCGGCTGGAGCATCGGCGCGAAATGAATGCGGCCGACACCGAGGCCGCAGGCGTCTCCGTCGACGCCTTGTTGAACTACGAAACCGTCAAGTCGTTCGGCGCCGAGGCCCGCGCCGCCCGGACCTATGACGCGGCGCTGGGCGACTACACCCGGGCCTCTCTGAAAGCCAACAGCTCGCTCGCCCTGCTCAACGTCATGCAGGCGGTCATCATGAACGTCGGCCTGGGCGTCATGGCTGTCATGGCCGGGTTCGAGGCCGCCGCCGGGCGGATGGGGCCAGGCGACGTCACCGCCGCCGTCCTGATCCTGATCAGCCTCTATGCCCCCCTGAACATCCTCGGCTTCGCCTATCGCGAGATCCGCCAGTCCTTCATCGACATGGAAGAGATGCTGAAGGTCACGCGCCAGACGCCCCAGGTCGCCGATGCGCCCGACGCCATGGCCCTGGCCAAGCCGGACGAGGGTTGCGCCTCCGAACTGCGCTTTGAGGCCGTCGGTTTTCGCCACGACGCCCGCGCTAACGGGCTGGAAGACGTCAGCTTCGTCGCCGCGCCCGGCACCACCACCGCCCTCGTCGGCCCGTCGGGGTCGGGCAAGTCGACCATCGTCAAACTGGCCTTGCGGCTGCTGGACCCGCAGGAGGGTAGGGTGCTGATCGACGGGCGCGACGTGCGAGGGGTGACGCAGGAAAGTCTGCGCGCCGCCGTCGCCCTGGTGCCGCAGGACGTGGCCCTGTTCAACGACACGATCCGCGCCAACATCGGCTTCGCCCGCCCCGACGCCGACGAGGCCGCCATCTGGGCCGCCGCCGACGCCGCCGAACTGGACGATTTCATCCGCGGCCTGCCCGAGGGCATGGAC
>NZ_JAEMRO010000133.1 GCF_016463295.1 Brevundimonas sp.
GCTCGCGCGGGGCATAGACCCCGTACCCCACGATGTTCATCGGCGTCATGGCCACAGGCTTACGCTGAGGCTTGGGCGGCGTCTATCGGCGCCAACCCGTTCAGACCTGACGCCAGCCTTTGATGGGTCGAACCGTCGCGCAGGCCGGGGTGCCATCCCTGCCGCGGCCGGGCAGCACCGCCTCCAACACCTTTCCCTGGCGCGCGAGGACCAGCAGCTCGGGTGGAATGTCGTGCACATCGATCTTGGCCCGACGGCTGAACACCCGTTCGTCGCCTCCCGCCTGACCACCGATGGCGATGTAGACGAAGCGCCGCCTCGGCCCCTCGGTGCGTACGAACGGCCCCAGCATCCTCCCGTCATCCGACAGCCGGACGGGCACGTCGAAAGACAGCGGACCCTCGCCTGCAATCACCGCATCGACTGGCGCATTCGTCTTGTCCTGCAAACTGTAGTGCAGGCCCGCGACCGGATCGGCGATGGTCAGGCGCAGAGTGATCGGCGTGTCGGCCATGGGCTCAATCCTGATGCTCGACATGGTGGGTACCCCGGATCATCCGCACGAAGGGCAGGGGACGTCCGGGCTGGATCAGTCGCTCGGCCACCTCGCCCAACACAAAGCGGGTGATCGCGGGCAGGTCCAGCGCCCGCGCGTCTGCCAATGGCATCCAGGCGATCTCGTCCAGTTCGCCCGAACCCGCCGTCGGCTCGGGGCGCAGCAAGGCCTTCGCATCGGCCATGAAGAAACGGGCGTCGAAACGGCGCGTCCGTCCCGGCGGCGTGATGGCGCGGGCTACATAAGACAGGGCTGCCAAGTCGGGCAGGGCCCCGACCGCGCGAAACTCCCGCCACGCCCCGGCGACCGAAGCGATCGGCGCGGGCTCGGCCAGCATCAGGCCCGTCTCCTCGAAGGTTTCGCGCACCGCCGTCAGGGCCAGGGCGCGGGCGCGGCGGGCATTGCCCTCGCGCGCCAATCGAGCGGCGTCCTGTGCTGGCAGATCAGTGGCTGAGGCCGCGCTATAGTCGGCCCGCTCGATCCGTCCGCCGGGAAACACCCATTTCGACGCCATGAAGACATGGCCGGGTGCGCGGCGGCCCATCAGCACTTCGGTCGATCCGGATGTGCCTCGGGTGAGGATCAGGGTTGCCGCATCCTTCGGACGCTGACGCCCACCGATGCGTGGGGCGTCGGCCAGGTCCTGGGCGGCATCGAAGGGCTGGGTCACTTCCGCTTGCCCTTGCGCACCCCCTTCAGGCCGCCTGAGGGCTTGCTGGCGCGACCACCCTTGCCGGGCTTGGGGCCGCCGGGACGGTTGGCTCCGCGCTTGGGAAAGCCGTTGCCGCCCGGACTGCGGGCCCGGACACCCAGCCGGGGAGCGGGCGCATTGGGATCGCGCGGGGCAGGATCGGACAGCATTTCGAACACCAGGCCGCCGGTAATCGGTGTGGCCTCCTGCAGCTTGACCTCCACAGTGCGGCCCAGGGTCCAGCGCTGGCCGCTACGTTCACCGACCAGAGCGTGGGCCTTGTCGTCGTGATGGAAATACTCGCCGCCCAGTGACGACACCGGCACCAGGCCATCTGCTCCTGTCTCGTCCAGACGGATGAACAGGCCGAACCGCGTCACGCCCGTGATCCGCCCGGTGAAGGTCGCGCCCACGCGCTCGGACAGGAAGGCGGCCATGTAGCGGTCCATGGCGGCGCGTTCGGCGGCCATCGACCGGCGCTCGGTCTGGGTGACCTGCTCGGCGATAGCCGGCAATTCGGAGATCTCGCGATCGGTCAGCCCGTCCTTGCCCAGGTTCAGCGCCCGGATCAGGCCCCGGTGCACGATCAGGTCGGAATACCGCCGGATCGGCGAGGTGAAGTGAGCATACCTGTCCAGGTTCAGACCGAAGTGGCCGATGTTCTCGGGCGAATAGATGGCCTGCATCTGACTCCGGAGAACGACCTCATTGACGACCTCTGCATGGGGCCCGTCGCGAGTCTCGTCCAGCAGGGCGTTCAGCCGTTTGGTGGTCGGGGCCTGCCCCTTATCCCACGGCTTGCCGATGGTCTGCAGGAAGTCGGCCAGGTTGAAGGTCTTCTCCTGGCTGGGCGTCTCGTGGATCCGGTAGATCAGGGGCGTGCGCTTCTGCTCCAGCGTCTGGGCGGCACAGACATTGGCCTGGATCATCATCTCCTCGATCAGCCTGTGGGCCTCCAGGCTGACGCGGGGTTCTATGGAGGCGATCTGGCCGTCGGGCGTCATACGGATGCGCCGTTCGGGGCTCTCGATGGCCAGCGGGCTGCGCTTCAGACGCCCCTTCAACATGGTGCGATAGGCGGCCCAGAGCGGCGTCAGGATCGCGTCCATGATCGGGCCGGTGGTGTCGTCAGGCTGGCCGTCGATGGCGGCTTGAGCCTGCTCATAGGACAGTTTGGCGTGGCTGCGCATCAGACCGCGCACGAACTTGTGCCCGGTCTTCCGCCCATCCTTGTCGAAGACCATCCTCACGGCCATGCAGGCGCGGTTCTCGCCCTCCTTCAGGCTGCACAGCCCGTTGGACAGTCGTTCGGGCAGCATGGGCTCGACGCGATCCGGGAAGTAGGTAGAGTTGCCCTTATCACGCGCCTCGCGGTCCAGATGGCTACCCGGCCGGACGTAGGCGGCCACGTCGGCGATGGCGACCCACACCACCCAGCCGTCCGGATTCTTGGGATCGTCGTCCCGCATGGCATAGACGGCGTCGTCGTGGTCGCGCGCATCGGCCGGGTCGATGGTGATCAGCGGCAGGTCGCGCAGATCCTCACGGCCCTTCAGCGACGGCAGTTCCTGATCCTCGGCTTCCTTCTCCACCGCTTCGGAGAAGCCCATCGGCACCTTGTTGGCCGCGATGGCGATCAGGGAGGCGGCGCGGGGATCGTCCTCGCGGCCGATGATCTCCAGAATCTTGCCGCGCTTGGGCCCATAGCGGTGGTCGCCCTTTTCAATGGAGGCGAACACCAGATCGCCGTCCTTCAGGCTTTCGGCCTGGGCGGGCGGCACGAACAGGACGTCCTTGGAGCGGCGGTCGACGGGCTCGACCCGCACCTCGCGGTTCGACTTGCGGATGACGCCCAGGACGCGGTTGGTGTCGGTGTCCAGAACCTTGATGATCCGGGCTTCCCAGCCATCGGGGCCGCGCTCGAACTTGGCCAGGACACGCGCGCCCAGCCCCACGGCGGGTCCCGTCTTGCCAGTCTTGTCCGGGACCAGGACGGCGCGAGGTGCATCCTCCGACGCCTCGACCAGCCGCACATAAAGGTCGCCGTCGGTGTCGCGCTCGCTGACGTCGGCCACACCGACCGGGGGCAGGGCCCCGACCTCGGCAAAGCCCTTACGACCGCGCTTGCCCAGCTTGCCGGCGGCTTCCAACTCGCGGATCATTTCGCGCAGCATGCGCCGCTCGTGGCCCTTCAGGCCAAAGTGTCGGGCGATATCGGTTTTCTCGGCCGTGCCCGCTTCGCGCAGGAAGGCCAGCAGGGTGTCCGG
>NZ_JAEMRO010000056.1 GCF_016463295.1 Brevundimonas sp.
GGGCTGGGCGACGGGAGGGCGGCTGTGTGGCCGAGCCCTCCCCACCCGGTCGTCGCTACGCGGCGACCACCCTCCCCCGAGGGGGGAGGGAGAACTACTGTGCGGCTCTAAAACGCCTCCGCCGGAAGCGCCATCAGAACGTCTGCGCCGGTCTTCATCTTGGCCAGGTGGGCGTGGGCGTCGGGCAGGATGCGTTCGACGAAATAGCGGCCGGTGGCGATCTTGTTGGCGTAGAAGGGATCGTCGGAACCGGCGTCGATCTTGGCCTGCGCGGCCTTGGCCATCTGGGCCCAGAGGTAGGCCAGGGCGGTGATGCCGAACAGGTTCAGGTAATCGGTCGAGGCGGCACCGGCATTGTCGGGATTGGCCATGCCGTTCTGCATCAGCCACATCGTCGCTTCCTGCAGCTTCTTCTTGGCGTCGGCCAGACCTTCGATAAAGGGCTGGACGGGGCCTTCGCCGCCATTTTCAGCCACAAAGGCGTCGATGTCGGCGAACCAGCTCATGATGGCGCGGCCACCATTTGACGGCAGTTTGCGGCCCACCAGGTCCAGCGCCTGAATGCCGTTGGTGCCTTCGTAGATCATGGTGATCCGCGCATCACGCAGGTACTGCGACGCCTGGAAATGCTCGGTGTAGCCACTGCCGCCGTGGACCTGCATGGCCAGGCTGGCGACGTGGAAGCCCTTGTCGGTCAGATAGGCTTTCAGCACCGGGGTGATCAGGCCCATGTAGTCATGGGCCTTCTGCGCCTCGGCGGCGTCTTCGGAGCGTTGCAGGTCGGCCTGGAGGGCGGTCCACAGGATGAAGGCCTGGCCCCCTTCGACGAAGGCCTTGGCCTCCATCAGCATGCGACGCACGTCGGGGTGAACCAGGATGCTGTCGGCGGGCCCGTCGGGGTTCTTCGGCCCGGTCAGGCTGCGGCCCTGCAGGCGGTCCTTGGCGAACTCGACGGCGGCCTGATAGGCGGCGTCACCGATGGCCAGGCCTTGCAGGCCGGTGCCCAGGCGGGCCTCGTTCATGACCACGAACATGTTGTTCATGCCCCGGCCTTCCTCGCCGATCAGCCAGCCGGTGGCACCGTCGTACTGCATGACGGCGGTGGCGTTGCCGTGGATGCCCATCTTGTGCTCCAGGCCCGCGCACATCAGCGAGTTGCGCTCGCCCAGGCTGCCGTCGTCATTGACCATGACCTTGGGCACCAGGAACAGCGACAGGCCCTTGATCCCGGCGGGCGCACCTTCGACGCGGGCCAGGACGGTGTGGATGATGTTGTCGGTGAAGTCGTGCTCGCCGGCCGAGATCCAGATCTTCTGGCCGGTGATCTTGTAGGTGCCGTCGCCCTGTGGGACCGCCTTGGTCCGCACCATGCCCAGGTCCGTGCCGCATTGGGGCTCGGTCAGGTTCATCGTCCCGCCCCACTCGCCGGTGGCCATCTTGGGCAGGTATTTGGTCTTCAGCTCTTCCGAGGCATTGGCATGGATGCCGGCATAGGCCCCGGCGGTCAGGCCAGGATACATGGAGAAGGCGGCAGAGGCGGCGGCGGTGAACTGGCCGAAGGCCATCGACACCACGGCGGGCATGCCCTGTCCGCCATAGGCCGGATCGGCGGCCAGGGCGGGCCAGCCCGCCTCGACCATGGCCTTGTAGGCTTCCTTCCAGCCCTTCGGGCCCGTGACCACGCCATTGTCCCAATGGCAGCCTTCCTTGTCGCCCGAGTGGTTGATCGGGGCGATGACTTCCTCGGCGAATTTGGCCCCTTCTTCGAGAATCTGGCCGACCAGATCGGACGAGACGTCGGCAAAACCGGGCTGGTTGGCGTAGCGATCGATCTCCAGAACCTCGTTCAGGATGAAGGTCAGGTCGCGGACGGGGGCCTTGTAAGCCATGGGTCAGGCTCTCGCTTTGAAGGGGTGAAGGGTGTGGTCGGGGTTCATGCGCGCCTTCAGCAGGCTGGCATATTCTTCGGCGCCCGGCAGCAGGTCGGGGCGGTATTCGCCCAGCTTGCGCTCCATGACGGCGCAGGCTTCCTCGGCGGTTTCGATGGCGGCGTTCAGGTCTTCGCGCTGTTGCTTCAGGGCGGCGATCTGGGCGCGGTGGCGACGCAGGGCCACGGCCATCTGATGGGTGTTATGGTCGTCGTGATCGTACAGATCGAGCATCTGCTGGATCTCGACCAGGGAAAAACCGATGCGGCGGCCGCGCAGGATCAGCTTCAGCCGCGCCCGGTCGCGGGCGTCATAGACGCGGGTCTGACCCTTGCGCGCAGGGGTCAACAAGCCCTTGTCCTCGTAGAAGCGCAGGGCTCTCGCCGTCGCGCCGAACTCTCGGCACAACTGGCGGATGGAGTAGGTGCGATGATCGTCGGCGGTCGCCATGGCGAACGTCATAACTTGACGTGCACGTAAAGGGAAGCCTTGGCGCGCTGAGGATGGTAGGGATGCGACAATGGCCCGCAAACACGTCAACGATGCCGGTACCGCCAAGCGCGACCTGCCCAGCAAGGTATGCGCGGTCTGTGGCCTGCCGTTCAGCTGGCGGCGCAAGTGGGCGCGGGACTGGGATCAGGTGAAGGTGTGCTCTGACCGATGCCGCGCGGCGAAGCCGAAAGCCTAGCGGACCTCGCGACCCCGGAACCACAACACGGGCACGGTCATGGCGATCAGTATGGCGTTGGTCACCGCGGGCCCGACTTCCAGACCCAGGGCATGGACCGCCAGCATGATCGTCTCCAGCGCCAGCAGCCCGGCGGCGGCGGTCAGCATCAGCGGACGCCCGTGCTTCCAGGACACGACCGGGGCCAGCAGCAGGATCGCCAGAACGATCTCGGCCACGCCCAGACCGCGCACCATATTGGAGGGCACCAGCGCGGGCCAGTTCATCAACTGGACCAGATTGGCCATCGGCTCGGTCAGCTTGGCATAGCCGGCGGCGGCGAAGAACATCGCCAGCCAGCCCTGCAGCGTCCACAGGGTGAGGTTGCGATAACTCGCGAACAGGCGCGATCGGGCGGGGGTCAGAACCTGAGAGGTCATGTGATTATACGCCGGGGAGGGCGCTCGCTTCTTTATTGGTAACAGTCGCGATATCGGATTGAGCCCGCCGGTTCGCAAGGGTTTTATAGCCGCGCTTGTGCGATTTGTCATCAACAGATGACATCAGCTGATGACTTATTGTTTCTGGCGGCGGAAATGCCGCACGGAGACGGCGGTCAGAGGCGCGCCTGACGGGCCTGTTCGATCCGATCCAGCTTGGCATATAGGGCTGACCAGTCGTCGCGATCGGCGATGTCTGCCCAGATCGCCTCGACCTCTTCGATCAGCATCTCTTCCGGCTCGGGTCGGGCGAATGCAGGGTGTTCCAGACGTTCGGGGCGGTCCGGCGTGTGTTCGAACAGAGCAAAGCGGAAAGCGTCGAAGGCCTCGCCCTGATACAACTGGCCGCGCGGACCGCCGAGCGCCCGGGCCGATGACGCGAAGCCGGTGAACCAGTCGTGGAACAGCGGCTCCCAGCGCAGGGCCTCGCCGCCTTCCTTGAGCAGGGCCAGGGTCGCATCCAGTAGTCGTTGATCCGCGGCCTCGCCCAGGCTGAGGACGCCCAGTCTTTCCAAGAAAGCCGCGCGCAGTTCGCGGATATAGGCGGGGCCAAAGCCGTTCAGGGCATCTGTCAGCGGCTCGGCCTCGGCTACCAGTTTTAACGCGCCGCCCAACTGGGTCAGGGCCCAGAAGACGGCCTCCGGCTGGCGGGCGAAGGCATAGAGGCCGGTCTGGTCGAAATAGGCGGCGGTGAAGTCGGGCTGATACGACGGCAGGAAACGCCAGGGGCCGTAGTCGAAGCTCTCGCCCGTGACGTTCAGATTGTCGGTGTTCAGCACGCCGTGGACGAAGCCCGCCGCGACCCACCGCGCCGCCAGCCGGGCCGAAGCCTGGACGACGGAGGCATAGAAGACCGGCGTGTCTCCCGCCGTGACGCCGGGGTGGTAGAGGCCACGTGCATGCTGGACCAGGGTCTCGATCATGTCCGGCCGGTTCAGATAGGCCGCGCGCTGAAAGGTGCCGAACCGGATGTGACTGTGCGACAGCCGCACGAGGACGGCAGACCGGGTCGGTGACGGTTCGTCGCCACGCTCCAATGCCTCACCGGTTTCGATCAGCGACAGGGCCCGGCTGGTCGGCACACCCTGCGCCTCCAGCATGGCGGCGGCCAGCACTTCGCGCACGCCGCCTTTGAGCGTCAGCCGTCCGTCGCCACCGCGTGACCAGGGGGTGGTGCCGGAGCCCTTGGTGCCCAGGTCGAGCAGTCTCTGTCTTGGGGCGCTATCGCTCGCGACGCCGTCGCTCTCTGCTTGAACGCGGGGTGTCTCGCGCATCTGGGCCGCGAGGAATCCTCGGCCGTCGCCGAGGTCGGGATTGTAGTGCCTGAACTGGTGCCCGTGATAGCGCATCGCGATCGGCTCGGGCTGACCGGGAAGGGGCTCGAACCGTCCGAAATGCGCGATCCACTCGGCGTCGGAGAGGGTATCCAGCCCGACCGTGCCTGCGGCACGGTCGTTCCGGATGCGCAGGCGGGTCTGCGAAAAATCGGCGGCCTGAACCGGATCGCCGAACTCGGGCCCCAATGCTGCGAACTGCGGATCGGGGCGATAGGCGGGCGAAACGGGCATCGGCCGCAGATGCGACCTGCAAGGGTCATGCGCAACCACCCAGCCGGTTGATCGTATGGTGCGGTGCGTTAAGGTAACGGCAGACATCAGGTCGGGCTTGTCCCGGCCAGGCCGGCGCCGATGCGCGAACCCGGTCCGGCACCCGTCGATAACCCGGTGCCACGTACAGACCTTTTCCATTGGAGGCCGACGTGGCGCGCAGGATCACGATCAATACACTCAACTTCCTCAAGACCGAGGCGGCGTCGGGCCTTGTGCTTGGGCTGGCGGCTGTCGCGGCCCTGATCGTGGCCAACTCGCCTTTGGCCTACGGATACTTCTACTGGCTGAAGAGCGAGCATGTCCTGCAGGTCGGGCCGCTGATGCTCGAACTGACCATTTCCGACTGGATCAAGGAAGGTCTGATGGCGATCTTCTTCTTGGTCGTGGGGCTGGAGATCAAATACGAGATACTGAAGGGCGAGCTAAGCGATCCGCGCAAGCTGGCGACGCCGGTCCTGGCGGCCATCGGCGGCATGCTGGCTCCGGCCGGGGTCTATCTTCTGGTGTCCGGACTGGCGGCAGGTCCGCATGAAGGCTGGCCCATCCCGCTGGCCACCGATATCGCCTTTGCGTTGGCGGTATTCGCCGTCGCTGCCAAGAAGCTTCCCTCGTCGCTGCGGGTGTTCCTGCTGACCCTGGCCATCGTCGATGACCTGGGGGCGATCGCCCTGATCGCCGTGCTGTTCTCGTCCGGTATCGAATGGGTGCCGCTGGCCGGCGTTGCGGCCTTGTTGGCAGCAGGGGCGATAGGGGCGCGTATGGTTCGGGTCCCGGCCCCCTTCTGGGTGCTGGGCTTTGCGGTGGTCTGGTATCTGACGGTGCTGGCCGGTCTGTCGACGTCACTGACGGCCGTCGCCTTCGCCCTGATCGTGCCGGTCGAGCCGCGCAAATGCGACAACCAGAGCCCTCTGAAGGAGGCGATGCACGATTTGCACCCCTATGTCGCCTTCCTGGTCCTGCCGCTGTTCGCCTTCGCCAAGGCGGGCGTCAGCTTCGCCGGCCTGTCGCTGGATCAGGCGATGGCTCCCCTAGTGATCGGAATTGCGCTGGGCCTATTCGTCGGCAAGCAGATCGGCGTATTCGGCATGGCGTGGCTGGCCTCGGCGCTGAAGCTGGGAGCCAAGCCGACCAACTCGACCTGGCTGGAGGTCTATGGTGTCAGCCTGCTCTGCGGGGTCGGCTTCACCATGAGCCTGTTCATTGGCGTTCTGGCCTTTCCTGGCGCGATCGATTCGGTTGAGCAGGTCGAGGTCAAGCTGGGCGTTCTCGGCGGCTCCTGCCTGTCCGCCGTGGCTGGCGCGATCGTGCTCGCCATCGCGGGCGCGCGACGCAAGAAATTGGCCGCAGCCCACACGGATGCTGACGCCAGTTAGGCGAATATTGACCTAAGGTCATCGTTTTCTGTCGCTTTTGCGTCACAGTTTGGCGACGCACGCGGTTGAAATGTGTCGTGATGATGTGCGGCTGCTTGTCGCTGACTCGGGATAGGCTTACCCAAAAGGTTGGACTTTCCGCGTTCCATCAGAAGAGCGCGGTCCAGGGATCAGGAAACGCCGCGGCGACCGCTGAATGCGGGGCCCGGCATAATGTCGGGGAAGCCATATGCGCCTTACCAATCTGCTTCGTTCCACAGCCTCCGTCGCCGTCGTCGGTGCCGTGGCCTTCGGTTTCGCCGGTGTGGCTTCTGCCCAGTCGGTCGAGCAGGACGGCCCGGCCACCATCGACGACATCATCGTCACCGCCCAGAAGCGGGAGCAGAATCTTCAGGACGTGCCGATCGTGGTTACCAGCCTGTCGGCCGAGACGCTGAACGATGCGGGTGTGCGCGACATCAAGGACCTGCAGATCCTGACGCCGGGCCTGACCGTGACCTCGACCTCGTCGGAAGCGTCGACCACCGCCCGTATCCGCGGCGTTGGCACCGTGGGTGACAACCCGGGCCTGGAAAGCTCCGTTGGCGTGGTCATCGACGGCGTCTATCGCTCGCGCAACTCTGTCGGCTTCGGCGATCTGGGCGAGCTGAGCCGCATCGAGGTTCTGAAGGGCCCGCAAGGCACCCTGTTCGGCAAGAACACCTCGGCCGGCGTCATCAACATCATCACCGAAGCGCCGTCCTTCACGCCCGGCTTCAATGCCGAAGGCACGGTCGGCAACTACGGCACCATGGGTGTGTCGGGTTCGGTCACCGGCCCCATCAGCGACACCCTAGCCTTCCGCCTGTACGGCGCCCGTCGCGTCCGTGACGGCTTTTACAATGTCGATATCGGCGACGGTCCCCGCGCCAACCGGGACGACCAGAACCAGGACTTCGGGGCCGTCCGCGGTCAGCTGCTGTGGCTGCCGAACGACAACACCTCCTTCCGCTTGATCGCCGACTACACCTCGCGCGACGAATATTGCTGCACCGGCGTGCAGATCCGGTCCGGCCCCACCCAAGCCTTCATCGATTCGCTTTCGGTCGGGTCCGGCGCGCGTCCGCCCGCAGCGGGCTTCGCGCCCCTGCCGTTCTCGCGCACCGCCTTCGCCAACCGCGAATCCGGCCAGGAAGTGAATGACAAGGGTGTCTCGCTGGAAGCCAACTTCGACATGCCGTCGATGTTCGGTGGTGCGACCCTGACCTCCGTCACCTCGTGGCGTGACTGGTCGACCGAACTGGGTCAGGACATCGACTACACCGGTGCCGACATCGCCTATCGCGTCCAGGACGAGGACAATGGCTATGCTGTCGAAAACTTGACCCAGGAATTCCGCCTGGCGGGTCAGACCGACCGTTTCGACTGGCTGGTGGGTCTGTTCGCGACCAAGGAAGACATCACGCGCGACGACAGCTGGTACTTCGGTGCCGACTACACGCCGTACATCTCCCTGCTGCTGACCGCGAACCTTAACGCTCAGACGCAAGCCGTACCCGGGCCGCCGAACGGCCCTGGCCCAATCCCGATCAATCCAGGCCGCGTCGGGTGCTTCACGTCGGCAGGACAAACGGCCGCTGGCCTGGGCGGTTGCCTCTATGGCGCCGTCGCTCCGAGCGGCCCCGGCTTCACTCTCGGCCAAGGGTACCGCGACACCTACGATCAGGAATCGACCTCTATCGCCCTGTTCACCAACAATACCTGGCGTGTCACGGACCAGCTCGAACTGACCCTGGGCCTTCGCTACACGATGGACGACAAGTCCCTCGATGCGCTGCAACAGAACATCAATGGCAACGGCAACACCTGCAGCGCTGCGCAAGGCAACGCCGGAGCCATCGGCCAGGCGCTGCTGCCGACCGGCACACCGGCTCAGCAGGCCGCAGCCGCCGGCGGAATTCTGGGGGTCTTCTGCCTGCCCTTCACCAACAGCGCCTTCAACAACCGCCCGATCGCCGAAAGCACGGACGACAGCGAGCTGACCGGCACCTTCAAGGCGGCCTACCGCCTGAACGACTCGGTCATGTTCTATGGCTCGTACGCGCGCGGCTACAAGAGCTTTGGCTACAACCTGGACCGCGTGCATCGCACCGGCACCATCACGCCCGTATCGACGCTGTTCTTCCCATCCGAGTACGTGGACAGCTACGAACTCGGCGCCAAGATGACGCTGCTGGACCGCACCCTGCTGCTGAATGTCACCTATTTCGATCAGACATTCGAAAACTTCCAGCTGAACACCTTCAACGGCGTGGGCTTCACGGTCGAGCCGATCCCGGAACTGACCTCGCGCGGCATCGACGCCGACATGGTCTGGTTCACCCCGGTCGAAGGCCTGAGTTTCCAGGGCGGTCTGACCTATACGGATGCCGAGTACGGTGTGTTCACGGCTGCCGATCTAGTGGACCCGAACAACTTCCCGGCCGCCTCGCTGCTGCCCGGCTCGCGCCCGTCGTTCGCGCCGGAGTATTCGGCCTCGCTGTCGGTCAACTTCGAACGCAATCTGGGTAATGGGCTGCGTGGCGGGTTCAGCCTGGCCGGCAAGTACATGTCGGAATACAACACTGGTTCCGACCTCTCGCCGTTCAAGCTTCAGGACGCCTTCACCACCGTCAACGGTCGCATCACCCTCGGCAGCGAGGACGAGCGTTGGACGGTGGAGTTCTGGGCGCAGAACCTGACCGACGAAGAGTATCTGCAGGTCGGTTACAACGGCCCCCTGCAAGGCACCGCCTTCCAGACGACGGTGCAGGGCGCGGGAACCAGCAACCCTGGCACCTTCTACAACCAGGCTCGCGACACCCAGACCTACAACGCCTTCCTGGGTGCCCCGCGCACCTATGGCGCGACCCTGCGCTTCAAATACTGATCACGGCCTCCGCGGAGGTTTCGAAAAAGAGCCGGTCGGGGGAAACCCCGGCCGGCTTTTTCGTGCGGTGGAGTTGAACGGTAAATCGCTGCTCGTAGGTCATGCGGCCGGCGCGGCTGAAGGCCCCGCGCGCCTTGCGTGGCGACCACGGTCGTCCAGATCACACCAATGACCGTCAGGCGGCCCGCATCGACAGGCGTGCAGCTTTCGATCGCGGCATCGGTAAGGCCTGCACCAGCCGCGGCCGGTCAGCGCAAGCCAGACGGATCGGCCAGGGCAGGTAGCCGCAAGCCGTACCCGGTGCGGCCCCTCAAGATCACCGCCAGGCCTATTCGGCCGGAACGTCTTTAGGCGGTTCGCCATGCTGATGATGGAACATGCGGCCTAGTCGCCCGCCCACGCGCGTCTTGGCACCGTCGATCAGGCTGAAGGCCGCCGGAACGAAGATCAGCGACAGAGCCGTGGAGGTGATCAGCCCGCCGATGACCGCGATGGCCATAGGCGATCTGAACTCCGTCCCTTCGCCGATGGCCAGGGCGATAGGCAGCATGCCCAGACCCATGGCAAGGGTCGTCATGATGATCGGCTGGGCCCGCTTGTGCGCCGCGTCCACGATGGCGTCATAGCGGTTCAGCCCCCGCTCCATGGCGATGATCGCATAATCGACCAGCAGGATGGAGTTCTTGGCCGCGATCCCGGTCAGCATGATGATGCCGATCAGGGCTGGCATCGACAGCGCCTTGCCGGTCACCAGCAGCAGGAAGAAGGCCCCGCCGAACGACACCGGCAATGCGGTCAGGATGGTGATCGGGTGGAAGAAGCTCTTGAACAGCAGAACCAGCACCAGATACATCAAGAGGATGCCCGTCACGATGGCGAAGATGAAGCCCGACGCCGTCTCCTGAAGGTTTTCCAGCTCTCCCGACACCGCCTGGCTGACCCCATTGGGCAGGGCCTTCATGGCGGGCAGGGCATTCACCCGTTCCGAGGCCTGACCCAAGGTGATGCCGTTCAGCTCCGCCGTCAGGGTCGCCACGCGCAGGCGATCCAGACGGGTCAACTGGTTTGGGCCGGCTCCGAAGCTGATATCCGCCACGGATGACAGGGGCACCGCTGCGCCGGACGCGGTCGGCACCTGCAGGTTCTCGATGATGCCCAGGTCGGCACGCGAATCCTCTGTCAGCATGACCCGGATGGGCACCTGACGGTCGCCCAGATTGAATTTGGGCAGCAGCTGATCGGCATCGCCCAAGGTCGCGACCCGCGCGACGGAACTGATATCCGAGGCCGTGACGCCCTGCTGGGCGATGTCGGGTTTGGGCGTGATCAGGATTTCCGGACGCACCAGGGCGGCCGAAGAGATCACGTTGGACAGGCCGGGAATGTCGCGCATCTGACGCTCGACCGCCGCCGCCGCATCCTCCAGCACGGCCCCGTCGTCACCGACCAGAGAGATGGACACCTGACCGCCCCCGCCGCCCTCGACGCCGAACTGGACGCGGGCACCGGGGATCTGGCGCAGGATCGGCCCCATTTCCTGTTCGAAGGCCTGCTGGCGAATGTCGCGCTCGTTCTTCTTGACCAGATTGATGGTCATGCTGGCGCGGCGAACCTCGCCCGCGCTTGAGCCGCCGCCCGGGCCGAAGCTGGTGGTCGCCGAGCCGATGGAGGCATAGACCGACTTGACCTCGGGCCGTTCCGTCAGGGCCGCCGTGGCGCGCTGCACCACCGCATCGGTCTCGGCCAGGGTCGCGCCGGGCGGAAGTTGCACGCTGACGCTGGAGCGCGAGACGTCCTCGACTGGAATGAACTCGAACGGCAGGCGCGAGGCCAGGAAGATCGAGAAGATGAAGAACAGCGTCCCCAGACCCATGACCCACAGACGATGGTCAAAGAGCCGCCACAGGATATGCCGCCGGAAGAAGCCGCCTCGCCGCTGGGCGCGATCCGCCTTCAGCTGGGGCGAGCCGGAATGGCCCAGCCCCCAACGCAGCAGCCGCAGATAGGCGGTCATCCAGGCGGGGTCGCGGTGTTCCTTGCCCTGGTTCGCCTTCAGCATATAGGCGCTCATCAGGGGGGTCAGGGTCCGCGCGACGACCAGCGAGAAGAAGACGCTGACGCAGGTCGCGATGGCGAAGCTCTTGAAAAACTGACCCACGACTCCCGGCATGAAGCCGGTCGGCGCGAAGACGGCGATCAGGGTCGCGGTCGTCGCGATAACGGCCAGGCCGATCTCGTCCGCCGCCTCGATGGCCGCCGGATAGGGGGGCTTGCCGTCGCGTATGTGCCGGACGATGTTCTCGATCTCGACGATGGCGTCATCCACCAGGATGCCGATGGTCAGCGACAGCGCCAGCAGGGTCACGACGTTCAGCGACTGACCCGTCAGGTCCATGATCAGGAAGGTCGGGATCAGCGACAGGGGCATGGCCACGGCCGCGATGAAGGTCGCGCGCCAGTCCCTGAGGAAGATCAGCACGACCAGCACCGCCAGGCCCGCGCCCAGCACCAGAGCCTCGACCGAGGCGTGGAAGTTGTTGATCACATCCTGGGTGGTGTTGGTGACCTGGGCGATGGTGACGTCCGGCAGTTCGTCGTCCAGCTTTTCGATCTCGGCCTTGGTGGCTTCGTAGACGTCGAGCTCGGACGAGCCCTTGGAGCGGCTGACGGAGAAGCCGACGACTTCCTCGCCATTGAACCGGGCACGGCCGCGCGCCTCTGACCATTCGTCGCTGATCTCGCCCAGGTCGCCCAGCCGGACGGACCGGCCCGCGACCGGGATCAGGGTCTCGCGCAGGGCCTCGACCGACGGGGCCGAGCCGAGCGTGCGGATCGCCTGTTCGGTGCCACCGACCTCGCCCCGCCCGCCGGGCAGGTTGATGTTGCTGGCCCGCAGCTGGTTCGAAACGGCCGCTGCGCTGACGCCTTGGGCGGCCAGTTTCTCGGGGTCCAGCTTGATGCGGATTTCGCGGGCGACCCCGCCGTCGCGGCTGACCTGGCTGACGCCTTCGATCGACAGCATGCGTTTGGCGACAGTGTTGTCGACGAACCAGCTCAGCTCCTCCGGGTTCATGCCCGGCGCGCGCACCACATAGGTGGCGATCGGCAGCTGGGTGAACTCGATGCGCTGGACGATCGGTTCCTGAACGTCGGCGGGCAGGTTCTGGCGGATGCCGGCAATGGCGTTACGAACGTCGTTGGTCGCCTTCTCCAGATCGACACCCAGGTTGAAGGTGATGGAGGTCGTCGAAACGGAATCGCTGATGGTCGAGTTGATGTCGTCGACCTCGCCCAGGCCGGCGACGGCGTCCTCGACCAGGCGGGTGACCTGGGTTTCCAGTTCGGTGGGAGCGGCTCCGGACTGGACCACCGACACGGCCACGACGGGCAGGTCGACGTTGGGGAAGTTGTTGGTCGGCAGCCTGAAATAGCTGAGCGTGCCCGCCACCGTCAGGACGATGAACAGCAGCACGATCGGAATCGGGTTCCGGATCGACCAGGACGAGATGTTGTTGAAGTTCACGACCTAGTCCGCCTTCTTGGGCGCGGCAGCCTGAACCGGACGGGCCGGGGTCGGGGGCGCAATCCGCACCAGATCGCCTTCGCCTAGGAAGCCTGCGCCATCGACCACGACGCGCTGGCCAGCTTGAAGGCCTGACGTGACCTCGACCGCCTGCCCGACACGGGCCCCGGTCTGGATGGGCACGAAGCGCACGGCCTCATTGGTGCCGATCACATAGGTGCCGGGCTTGCCTTCGCGATACACGATGGCGGCGGACGGAATGCTGAGCCCGGGGGCGGCACCCACGTCGATGGTGGCGCGGGCATACATGCCGGGCCGCAGCGATCCGCCGGGAGCCAGGGCGATGCGGGCGACCCCCAGCCGGGTCTGCGGATCAACTTCCGGCGTCACGATGCGCACTGTCCCGGTCGTGCGGCCGGACTGATCCCCGACGATGGTGGCCGGGGCACCGGGGCGGACCAGCAGAAGTTCGGCCTCGGGCACGCGCGCATCCAGTTCCAGACGCCCGTCGCGGACGATGCGAAACAGCTCGGTTCCCGCCCCGATGATCTGGCCGCGCGTCACGCTACGGCTGGCGATCAGACCCGACACCGGGGCCCGCACCGTCGCCTGACCCAGCCGGGTGCGGATCTCTGACAGAGCCGCCTGGGCGGCCGCCAGACTGGCGGAGGACGAGCGTTGGTTGGCCAGGGCCGTATCCAGCGACGCCTGGCTGAGGAAGCCGCGTTCCTTCAGCTCCTGCGCGCGGGCCAGGGCCGCATCGTCGCGCGCCAGATTGGCCTGGGCCGTCTGCACCTGAGCCTGAGCCTGCCGGACCTGGGCCCGCAGCAGGTCGTCGTTCATCTGCACCAGCACCTGGCCCTGGCGCACATAGCTGCCTTCGTCGACCAGCACGGCCGTGGCGGTCAGGCCCCCGGCCTCGGCCCCGACGGGGACCTCCTCCCAGGCCGAGACGCTGCCGGAGGCGTCGACCTGACGCGGCAGGGAGGTCTGGGTCACCGTGGCGGCCGTCACCGTCTGTCGGGATTTTGGGGCCTCGGCCTTTTCCTCGCCGCCGCTGCAGGCGACGACGGCAAAGGCCGCTCCGACCATCATCAGGCTGCGAAAAGCGGTCATGGTCTGCGCCATGTCGTGTCCTTTGGTGCGATGCTCGGCGGGAGGAGACGCCGCGCTGTAGGCAGGGCGCAATGCCCGACCGTGTTGTCATCAACGGTTGATTAGCTTGTGGCTTTGCCGTGCGGAAGCGGTTTCCCGTCGATTACCACAATGTAATGCGCCACCGTGACAGATCATCTGGCCCGTGCATGCGGCGTCGAAATGTTCTAGACGCGCCCCAGCATGACGACACCTCC
>NZ_JAEMRO010000134.1 GCF_016463295.1 Brevundimonas sp.
TCACCTGCGATGTCTGCAAGGGCAAACGCTACAACCGCGAGACGCTGGAGATCGTCTTCAAGGGCAAGAGCATATCCGACGTCCTGGACATGACGGTCGAGGAGGCCGCGCGCTTCTTCAACGCCGTCCCGTCGATCCGCGACAAGATGCTGACGCTGGAGCGCGTCGGCCTGGGCTATGTCCAGGTCGGCCAGTCGGCGACGACCCTGTCCGGCGGCGAGGCCCAGCGGGTCAAGCTGTCCAAGGAACTGTCGAAGCGCGCGACCGGCAAGACCCTCTACATCCTCGACGAACCCACGACGGGCCTGCATTTCGAGGACACGCGCAAGCTGCTGGAGGTGCTTCAGGAGCTGGTCGAGAACGGCAACACCATCGTCGTCATCGAGCACAATCTGGATGTCATCAAGGTGGCCGACTACCTGCTCGACTTCGGCCCCGAAGGCGGCGACGGCGGGGGCGAGATCGTTGCGGTCGGCACCCCTGAACAGGTCGCGGCCAATGCCAAGAGCTGGACCGGCAAATACCTCAAGGAGGTGCTGGAGCGGCACGAAACCCGCCGCAAGGCGCGCGTGGCGGCGCTCGGCGCTCCGGCTCCCAAGGCCGCAGCCAAAAAGCCGCGCACCAAGGCGAAGGCGGACGCCTAGTCGAAGGTCTCGGCTGTGTCGGGTTGACCCGGCACGCCATAATCCCGCGTCTTGCCGCGCACGATCAGCACTACCGACCCGACCAGCAGCAGGGCGGTGACAACCACGCTGCCCTCAGGGCCGAAGGCGGCACCCGTGATCCACCACGGCACCTCGGTGCGCGTGGTCAGATCGACGATCAGCGGCTTGGCGTCCACCACCTGGCCCGACACCTCCAGCCCGAAGCCCAGCCCCAGCAGCCAGTTCCACGCCGCATGCCAGCCGCAGACCCCCCACAGCGAACCTTCGCGCGCGGCGTACAGGCTGATGAACACGCCGAACAGGGCGATGTTCAGCAGGCCCATGAACAGTTCCCTCGACGGCGGAATGTTCGCCCCGTGCATCAGGCCGAACAGCACGGAGTTGATCGCGATCGCCAGCCACAGCCCGTGCCGAGACGCGATCAGCTGCATCAACCAACCGCGAAAGAAGATTTCCTCCGTCGATCCCTGGACGATGAAGCCCAGCAGCAGCACGACGATCGGCACCAGCGCCGCCCCGACGGCCGCGCTCTGGAACGCCCCGCCCGCCTCGACCGAATAGCCGCCCAGGGCCCAGATGATCCCGACCGCCGCCAGCAGGAACCCCAGCCCGATCGCATAGCCGCGCGCAAACCGCTTCAACCCATCGGCATTGAACCCTATCGTCGCCAGCGACCGCCGCTCGAAGAACCGGACCCACAGGAAGACCAGCACAGCCCCGCAGCCGAAGGTCGCGAACAGCACATAGGCCAGCTGATCCCAGCGGTCCGTCGCCCCGTCCGGGCCGATGAAGCCCGTCATCAGCGCCGGGATGATCCCCAGCAGCTGCCCGCCGACGATGAACACCAGCGCCAGCACGATCGCCGCCCATGTCCACGTCCGCCGATGATGCGGCTCGCGCGGTGCGTAGAGTTCAATGCCCTTCATGACGTCAGCCCCCTGTTCGTCCCTGAAAAATCAGCCGAAGGTTTCGGCCAGTCCCGGTCCCGTCCGCCCGGCGATGTCGCGATACGCCGCCGAGAACGGCGCATAGATCACCGCCACCTGTAGCGCCGAGATCACCGCATTGATGACGACATAGGCCAGAATGGCTGGCCAGGCCTGCTGCAACATGCCGAACAGGTTCAGTCCTTCGACCGTCGCCAGCGTCTCCATCCCGCCCGTCGTCATCTGGATTGGCAGAAAGATCAGCGACCCCAGCATGCTGACGACAAAGCTCATGACCCCCGCGATGATCGCCATCCCGATCAGCGGCCACAGATGGCCCTTGGTCAGCCTGAAGGAGTCGAACAGGACGATCCGCTTCTCGGCCAGCGTCATCGGCACTGCCAGGCTGAGCCGCACCAGCAGCCAGATGAAGGCCGCCCAGGCCACGAGGAAGAAGACCACGACGATCAGCCACAGCACCGGCGTGTTCACGGCGGCGGCCCCCAAGGCGAACGTCATGCCCCAGATCAGGCCCATCAGCACGATGAAGATGATCCCCAGAGCCACCGAGACGGCCAGCACCCGCAACTCATCCGCCCCGAATCTCAGATAGCCCAGTGCCTTCTGCGTCGGGTAAAGCACCGACCGCGCGATGGCGGCAGACATCACCGCGCTGGACAGCAGACTGACCGGCAACAGGATGCTGAAGACCAGGCCAAAGGAGTTCATGATCGGCATGAAGTCGTCGAGCGTCGGCGTGCCCACCGATTCCAGCCGCTCCGCCGCCGCCATGGCGCTGGCCAGCGACGGTCCCATCATGGCGAAGGCCAGCGCCATCACCGCGACATAGAACAGCGCCCAGAACACCAGGCTCAACGGCGCGCGCCTGACGACCCGAAAGCCCTCGAATGCCGCATCGGTCGCTGAAAACGTCATGGAACTGGCCCCCTCGTTGCCGCCAGCCTAGCGAACCCGACCCCGCACCGCTAGAAGCCGCAACATGACGGTTTCTCCACAATCCATTCATGTCATCGGCGGCGGCCTGGCCGGGTCCGAGGCCGCCTGGCAGATCGCGCAAGCTGGCGTGCCCGTGATCCTGCACGAGATGCGCGGCGTGCCCGGCGTCAAGACGGACGCCCATCACACCGACGGCCTGGCCGAGCTGGTCTGTTCCAACTCCTTCCGATCCGACGACTGGGAGCACAATGCCGTCGGCCTGCTACATGCGGAGATGCGGGCGCTCGATTCCATCATCATGGCCTGCGGCGACATCAATCAGGTGCCCGCAGGCGGGGCCCTGGCCGTCGACCGCGACGCCTTCTCCCAGGCCGTGACGACAAAACTTCAGTCCCACCCTCTGGTCACCGTCGTGCGCGAGGAGATCGCCGGCCTGCCGCCCGAGGACTGGAACAATGTCATCGTCGCCACCGGCCCCCTCACCTCGCCCGCCCTGGCCGACGCCATCCTGAAGGCGACGGGCGAGGAATCCCTGAGCTTCTTCGACGCCATCGCCCCCATCGTCCACGCCGACAGCATCGATTTCGACATCGCTTGGCGTCAGTCCCGCTACGACAAGGAAGGCCCCGGCGGCGACGCCGCCGCCTATGTCAACTGCCCGATGAACAAGGCCGAATACGACGCCTTCATCGACGCCCTGCTGAGCGGTCCCAAGGCCGAGTTCAAGGACTGGGAACACGTCCCCTATTTCGACGGCTGCCTGCCGATCGAGGTCATGGCCGAACGCGGCCGCGAGACCCTGCGCCACGGTCCGATGAAGCCCGTCGGCCTGACCAACCCGCGCGACCGCCTGGTGAAATCGCACGCCATCGTCCAGCTGCGTCAGGACAATGCGCTGGGCACCCTGTTCAACATGG
>NZ_JAEMRO010000057.1 GCF_016463295.1 Brevundimonas sp.
CCCCGACACGCCCCGACCCCGGCCTTCGCCCGGCCATCGCGCCCAAAGAGGAAACCCGCGGCTTCGGCCAGCGCATCCGCCCGGCACCGGAGCCCGAGCCTGCTCTCCAGCCGGCCAACACCTTCGAACGCGAGGGTTCAGGCCAAGCCTCTCGCGACGACGAACCGCTCGATCTCGACACCCCGCTGATGCCGCCGGTCGCGACCGAAGCTCTGGGCGAGCGGATCACCGCCGCTATTCGCCGCATGGGGGTCGATCCGAATGCACTCCTGCCCCGATCTCGCGTCGAGGAGGCGGCCCAGGCCGTGACCGGCGGCGATCCCGATCGTGCGCGTCAGATCGTGCGTCGCGTCGCCCCGGCCGCCGTGCGCAGCGTCTCCCGCCGAGTCCTGACCGACCCTGACATGCGAGCCGACGCCGAGGCCTATGTGCGTGCCTTCTCCCGCGACCTCGGCGTGCGGGCGGCGGCGCGCGATGGTGCAGGCGTGCTGGGTCAGCTGACCTCCGACGGCGGTCGCGCCTATATGCTTCTGGACGCCGCCATCGGCGATCTGGGCTAAGCCCTTGAACGATTGTGTATTGACGGGACCCGCCTGTTTCCGACACGGTCCCGCCATCTGTCACAGTATCGTCATGCACAGGCGGGGGCCATGCTCGACACCCGATTGCTAGAGACGCCGGACACCCGACCGGCGATCGCCATCTGCGCCTATGAGATCGGTGACACCGGCTGGGACCCGGTCGAGGACCTGTCCGGCGAGGCCTGGAACCCGACCGGCGCGCGAACCCTGGCCATCGACCCTGCCGCACCCGATGCCTTGGTCGCCACCCTGGGCGAAGCCCTCAGTTCTCCGGCCTGCCGCGGACTTCTTCTGGTCGGACGGACGCGGCAGGAGGGCGGGTTCAAGCTGCAGATCCGCACCGAGAACCGCTCGCTGGATGGCACCCACAGGGGCAACCCCGACGGCCCCGGCGTCGCCCGGGCAACGGCCCCCACCGCCGAAATGGTGCGCGAAATCGCCGAAGCCGGTCTGAAGGCCAGAGTCAGCTCGGAGACCGAGGACGATGTCGGCAGCTATCTGCTGTATCGCGTGCTCGCGGCCCTGCCGGAAGGCATGGATACACCGGCCGTCGGCCTGCTGCGCGCGCCCGTCGATGCCGCCGACGACCAGGTCCAGAAGGCGGTCAAGGCGGCGGCCCAGGCGATCGCCCGGCATCTGGCGCCCCTGCCCCGCCCTCGCGCGGCCTGAGCATCCGCCGGGCCAGTCCAACACGCAGCACCAGCGCGGCCGCCAGCCCAAGGCCCGACAAGGCCACCATCGCCCAGTAGCCACCGGCTCCGAACCGGTCGTACAGCGGCCCCGACACCATCGTCGCCAGCCCGATCAGCACCCCGGCCGACAGCACCGAACTCAGCGTCTGCGCCGCCGTATGCCCGTCCGGCGGCGACAGCCGCTCCACCAGTTGCACTCCCGCCAGAAAAGTCGCGGCAAAGGTCAGGGCATGGAGCGCCTGCAGGGCCCACAGCGCCCACAGCGGCGGGGCCATCGCCATCAGCGACCAGCGCAGGATGGAGGCGACGCATCCGATCACCAGCAGGCTCCACGGCCCTATGCCCATCCGCCTTCGCCAGGGCTCGACGACCCACATCAGTGCGATCTCGACCACCACGCCGAACGCCCAGAGCTGGCCCGTAACCGCCGCACTGATCCCCTGCGTCTGCCACAGGATGGCGGAGAAACCGTACTGGAAGGCGTGCGCCGCCTGCACCGCACCGACGGCGAAGATGGCGAGCATGAAGACCGGATCGACCAGCAGTCGGCCAAGCCCCCTGAACCGCTCGCGACCCCGAACCGTCGCGCCGTCGGTCACGCGCTCGCCCGGCAGGACAAAAGCGGCGACGAGCACAATGCCCAGGGCCGCGACCACGCTGGCGACGATCACCGCGTCCACCGGTGCCCGCAGCAGCAGCGCCCCCATCCCCAGATTGGCCAATACGAACGCCGCCGACCCCGCCCCTCTCGGCAGCGAGAACGTAAAGCCATGCCGCGCCGCCAGCCGCAGGGTCAGCACATCGCTGAGCGGGATCAGTGCCGCCGCCGCCGTCGACCCGACGAACCAGCCGATGGCCCAGCCCGTAAAGTCGCTCGCCAGTCCAGCCCCGGCATAGCCCGCCGCCATCACGGCCCCCAGGATGGCGATGGGGGCTCGCCGCGTCTGGAACCCGTCAGCCCAGACGGCCAGCGCAGGCCCCGTCACCAGCCGCCCTAGCATCGGTGCGGCCAGCAGCACCCCGATCTCGGCCCCGCTCAGCCCCTGGGCGCTGAACCACAGTCCCGCAAACGGCAGGGTCACGCCGTTGGCCGCGAAAAGCAGAACATATTGCAGGGCCATGCGGGCGGCGGGAGACATAAGTCGGGGTCTAGCAGACGCGCCTGATTCCATGCTCTATCTAGTGTTCCATGATACTGTCACGCTTGCTTGCCCCCTTCGCCTGTCTGAACGGTGCCATGGCCGTCGCCTTGGGGGCCTTCGCCGCACATGGTGCCGGCCCTGCGGTCAAGACCCTGCTGACGACCGGGGCCCAGTATCAGATGGTCCATGCCCTGCTGGCTCTCGTCTGCGTCCTCTGGCCGTCGCGTGACCGCCTGATTCTGATTGCTGGAGGAATGGCCGCCGCAGGTGGCCTGATCTTCTCGCTGGCCCTGTCCGCCATCGCCCTGCTCAGCCTGAAGGCGATGGGGGCCGTCGCCCCGATCGGCGGCCTGCTGATGATCCTGGCCTGGCTTCTGCTGGCCGTCTGCGCCCTGCGCGCTCCCTCAAAACCCGCCTGACCGGGCGAATACGAAAGACCGTTTACAGTATGGCTTTTCCCGCGCCCGCGACCCGCCGCGACCTCTATCCCGAGATCGAGGCCTATCAGACCGGCTTCATGGCGACCGACAGCGTCCATGAAATCTATTGGGAACAGAGCGGCAATCCGGACGGCATCCCGGTCATCGTCCTGCACGGCGGGCCCGGCGGCGCGGTCAATCCGGGCATGCGTCGCTATTTCGACCCCGCCAGATACCGCATCGTCATGCTGGACCAGCGCGGCTGTGGCCGCAGCCGTCCCAATGCCTCGTTGGAGGACAACACCACCTGGACCCTGATCGCCGATATCGAACGCCTGCGCGAGCAACTGGGTATCGACAAATGGGTCGTCTTCGGCGGCAGCTGGGGCTCCACCCTGTCGCTGGCCTATGCCATCACCCATCCCGACCGGGCGCTGTCGCTGGTGTTGCGCGGCATCTTCCTGCTGACCAAACCCGAACTGCACTGGTTCTATCAGGACGGGGCCTCCCACATCTTCCCCGACGCCTGGGAGCGGTTCCTTGAGCCCATCCCCGAGGATGAGCGTCACGACCTGATGGGGGCCTATTACAAGCGCCTCACCGGAGACGACGCGGCAGAACGCGACCGCTGCGCCATCGCCTGGTCCAGCTGGGAGGGCGAAACCGTCAGCGTCCAGGGGCCTGACGCCCGTCCCGACCGCTTCGCTGAGGCCGAGTTCGCCGTGGCCTTCGCCCGGATTGAATGCTGGTACTTCATGAACGGCGGCTTCTTCCCCGAGGAGAACTGGCTGCTGAACAACGTCCACCGCATTCGCCACCTGCCCTGCTGGATCGCGCAAGGCCGGTTCGACGTCGTCACCCCCATGACCAGCGCCTGGGCCCTGCACCGTGCCTGGCCCGAGGCCAGACTGGACGTCGTCACCGACGCCGGCCATGCCTCCAGCGAACCGGGCATCATCGACAGCCTGGTCCGCGGCACCGACTGGGCGGCGGGGCTTTAAGAACCAGCGACCACATGCTGAGAGTTCGTCCCCAACCCGCATAGTTTGATCCGCCAACTCCCTGATCCCGCTCCACAATCCCGCACGACCAGCGACCTGTTCCCGCCATAGGAAGAACCGGCCCCATAATCCTCCGCGTCCCGTCGCCGGGAAGGGCGCAAGGCCTTGCGGCTTGTCGCGGCGGGAGCGTGATGAGCGGGGTGGGGTGGTCTCAGCTACGCGGGTTTGTCGGCCAGAGTGTCGGCCTTCTCCGCGAGCACGGTGGCTCCCCAACAAAGAGCGTATGGCAGGGAACCTGCGCTGTTCCGGGGATCGGGTTCGCAAGGCTCCGACCCGCCCGCCGGAGGCCATGTCGGCAAGGCGCTAAGAGCGTCGCTGGTCCTGGGTGGGGGATGCCCCTCCATCCCAGGCCGACAGCCACCGGTCAGACATCTCGTGCGGAGCGACGACGCGATGCCGAAACACACATTCCCCACGGTCTCCGGGCAACGCGCCCGGCGCTCCGCCGGCCCATCCCACCCTTCAACCGACGGAAATCCCGGCGGGGCCGACGCTCGCCTGCGTCATTCCGCCGTTCGTCACAGAACCATGATGATCCAGCCCCTGTCGCCCGGCATAAGGCGACATCTTCGGAGTCCTGCCCATGCGTCCTGATCGTCGTCAGCTGTTCACCGGCTCGGCCGCCGCCGTCGCCTTTGCGGGACTGGCCAGGAATGTCAGGGCCCAGGCGGCTCCGGTGGGCGAAACCTATGTCAATGACGTCCATGGTTACGGCCCGCTGATCGCCGATCCCGACAAGCTGCTCGATCTGCCCGAAGGCTTCACCTACGAGATCGTGTCCCAGAGTGGCGACACCATGGACGACGGCCTGTTCGTGCCGGGGCAGCCGGACGGCATGGGCTGTTTCCCGCTGGACGGCACCCGCGTCGCCCTGGTCTGCAACCACGAGCTCAAGGGCTCCAGCGCTCTTCACCGCAACCTCGGCCCCGGCGGCTTTCATCAGCAGCGGATTGGCCTGCTGGACCCCACCAAGGGCTATGACACCTACAAGGACGGTCGCGCCCTGCCCGGCGGTACCACCACCCTGATCTACGACCTGGCGACGCGCCGGAAGGTCAGCCAGCATCTGTCCCTGGCCGGCACCTCGACGAATTGCTGCGGTGGCCACACCCCTTGGGGCAGCTGGCTGACCTGCGAGGAGAACGTCGACACGCCCGCCAACAAGGACGTAACCAAGCCTCACGGTTTCATCTTCGAAGTGCCGGCCGCGGCCACCGGCCTGGTCGATCCCGTTCCGCTCAAGGCCATGGGCCGGTTCGAGCATGAGGCCGTCTGCGTCGATCCCCGCACCGGCATCGTCTACGAAACCGAGGACAAGGGCGACGGCCTCTTCTACCGCTTCATCCCGAAGGTGCCTGGAAAGCTGATCGAGGGTGGCCGTCTCCAGGCCATGGCCTTCAAGGACAAGCCCCGCGCCGACACCCGCAACTGGGACAGCGCAGAGTGGGCCGTGCGCGACTGGCGCGAGGTCGTCTGGATCGACCTGGACGACGTCGAATCGCCCAATGACGACCTGCGCTTGCGCGGCCACGCGACCGGCGCGGCCCTTGTGGCGCGCGGCGAAGGCATCCATTGGGGCGACAACGAACTCTATCTGACCGCCACCTCGGGCGGGCCGCTGAAGCGCGGCCAGATCATGCGCTATGTCCCCTCGCCTGACGAAGGCCAGCCCGGCGAGATCGACCGTCCGGGTCGCCTGCAGCTGTTTACCGAAAGCGCCGACCTGCGCACCATGAATATGGGCGACAACATCACAGTCGCGCCCTGGGGCCATCTGATCGTCTGCGAGGACAACTACTCCAGTGACATCCGCAACCATCTGAAGGGCGTCACCCCGGACGGTCAGGTCTATGCGATCGCCCGCAACGTCTTCGCCGGCAACTCGGAGTTCGCGGGCGCGGTCTTCTCGCCCGATGGCGAGGTTCTGTTCGTCAACATCATGTACCCGGGCATCACCCTGGCGATCAGAGGACCCTGGTCCTCGGTCCGGACATGAACAGCCGCGGCTGAGACCGGCGCACCAGCCACAGATTGATCGTCACAACGGCCAGGACCAGGGCCGCGCCTGCCTGATGCAGCGCGCCCAGCCACAACGGCACGGCATGGATCAGGGTGACGACACCCAGCGCCGCCTGCATCCACAGCACGCCGGCCACGACCATGGCACTGACGCCCAGACCCTCGGCCAGCCGCCACCGCCAGGCCTGAACCGCATAGATCGTCCCGCCGATCAGCAGGGCATAGGCCGCGATCCTGTGATTGAACTGAACCAGGGCCTGATCGTGCAGGAAGCTCAACGCCCCCGCACCCCACTCCACCGCCGGCAGGACCGACCCGTTCATCAGCGGCCAGTCGGTATAGACGAACCCCGCCTTGGCCCCCGCCACCAGTCCACCCAGCAGACACTGCATGAAGACGGCCCCCAGCAGGACTGCCGCCCCCCGGCTCCAGCCCACGGGCGGCCGCGCATGTCCCTCGCCCCGCCAGGCTTCCAGCCCCGTCCAGATCAGGCCCATGAAGATCAGCAGCGCCAGCCCCAGATGCGTCGCCAGTCGCTCTGGCGCGACATCGACCCGCTCCGACAGCCCGCTGGACACCATCCACCAGCCGATCAGGCCCTGCAGCCCGCCCAGGGCCAGCAGCACCGCGCAGCGCCCGATTAGCCGCCTCGGGATCTTGCGCATCACCAGAAACACGAAGAAGGGCACAGCAAACACCACCCCGATGATCCGGCCCAGGAACCGGTGCGCCCACTCCCACCAGAAGATGGTCTTGAACCCATCCAGGGTCATGTCCGGATTGATGTGCTCATATTGCGGGATCGTCTTGTACTTCTGGAACGCCTCGGCCCAGTCGGCACCGTTCATCGGCGGCAGGGCCCCCATGATCGGCTTCCACTCCGTGATCGACAGGCCCGATCCGGTCAGCCGGGTCACCCCGCCGACCACGACCATGGCAAACACCAGGGCGGCGCTGACGAACAGCCAGATCGCCACTGCCCGGCTCTGCCCACCTGCGCTGAAACGCTTCATTCGACGCCTGCCGTTCCGACCGTTACACTGTTCGCAGTGGCGCTGGCCCACCGCCGGGATCAGCGGTATGCCCGCCCCGCACGACGAGTGCCAGTCGCTTTACGGCGTCTGATCGCCGCAACAGGAGACGCTGCTTGCCCTACGCCCAGATCGCCGCCGCCGTGGCCATCGCCCTCGCCCTGGCCGGTGTGGCCGACATGCTGACCGGGCGGCGCGGCTTCTTCGCCATGGCCCTGGTGTCCGGCGTCGGCGCGGTCGCCGGCTGGTTCCTGGCGGTCAGGGTCTTCGGCGTCGCGACATCGCAGCAGTGGCTCTGGCTGGCCTGGTCCGGCATCGCAGCGGCCCTGTCGCTCGGCACCTTCTTCCTGTTCCGGAACAAGCGCTGATGAACCCGCGTCTCCGCCGTCTGATCGCCGCCCTGGGCAGCGTGGCCTTTCTGATCTTCTACGTCTGGGCTGTCATCGCCATCGGCGAACGTCTTCCCGATTCGCCACTGATTGACCTGGCCTTCTTCGCCATCGCCGGCATCGCCTGGGGCGTGCCGCTGTTCCCGCTGATCAAATGGGCCGAGGGTGGCAAGTCGAAGAAGTGATTTCTAACCGGGTCAAGGGAAGATGGTCGGAGCGACAGGATTCGAACCTGCGACCCCTTGACCCCCAGTCAAGTGCGCTACCAGGCTGCGCCACGCTCCGAGAGGCGCTCCCTATAGACGGGGTTGGCCGCGCCGCAAACGGAAAAATGGCCTAACCGGCGGTTCTCATGAGAACGGCGTCCAGTCGTGCTCGCGCGCCCTCGATCTCGGCCAAGGCCTGACGCAGCCGAACCGTCGCCCGGCCCGATGGCGGTCTTACCTCCGGCACCGCCACAGCCTCTTCACCATCGAAACTGACCAGGCCGCCGGGGTCGCCGTACCGCGCCAGCGCCTTCAGCCCCTGCTCCTTGTGCAGCCGCAGCACGCCCTTGATCGTCAGCCCCTCATCGTGCAGCAGCCGTTTCACAGCCTTCAGCAACACCAGATCCTGCGGGCGATAGAACCGTCGGCCTCCGGCCCGCTTCATCGGTGCGACAAAGGCGAACTTTGTCTCCCAGAACCTCAGCACATGCTGAGGCACGCCCACCTCGTCGGCGGCTTCGGAGATGGATCGGAAGGCGTTGGGGCTCTTGGCCACGGGCGTCAGGCGCTCACGATCGCGTCGTGAACCCGGCCCTTCATGATCTGCGAGGCGCGGAAGCTGATGACCCGGCGCGGATTGATCGCCGCCGGCTCGCCCGTCTTGGGATTGCGCCCCATGCGCGCCCGCTTCTCGCGAACCTGGAAGACGCCAAACCCGGATAGCTTCACCGTCTCGCCGCGCTCCAGCGATTCGATGATCAGTTCCAGGGTCCGCTCAACCATGGCGGCGCATTCCAGACGCGACAGACCGACCTCTTCATGGACGGCTTCACACAGGTCGGCACGGGTCAGTGTTTGGTGGTCAGTCACGAGGCCGCTCCCCTCCGAGGGTCGTTCGTCCCCATAAAAGGGCAAGCGCAGTCAAATGGAAAGCCGAAATCCTTGCTTAGAACCGGAAGGCGCAGGCACCCCAGGTCAGCCCACCGCCCATGGCCTCCAGCAGGACCATGTCGCCGCGCTTGATCCGACCGTCCTGAATGGCGGCATCCATGGCCAGAGGAATCGACGCCGCCGACGTATTCGCGTGAATGGCGACAGTCGAAATCACCTTGTTCTCGTCCAGACCCAACCGGTCTCCGACACCCTTGATGATCCGCTGATTGGCCTGGTGCGGCACGAACCAGTCGACATCCGCCACCTCGATGCCCGAGGCCTCGCAGGCCGCCGTGATCGCCTCGGCGATATTGACGACTGCATGACGAAACACCTGATTGCCCGCCATCCGCAGATGGCCCACCGTCCCCGTCGTCGCCGGCCCGCCATCGACATACAGAAGGTCCGTCTTGTTGCCGTCGCAGCGCAAGGCAAAACCCAGCAGGCCCTGATCCGCCTTGGTCCCCTGCCCCTCGCGCGGCTCCATGACGAAGGCCCCGGCCCCGTCGCCGAACAGGACGCAGGTCGACCGGTCGGTCCAGTCCATCAGCCGGGTCATTTCCTCGGCCCCGATGACCAGGGCGCATTTGGCCAGCCCTCGCGCTACGAAGCCGTCAGCCACGCTCATCGCATAGACGAAACCCGAGCAGACCGCCTGGACATCGAACGCGATCCCCACCGGCGCGCCCAGCTTGCGCTGCACGATCGAGGCTGTGGCCGGGAACGTCATGTCCGGCGTCGTGGTCGCCACGATGATCAGATCGACATCGGCCGCCGTCTTGCCGGCGTCAGCCAGGGCCCGCCGTGCCGCCTCGACGGCCAGGTCGCTGGTCGGCTGGTCGTCGCGGGCCTTATGGCGCTGTTTGATGCCGGTGCGCTCCTGGATCCATTCATCGGACGTATCGACGATCTCGGCCAGGTCGGCATTGGTCACGACCTGTTCGGGCAGGAAGGATCCGACGCCGGTCACGGCGCTGCGCACTACGCTCACTGGGAAGGCTCCGTCACGGTCAGCGGCGCGGTCGCCGCCAGCTCCAGGGTCGCGGACAGGCGGCCGAGGCTGTCCTGCACCTTGGTCAGATAGTCGCTGCGGGCCAGATCGACCGCGATACGAATGGCATTGGCATAGCCCTTGGCGTCCGCCCCGCCATGGCTCTTCACTACGATGCCGTTCAGCCCCAGCAGGGGACCGCCATTGATCGAACTGGGGTCGATCCGCCGCCCCATGGCCTTCAGGGCCGGCATGGCGATCGCCGCCCCGACCTTGGCCTGAAGGCTGGAGGTCAAGGCCTCTCGCATCAAAGCCGATATGAACCGCGCCACGCCCTCTGCGGTCTTCAGAGCAATGTTGCCGGTGAAGCCGTCAGTCACCACCACATCGACCGTGCCCTTGGCGATGTCGTCGCCCTCGACGAAACCGTGATAGTTCAGGCCCAGGCCACCGTCGCGCAGGATGCGGCTGGCCTCGCGGACCTCTTCGTGGCCCTTCATGTCTTCCGAGCCGACGTTCAGTATGCCGACCGTCGGGCGCGCCACGCCATGCACGGCGGCATGGAAGGCCTCGCCCATGATCGCGAATTCGATCAGCTGTTCGGCGTCGCTCTCGATATTGGCCCCGACATCCAGCACGGCCGTCACGCCGCGCAGTGTCGGCCAACTGGCCACGATGGCCGGACGCTCAAGGCCATGGGCCGACATCCGCAGGATCAGCTTGGCGATCGCCATCAGCGCCCCGGTGTTGCCCGCAGAAACGACGGCGTGCGCCTCGCCCGTCTTCACGGCCTCGATGGCATTCCACAGGCTGGAGCCCTTGCCGCGACGCATGGCCTGGGCCGGCTTCTCCTCCATGCCCACGACCTTGTCGGTGTGGCGCACGACGACCAGATCATCGCCCAGGCCACATTTGGCCATCTCGGCCCGAATGGCGGCCTCGTCGCCATGCACCAGAAAGCGGACACCTTCGCCGCCGTGCTGTTTGCGATAGTCCCGGATGCCGGCGATCACGACGGGCGGACCGTGGTCCCCGCCCATGCCGTCGAGCGATATCAGAATGGAGGATGGCAAGCCGGTACGACTCCGTCGCGCCGGGGACTCGGGCGCATCGAGGCGGAAGGATAGACCCGCGCGGGCGGGATGCAACCGCGCGGACCCTGCGTCAACCTTCGTCGGAGGGTCTCAGTTGCTTCAGCACGGCAAAGGGCGAGATTTCCGCCGGTTCTTCGGGCTGAACGAACTCCGCCCCCGGCTTGCGCGGAAAGGGATCCAGCTTCAGCGCCAGCTGCTCGACCGCATATTGACCCAGGTCGATCTGACCATCCTCGATCAGATCGGGCGCATCGTCATCCAGGGTGACGTCGATCTCGTCACTTTCGGTTTCGACCGCCTCGGCCAGCGGGATCGAGAACTTCGCATCGATGTGAACCGGCAGCGGCTCCAGCGTCAGGCCACAGGTCTGGACCGCATCGGCCCGCACCCGCCCCGAAACACGCCAACCGACATTGCCGTGGGGCTCCAGCCGCATGTCCGCCTCGAACACGTCCAGCGATGCTAGGTCCAGCGACTTGGCGATTTTCGCCCGCTCGGCTGCATCCGGCTCCAGTCGACGATCCAGGCCCGCGCCGGCCTGGTTGAGGCGCACAGGAACGCTGTAGGGCAATCCGCTCTCGATCATGCCGCAATCTCCGCCCAGTTGGGGCTCTTAACCAGATCACCGAGACTCTGCCCGGCCAGACGCTGACGGCTGGCCACCGCATAACGCGCCAATGCTTCACCAGTGGCGGGGTCGTCGCTCTCATAGACATTGCGCGCCAGCCCACTGGCCAGCGCTGACTGATCGCCGTCGCGCAAGGGTGTCTCATAGGCCTGCATCCGGCCGTACATCGCCTCGCCCAGCTTGCGCATCTTCTTGCCGACGGAGGTGTCGCCGACCCCCAGCTCGCGCAGAGCGTGGTCCAACGCCGACACATAGGCGTCGAACAGGGCCTGCGCCGCCTCCGCCCCGCCCGCTTCGCCAGTCTTGTCCTCGTCGCGCAGACGCAGAATCAGCAGCAGGGCGTGCAGGGTGTAAAGCTCGAACCGCGCATCGATCCGGTCCGCGACGCCCAGTGTCGTGTAAAAATCGGGCTGGCGCGCCTGATCGACCGCCCTTTCATACAGGGCCTCGCCCATCCGGGCGTGGGGTCGGGATCGGAACAGTTTTGACAGCATGATCATACGGCCCCTTTTCCGCCGCGCCGTTGAACTAAGGCGCAGGTCCGGTTAGGTCAAAGACCTTGTTTTGTCGCAGGCTCGCTCATGCTCCGTACCAAGCTGACTTTCGCCGTTCTTTCGGCCGCTGTCCTGACCGCCGCCTGTGCCCCGACCGTGGGCCAGAACGGATTTCAGGCCATCGACGCCAAGCCGACGGACATCGTCGCGGGCACCGATACGCGCCAGACCGTCCTGACCCGTCTGGGCTCGCCGTCCACCACCTCGACGTTCGAGAAGGACACCATCTGGTACTACATCAGCCAGACGACGGAAAAATATACCTACAACCGCCCGCAGGTGACGCAGCGCAGCGTGACGGAAATCACCTTCAACGAGGCTGGTCAGGTCGCGGCCGTCCGCACCCTGGGCCTGGACGACGGTCAGCGCCTGGCCATGAACGGCAATGAGACGCCGACCCGGGGTCGTCAGCTGACCATCTTGGAACAGCTGCTCGGCAACGTGGGCCGTGGCCAGCTGCCGCGCACCGACGAGGACGTCCCCGGCCAGCAGCGCCGCGACGACTAGCAGCCTTCACATCGCTCCTAACGAAGAACGCCCCGGAGATCGCTCTCCGGGGCGTCTTTCGTTGAACCGTCGGACGAACCTAGCCGATCTTCCCGCTCGCCAGGACAGCCAGCAGCAACAAGGCCACGATGTTCGTGATCTTGATCATCGGGTTCACTGCCGGGCCGGAGGTGTCCTTGTAGGGATCGCCGACGGTATCGCCGGTGACGGCGGCCTTGTGCGCTTCCGAACCCTTGCCGTGGACGACGCCGTTCTTGTCGGTGAATCCTTCCTCGATCACCTTCTTGGCATTGTCCCAGGCCCCGCCGCCCGAGGTCATCGAGATGGCCACGAACAGGCCGGTCACGATCACGCCCATCAGCATGGCACCTAGCGAGGCGAAAGCGTTGGCCTTGTCAGAGATCATCAGGACGGCGACAAACAGGACGATCGGCGACAGTACCGGCAGAAGCGACGGCACGATCATCTCGCGGATCGCTGCTTTCGTCAGGATGTCGACCGCCTTGCCGTATTCCGGCTTGGTCTCATAGGTCATGATGCCCGGGTTCTCGCGGAACTGACGACGGACCTCGGCCACGACCGATTCGGCCGCACGGCCCACCGCCATCATCGACATCCCGCCGAACAGGAAGGGCAGCAGCCCCCCGAACAGCAGGCCGACGACCACATAGGGGCTTGTCAGGTCGAAGCTGACCTCGCCGAGTCCGTAGAAGAACGACCCGGGCAAGGCTTCGGCGGCGAAGTACTTGAGGTCCTCCGTATAGGCCGCGAACAGCACCAGCGCGCCGAGGCCCGCCGAACCGATCGCATAGCCCTTGGTCACGGCCTTGGTGGTGTTGCCCACCGCGTCCAGGGCGTCGGTCGAATGCCGCACCTCGCTGGGCAAGCCCGCCATCTCGGCGATGCCGCCAGCGTTGTCTGTCACCGGCCCAAAGGCATCCAGCGCCACGATCATCCCCGCCACGCCCAGCATGGTCGTGGTGGCAATGGCGATGCCGAACAGCCCCGCCAGCTGGAAGCTGACCACGATACCAACGATGATCGTCATCGCCGGGAGAGCCGTGGACTCCAGCGAGACGGCCAGACCCTGGATCACATTGGTGCCGTGACCCGAAACCGAGGCATTGGCCACCGATCGCACCGGCCGGAAGTTCGAGCCCGTATAGTATTCCGTGATCACCACGATGGCGGCCGTGACCGCCAGACCAACCAGGCCGGACCAGAACAGGTTCATCGCCGGAATGGCCTCGGCCATGCCCGGCACGGTGATGGTCTCGGGCGTCAGGCTGGTGATCACCCACCAGACCGCACCGACCGACAGGACACCGGTGACGATCAGGCCCTGATACAGAGCCCCCATGATGTTGTTCGACTTGCCCAGACGGACGAAGAAGCTGCCGATGATCGAGGTCACCACGCAGATGCCGCAGATCGCCAG
>NZ_JAEMRO010000011.1 GCF_016463295.1 Brevundimonas sp.
GCCTGAAAGCTTCCCAAGCTTTTCGTGCGGGTTCGATTCCCGCCGCCCGCTCCAACACTTAGCCGGATTTGCCCCTGCGGTTTTGCTTACGGTTTTGCAGAGGCTGTTCCGGCGGCGTTCCGATTTAGCTTCAGGATCATGCCCTGGGCGATGGCCTTGCGACCCACGTATCGGCGAATGATACGGTCGACTCGGGCTTCATCCCAGGCCAACAGTTCGGCGATTTCGCGGTTGGATAGGCCGGTTAGGTGCGCGCGGGTCGCGAAGGTGCCGCGCAGATCATGGAAATGCAGGTCGCGACCCGGCAGGGCCGTTTCTCGGGCGGCGCGGAAGCCGCTGCCGTTCGGGCCGTCCTTCCAGGGTCGGCCTTTTTCGTTCGTCAGGACCGTGGTCGATCGTCGCGGGATTTCCTTCAGAGCGTCGCGCAGGGCGTCATACAGCGGCACGAAGGCAGAGCGCCCGCCTCGGCTCTTGCTGGTCGGGATTGTGATCTCGAACTCGCCGATGTGGTTCCAGGACAGCCGGCGCAGGTCCTCGGCGCGGAAGCCGGTCAGCGAGGCCAACAGGACGCCCCGCCACACCTCGGGCGACGCTTCGGCCTTGAAGGCCGCGAGGTCATCATCGCTCCAGATCGTCTCGGCCCGATCGACTTCATAGAGGCTCTTGATCCCCTCGCAGGGATTGGCGCTGATCCGGTCCAGATCGACAGCGTGGGTCATGACACGCGACAGGACCTGGATGGCATAGTCGGCGCTGCGCGGGCGGTCTGCCCAGGTGTCGCGCCAGCGTTTGATGATGGGCCGGATCTTCTCGGGATGATCGAACAGGCCGACGCGATAGTCGCCGAAGCGCTCGACGACCTTGTCCAGCCATCGCGTCCAGATCTTGCGCGTTGTCGGCGCGAGGCCGGTGAATGCTGGCGAGGCCTTGTAGTGCGCGACCAGCCCCCTGATCTTGCCATCGTCGGCGGTTCGCCGTGAGGCCACGGCGTCGTTGAAGCTGGCGATGAACTCGGCCGATCCGGGTTTCCCTTCCAAGCGCGGACCGCCGCGCCAAGCGTAGTAATAGTTTCGGCCCTTGGCCGTGACCTTGACGACCCCCTTAAGCACGACGCTGACCATGACGTTCCTCTAGCGCGGCGAGTTCGCGATCGACCGCGTCGTCATTAGCCGTGCCAGGAGGTCCGAAGTCAAAAGTGAAGCCGCCATCGACCGCCACGGTCAGACCGCGCACGGCCAGACCGTTCTCGGCGGCAAACCGATAGGCGGTGTCCAGATCGCCCTTGCGCAGGACGTGACGGCGGGAGCGCTTTACGGTCATGTCAGCCTGCCGAGGCGCTCGGATAGGCATCGTGCAGAACGCCGTCGAGTAAGCGGCCGTTCGTTTCCTTGCCGAGACGCTGCATCAGTCGGCAAGGGACGTCATCAGGCAGTTCGGTGACGTGCCTGAACGTCCGACCGTCGGCGCTCAGGAAAGCGCGTTGATCCGCCGGCACCGAATCCAGAAGTCGCTTGGCTGCTTCGCCGCGCGCATCGACGTCATGGACGCTGGGTCCATCTTGATCGTGGCGAAACTCCTTCCAGGTGCCCCACTGTTTAAACAGGAACGGGATGCCCGCTTCTGCGCACTGATCTCTGAGCTGCCGGGCCCAGTCGGGGTGCATGGGGCGAGCGCTAGGGCCGCTTTCGCCCCCGGCTACAACCCAATGCAGGCCCCTCACCCCGTCATATTGCTCAGCCAGAGAACGGGAGCGTTCGGTGCGTCGATCGGCGATCTGACCGGCGTAGTCATGCCACTTGGCCCAGCGTAAGCTGACCGGGGCAAGCAACGGTTCCACCGATAGCCATCGGACGGCGGCCGGGGTTTCCAGCAAGAGCGGAATGCGTTCGTCGGCTCGTGTCTGATCCTCGACCGACACGCCCAGCCATACGTTTGGCAAGGGCCACCACGTTGCGCCTGGTTCAAGATGGGGAAGCGGCCCAACGACCATGTCGCGATCGCCGCGTTCACGCCGCATCCGGATGATGGTGTCGGCGATGCGGCCTAACGCTTTGCCGATATAGATCTTCATCCGCTCCGGACGCTTGGTTAGCACCTGGAAGGTGTGTTGCGGGCAGAGGGCCATGACGGCGAAGATCTGGTCCAGCTGAACGTCCGTGACGCCTTCATGGAAGAGATCGCCATGGGCCGCGACGAAGATGCGGCGGGGTTTCTTCCAGCGCAGGGGTTGCTGCAGCCAATCGGCGTTGAAGCGCACTTGGCCGTTCCAGACGGGCCCGGCCTTGGAAGCGACAGTCAGGCCAGCCCGGCTGGGATGATCGCGCAAGCGGGTGCCAGCCAGCTTCATCGCATAGCAGTTCGTGCATCCCGGAGAGACGACGGCGCATCCGGTGACTACGTTCCAGGTCGCGTCGGTCCATTCGATGTGGGTGTGATCAGCCACGCGACGCCCCTATGCGTTCGAGGACCGCTCCGACCATGACGTCAAGGAAGGCGTTCGCCTGACCTCCGTTCGGCCTGTAGTACAGCATCAGCCCGAACACGACGCTTTCCAGCAAGGCGAAAGCGTTGGCCTCCCCGTCCGTTTCCTCGACTATCTGACGAACGATCGCGGGGGCGAGCCGGTTGTGGATTTGGGCTTGCGTCTCCGAACGAGGAGCGTTGTCCGAGGGCTGGGCGGTGAGGGCTTCAAGCTGCTTGCGCGCTTCCGCATGCGGGTCCCCTTCCCAGTCGGCTTCCTCGGCCGCTGCGACCCATGGCGCGGCGAACAGTCGGATGAGCGGTTCGGTGATTGCGCCGCCGTGCTTGGCCCATGTCAGGCCCGCTTCGAGGCGTTCATGCTCGATGCCGTCCGAGAACCCGATCAGGACGTCTTCGAGGGCGAGGAAGCGGCGCAGCTGCGCCGAGGTGTCGATGCTGGTCATCAGGCCCTCCCGACGCAGGACTGCGGCACATAGGCCTCGCGCGGGCCGACCCAGCCGTTGGCGCGCAGGCGGGCATAGGCACGGCGGGCTTGCAGCGGTGAGCTGTCGCCAATCGGGCCGCTAGCCGTGCGACTGGTGGCGGTCATGCTGGCCCGACGCAGTGCGGCCTTGAGGACTTCCAGGCCACCGCCATTCAGCCACGCCCATCCGAGGCAGCGATCGCGTGACCCGTCCAGCATTGTGGTCCAGACCTGGACGCCACGATCGCGGTTCTCTGCCGGCGGATCGACGTCGGCCCCGCCGCCCTCGGCGCGCCAGAGGAAGTGCAGATCTTCAACCTCGGTCATGTCGAGGCCCTGACCGCCCCGGCTGCGTTCGATGTAGGCCGCGAGGGCATTGGCGTCCGGAAAGACGATCGGCTTGGTGACCGCGTCCAAGCGCGGCAGGATGGCGAAGGGGGCGGATTGCATGGCGTGGCGGCTCCATATGGACGGGCGATAGTTGGGCGGGGGTGGGGAGAAGCCTGCGGCCCCGATCAGGGCTGTGGCTTCGGACCAGGGCGGACGCATCAGCAGGACCCGGCGACGGGGCCGCGAACGGCGTTCGCGTCGATGGCATCTGCACTGTGGCGGGCGTCGGCGAGGGCTTCGGCCTCGGTGCTGCCCAGGCCGCTGACGGCATAGCCCTGGGTGAGCGGGACATAGTCCGGCGATGACACGACCGCGTGAAAGACGGGGCCCTGTTTGCGGACGAGCCAGTTCCAGTGCGGACGCGCACGGGTCAGGGCCATGACCTCGGCGGCGAACCTTGCGGCCCGGTCATAATCGGCCTGGCTGTAGGGTGCGGGGCGGAGGCGGTGAAGAGTTGCGGTCATGGTCATCCCTCCCGCGTCGTAATCGGCAGGGCGGATTCAGGCGTAGCGACGTGCTGGCCGTCTTCGGGCGTGCGGGGCGGCTGGATGCCCGAGGTCGGGGCCGCATGGCGGGCCCGCTGGCATCCGTGGCAATCGCAGCCCAGGCGGTGGGGTGCGGTGAAGCGCAGGGGGTCGCGCGACATCACTGACCTCCCATCACGCGGTTGATGGCGCGCGCGATCAGGATCTCCAGCGCGCGGACCCGCTCGTCCGGAAGCTCGTTGTGTTCGTCGATGGTCAGGGTCGTGATGCCCCGGCCCTCGGAATCGCAGAGGTTGACCCAACCATCGCTATCAACGGCAGCTGAGGCGATACCGAGCGATCGGAAGGATTCCAGATCGCCCAACCCACCCTCGACGAAGCCGTTGGCAACCGAGTCCTCGATCGATTTCAGCAGGGCCTCATCGGCGGTGATCTGTTCCAAGGTGCGGTCCCAAGGGTCCTGGTTCAGATCGCCCTGGATGCGGGCGGGAGGTTCGGCTTGCTCTGGAGCCGGAGAGGCGACATTGCGCAGCCAGTCCGTCGCATAGCCCTTGCCCTCATTGATCTGACCGGCACCACAAGCCCGCTGGGCGTCCGACACGACATAGCCATCAGGCGGCAGGGCGACGTCATTGTCGCCGAACCAGGCGACGCCGGCGGGCGTGAAGATGGCCAGCGGCGGGGTGCCGCCCTTCTGATGGCCGGCTCCGATCAGGCGCAGGCTGGAGAGTTCGTTGAAGGTCTGATCCAGCCAATAGCTGCCGACGCTGCACCCGAAGGCCAGATAGTCGGCGATGCTGTCGCCTATCCATGCCGACGGTTCGGCGGGGTCGCGAGGGCGTTTCTCGGCAGCGACCTTGTGCGCCAGTTCCAGCATGACCAGCCGCTGGCGCTTGGTCAGAGTGGTATCGGATGTGGCGGGGGCAGACGAACCCGATGCGCCTCGGTCGCTTGCGGCAGAGCCGTAGTTCGGCGTCGGACGCTTCTCCAAACCCAGGTTGTACCGTGCTTCCTTAGCACGGCTGGCGTTGAAATAATCGACGCCGTTGACGACGTAGGGCCCGATCGGAGCCTTATCCTCCAGGACGAACAGTTCGTCTTCGCTGGCTTTGAACAGCTTGCGGAACCGAGGCGTGTCGCCTTCCCATTCGACGACGACTTCGTTGATGTAGGACTCGTTCCTCTCCAGCTTGCCGTCATCGATCCGGCGCAGGATCAGCGACCATGCTTTGCAGCCAAGGGTGTCGTGACAACTGGCGCTTTGCACCTCGTAAGGACCTGTCCCGTAGCTGGTTCTGATCTGGGTGCCGGGTTTCAGCAGATCGCCCACGGTCGGACGCGAGGCGTCTTCGATGCGGAACTCGTCTCCGTCACTTGCTGCCTGCGGTTCCGCTGGTGCCGTCTTCTCCGGACGCAGAAGATCAAGCGCCTGGTGCATGGGCAGCGTGCCATTCGCCACGCGGGCCTGATCGTCGGCGGACAGCTTGATCAGTCGCCGATGCTGCTGGACGAACTCGGGCGTGCGGCCCACGGCCTCGGCGATCTCCCGGTTGGAGCGTCCGCCCTGGATGGCCATGCGTTCGAAGGCCTGGCCCATTTCCATGTGATTGAGGTCGGACCGCTGCATGTTCTCGACCACGGCGGTTTCGAAAGCATCAGCTTCGTCGTCAGGTGTCGCGATCCGGACGGGTACGGTGCGATCGTCCGGCCATTCGCCGGCGGCGACGATCTTCATGCAGGCGCGCCAGCGGCGCTCGCCCGCGATGATCATGTGCGCCTCACCGGGATACGCGTCGTCCCTGGGATCGACCTGTGCAGCCGGGCGGGCGAGAATGGGCAGCAGCACGCCCTTGTCCGCGATTGACTGGGCCAAGGCCTCCAGTTCCGCCGGGTCGAATGCCTTGCGGGGCTGGTCCGGATCGGGGCGCAGATGCGTCGGATGCAGATCGACGACGTCGCCGGGGTTTGCTGCGGCCAGTGGAGCCCGCCCTTCGGCCACGTCTAGTCCGGCCAGAACGCGCTGGCCCAAGGGCGTGAGGCCAAGGCCCTCGACCGTGCCTTCCGACTGCATGATCTTGATGGTGCGGCGCGTATTGGAAGGGTCGCGCGACAGTTCGGCTGCCAGGGCGGCGAGTGTCGAGACGGGTGAGGCCGCGTCGCCGAGGCGACGCAGGATGTCGGGATTGGAGAAGCTGACGGCGGTCATTCGCGGTGTCCGGATTGGAGGGTGAGAAGGCTGCGGGCGGTCGCCTCGGCCATGGCCTTGGCGATCAGGGCTCGCTGGCGGGTGGCGGAGTTGTCAGTGGCGCGCGCGGCGAGCCGGGCCTGCTGGGTGGCCTGTCCGCGCGCCCAGGCGATCTGGTTTGCGAGCGTCGGGCGGCGCCGCGGTGAGGTGTGTCCGGTCATCGGCATCAGGCGGCGAGCCCCCCGGCGGACGACATGCGGTCGATGGCGGCGCGAAGGGCCTGGGGGTCGGCGGCATCGTCGCCGCAGGTAAAGCCCAGCCAGTCATGGTCCTGGACGTGCGCTGTCCAGCCGTCCGGCAGTTTGCGAACGGTGGGCTTGACGGCGAAGACAGCGACGACCGGAAACTCTTCCGCTCCATCGCAGCTACATGACTGGGCCAACAGTTCCAGTTTGCGGCCCGGGCGCTGGCGCAGCAGGTGCAGGGCCAGGGCGTCGATCGACGGGAACGGTTGGGGCGCGGCGCGGCCCGAGGCGAGAAGCGAAGGGCCCATGTCAGTGCGTCCCTGCCGATGCCGCGACAGTGGCCAGCACCGTGAGGACCGTGCCGGCGATCATCGCGATCGACAGGGCGCGGAAGGTGAAGGCGACGAAGGTGCGAACCCGCGCCAAAGCGTCGAGCATCGGGCGGGGATGCGGCATCCACACCACGCCAGCCCATGGATCAGGGTAGTGCCACGAACGGCGTTCGTGAGAGGTCGTCGGTTGCGTTTTCATCAGCTCGCTCCGCATAGTGCCAAGGCACCTGTCCGGACGACATTGAGCATAATGTCCTGACACTTTGTCAATACAGAATGTCAGACGGCACCTGAGGCCGGGCGCGTTACGATGGCCCGCGAGCGCATCGAGCTAGGCGGGGATTGGCGATGGTTGACGAGAAGGATCTGGAGATCGCGCGGCTCAAGGGCGCGCTGGAGGCCACTCAGGCGCGCCAGGGATCGGTCGCAGGGGGCACACTGAAGGTCGTCGGCACGCTATTGGCACTCGGTGCCGCCGTGCTGCTGGTTCTGGTGATTCTCGGGAACACGATCGCCAAGCCGAAGCCCTACGCAGAGCAGATCGCGGACTGCGAGACGCAGAATGCGGGCTTTGATCAGCTGGAGCTGGATTGCAAGATCAAGGTCACGGCGGCCGAGATGGACCGGAACCGCTAGCTTCTGCCGACGACGCTATGGATCGATGAAATGTCGCTGAGCAGGACGTCGATGTCCTTTGCCGGGTTCAGCTGGCGCAGCACGATCTTCTCGGCGTCCCTGGTCACATAGCGCTTTAGCAGGCCCTCGCCTTCGATCGTGACCACGACGCAGTCCTGGTCACGGGCCGGCCAGCGGTTCGGTGCCAGATAGACGATCTCGCCCGGCTCATAGCGCGGCGACATGCTGATGTCGTTCACTTCGAGGGCAAAGGCGTCCCGGACGTGCTGCTGGCCGGGATGCATGGCGACGTACCCTCTCAAATCCTGCTCGGCGAGGGTGAGGCGCCCAGCGGACGCGGCACCGACCCAGCCGTAAAGAGGAACCATGTGGGGCATCGGTACGACATTATTGGTCGCACCCTTGGGCGTTTGCCCGAGCCACTCCTCGATCTTCTCCATCTCGTGCCGCTGGATGCGGCGCTTACCGTTGAAGATGCGATTGACCTGAGAACTGTCGAGGCCCAGCAGGCGACCGAGGTCGGCCTGCGTCTTGCCTTGATCCTTCATGAGAGCGCGCACGGCGAGAACGTCAGCATCCATACGGTGGATATCTGACAGAACGTCAAGGCACGGTCGTTGACGTTGTGCGCGAATCAAGTGCGTTACATGTCCTGACAAAATGTCAGGACGATATGTCATGCCTCAAGCCGCCTGTCACGCTGAAGTTTCCACCGAGCCGGTCGCCGATGACGACGCGCCGCCTGCTGATGCCCGCGATCTCGTGATCAGGGTGCTCACAGTGCGCCGCATCGCCGGCTGGTGCTGCGTGTCCGAAGGGGCCGTCCATCAATGGCTTTGCCGGGGTACGGACGATGCTCCGATCCCGGCGAAGCGGGTTCCTGTGATTGCGGCGGGTGCTGCAAAGAGTGGCCTGGACTTCGATGTCGGGATGCTGTGGCCGGCGATGTCCGGAATGCGGGCAAAGGCTTTCGGCGGTCTGCGCGCAGGAGCCGCTCAATGACCCATCGCCACGCCTTCCGGCGCGGCGTCGCGCCCCGGCCATCGGAGAAGGATCTGCGTCTGTGGGGTCGCCTTCTCAAGCGCGCGGAAGCCATCGGCGACTGTGGCGCCGCGCGGGCACAGGCTTTCACCGTGGCGGCGGAGAAGGCCGCAAAGGCCATCGCGCCGATGGGTCATCAGCGGGTTGACAGCGCCTTCGTGCAGCTGGTCCGCGTCGGCCAGGGTTTCCTGCGGTTGTCGGTCGATGACCGGCGCGCGGCTTCATCGCGGATCGCCACCCTGACTGCGGATTGCCGCGCGGTGCTGGACGGCGATGGTCCGGGCCGTCCCGAGCGTCCCGAGCGTAAGGACATCTTCGGATGACCGAGCATGAACGGGGGATGCTGCTGTCGTCCATGTCGGACGACAGCGTTGCCAGGACGCTGGGGCGCTCGCTAGCGTGGGTCAAACGTTGCCGGGCAGCCGTCGCCGAGGCGGTCCCGCCCAAGGCTGTGGAAGCGGTCCAGGCCCGTGTTGCCGTCAAGCGGGAGCGTTGGACGCGGGCGGCGATGTCGGCGCCGGTCAGTCCGAAGCGAGAGGCATCATTGCCGGGAAAGCCCGTGTCGCCGGACATCCTGCGCTGGGCGAGGTGGTTCTTAGATGCCCAATGGCCGCTGACGACGGTGGCGGACCTGTTCGACGTTTCGGCGGCCTCCCTGATCAAGGGGCTGAATGCATGAGTGCGACGCCGCGACGCCACACGGACGGAATCGTTTATAGCCGCCCGGCCATCATGCCGCCGTGCCCAGCGGAGGTCGCGGCCCGATCCTATGAGCGCACCCAGATCGCGCGGGGCATCGGCTGGTTCGCCTTGGCCCAGATGACCGGGCGCACGGTGCATGACCTGCGCCGCGACCACGACGCGGGATACAAGCCGTGCTGACACCTGCGGAGCGCATTCAGCGAAGCTGTATCGAAAAGGTGCGTCAGCCGGACGAGGCGACGGCCCGCGCTCGCGCGATGGGAATGCTGCAACTGGGCATCACCAAATCCAAAAGGGCCTGGGTCTATCCCTGCCGGGAGTGCCGGGGCTGGCACATCACGACGTCGGCGGGTGGCAATCACGCCTTGGCGTCGGTGTCGGCTACGGACCCCTATGTCCCGCCGAGGTGGCAGGCATGAATGCTCCAGCCAATGCCATGGCGGTCATGGCCCATCGCGTCACACCGCAGGCCGACGACGTCGATTTTTTCCCTACGCAGCCTTGGGGTGGTCGGGCCGGTGCGGAGATCATCAAACAGGTTCTGGACCCGTCCGCAGCCATGGCGTGGGAATGCGCTTGCGGGCCGGGGCACATGGTCCATGCCCTGCGCGACTATTTCCCCGCCGTCGTCGCCTCGGACGCCTATCTGTACGACGGCAACCGGATCTATGATTTCACCAGTGACGCACCGCCGCCGTTTGAGGCCGACTGGATCGTAACCAATCCGCCTTTCTCCAATATCGAGGCGTTCATCACCCTGGCGTGCCAGCGGGCCCGGCGCGGGGTGGCGATGTTGTTGCCGGCGCGTTGCCTTGAAGGGGTCGGGCGGCATGGGCTGCTGTACGGCTCGGCCCAGCTGACGGTCGTGGCGCCGTTCAGCGAGCGCCTGCCGATGCACAAGGGCGTCTATGACGCCGATCGGTCGACGGCGGCCTTTTACGCCTGGTTCTTTTTCCTCAAGCCGGTGCTGCGCCCGCGCCGATTCATGGCGCGGATCGGCGGGGATTATCGGCCCGGCGTCCTACCGATCGCGCCCGGAACCAAGACGCGGCTGTTCCGAACGTCGGACCTGAAGTTCGCCGCCGGCGGACAGGCCCGCGAGGTCCTGGCGCGCCTGAGAGCCAACGGCGACACCCTGTCCGGCGGTCATCTGGATGTTCTGGAGGCCGTGGCCATGGATGCGGGTGCGCGAGGCGTGACGCCGCATCCGGTGACCTATCCGGCGGGCTTGCTGGCCTCGCTGCGCATGTTCGGCCTGCTGGAGCATGCACCCGAACTCAAGGGCGACTTCGGCGACCGGCGGTTCCGCCTGGCCGACGACGGGCGGGCGCTGCTGATCGCGGTGGGGCGGCTCTGATGGGCCGTCCGCTAGTCTTTTGCGCACAGGGCTTTGAAGTCACCGAAGGCGCGCTTGTATCCATTGTAGAGGTCTGCCGCGTCTTCGACGTCCTGGCTGGTCACCTTGCCTCTCTGCGCAGCGGATACAGCAGTATGGGCAAATCCTTTGCCGTGAAGACCGGCGGTACGGCATGCGAGAACGGCTTTCCAAGAACCAACGGATTGGACGTTCACGGCCAGCAGTTCGTCGCCGAAGATGTCGTTCGAATCTCTGCCCAGTCGGCTCCGCAGCTTGGCACCTTCAGCTTCTGCCGTTCTGAGAGTGATAAGGGTTCGGCTAAGCTCAATCAGTCCCTGGTCCATCATGGCCGCCAGATAGAGGCGTGCCTCACGTTGCTCTTGGCGTCGGTGCCTGTGGCTAAGGGCGTTAGAGGCCGCAACATACAGGAACCCAGCCGCCACGGCGATGATAGTCCCCCAAGCCTGAACCCAATCTGGATCACTGAGCGCGCCCCAGTCAGGAGGGTGCGAAGCCATCCATGGGATCAACATGATGGCGCAGAGGATCAGGACTGTGCGGACGATCGGGCTCATGCGCCGCTAATTAGCATACTGACGAACGCCGTTTGCCCCCTGCTGAGGGCTGTCGATGTTTGATCGCTCTCTCTTTGAAGCCGCGCGTGGTGCCATGTCGGTGGAAGGCTTGGCGGCGCAAGAAACGGACCTGCGCCGGGCCGGGTCGGAGCAACGCGGCCAGTGTCCGCTGTGCGGTGCCGGCAGCAAGAAGTCGGCTTCGGCACCCTTTGCGGTCCATCCCGGCAAGCAGACCTGGAAATGCTATGTCTGCGACCCGCGCGGGGGCGACGTCGTCGATCTGGAGCGCGCTCTGCGCGGCGGCTCGCCGGTCGAGGCGGCGCGTCGTCTGGCCGGGTCGGGGCCGTTGCCGGTCCGGACGGCCAAACCGGTCGCCAGGGCCGCTGCGCCATCCGGCCCCTCGGTGTCGGACAAGGTCGCCCTGGAACTGTGGCGCGAGGCCCGCCCGATCGCCGGGACGCTGGCCGAGCGGTATCTGAGATTCCGTGGGATCGCCGCCGAAGTCATCCAGGCCGCGTCGTCCGCCCTGCGTTTTCACCCGTTCGCCAAATGGGGCTGGGACGAAGGCGCGCGGGAATGGATCAAGGCTCCGGCCATCCTGATTCAGATCGTCGTGCCGGATGGGGACGGCCTGCCGCTGCCCACGGGCGGGGTGCATTGCACCTACCTGGCCCGCGACGGGCGCGGGAAGGCCCCGCTCGACCCGGCCAAGCGGATGTGGGGTCCGCAACAGGTCGATGGCCGCGTCGGCTTGGCCTGGCTGACCGGCGACAGCCGTCCCGCGCGGGACCGCACCCTGACGACGGGTGAGGGACTGGAAACCGTCCTGTCGGTCCTGACGATGATGCTGCGGGGGACCCGAGGCGTCGTGGGCCCGTCCTGCGCCGCCCTGTCGCTTGATCGCCTCCAGGGCGGGCTTTTGCGCGACAACGAGGGTCGGATCGATCCGTATGATCCTAAGGCCAATCCGGAGCGGCCCGCCGTGGTCTGGCCGGGCCCGTGGGGCGAGGTGACGATCGCCGTCGATCGGGACATGTCGCCGCTGAAGGTCAAGGCGCGGACGCCGCGCGGAAAGACCTGCGATTTCACCTTCGAGCCGGAAGCGAGGGCGCGGCTGTGCGCGCGTCTGGCCGCTGCGGCGTGGAAGGCGGCGGGAGCCATCCGGACCCGCGCCATCGCGCCCTCGCCGGGGTGCGATTTCAACGATGAACTGCGCCGCTACCAGGCGCGCCAGACGACCGACAAGGGTGGTGTTGCGTGAGTATCGAAGAGCCTATCGATGTGCTGAGCGAGGCCGATCCCGATACCGAGCGGCGGCTGGGGGCGTTCCCCAATCCGTCGCTGGCGGAATGCCCGGTCGTGCCCCTGGGGTTCGACGGGGGCAAGGTGATCTTCGCCATGCCGGAGGGTGAAATCCGGGTCGAGATGGCGTCCAAGATCGCGGGCATGCTGCGCCCCGACATTTTCTGCTGTCAGGCGGGGCAGTCGTTCCTGGGCTATTGGCGCGACAGCGAGGATAAGTTTCAGCGCGACCTGGCCACGGTCTGGTTCAATCGGAAGTGCCGCGAGGCGGGCAAATGGGATGCCAATCGGCCGCAACGGTCGCTGGGCGTCTGGCCCGGCGAGGGCGGGACAATCGTGCTGCACAAGGGCGACGAGATCTGGCGCTATCCGCTGGAAGGCGAGGTCGAGAAGCTGTCGATCGCCGATGCCCTGAGGGAGAAGCGGGGCGCGCTGTATCGCCTGCGCCCCCCGGCCCCCGCGCCGGGCAAGCCCGCATCGTCTGCGGACGGGGCGTGGCTGCGGGACCAGCTGGACATGTGGCGGTTCGAGGCGATCGGGGACGACGGCTTGACCGGCGGCGACGTCGTGGCCGGGTGGCTGATGGCGGCGCTGCTGGGCGCGGTCGCGCCGTTTCGGGGGCATCTGCTGATCCATGCCCTGGCCGGATCGGGCAAGACGACGTTCCTGATGCTGATCGAGGCCGCGCTGTCGGCCCTGGCCGGGGAGATCATCAACAGCTTCTCGGAGGCGGGTTTCCGAGCAGACATATCGGGCATGGCGCGCCCCGCCGTGGTCGATGAGGCGGAGTCGTCGGGAGGCGACAACGGGCCGGGCCCGGTGGAACAGGTCCTCAATCTGCTGCGCCTGATGGCCACCGGTGCCGGGGCCAATCGCAAGATGGGCGATGTCGGCGGAGGGGCGATAGCGCAGACTGCCGTCGGCTCAGTCCTGATGGCGGCGGTCCTGCCGCCGAAGATGGATTCCGCGCTGGCCACGCGGGTGGCGGAAATCCGGATGCTGCCGCTGAATGGGTCGGACCTCGATGTGGATGAGGTGCGACCCGCCCTCGCCACCGATCCGACGATCAAGGCGGCGATCGGGAAGGCGCGCGAGCTGGCCCCCGCGCTGCTGGGGCGGGCTCTGACGCAGGCGCATCGATACCGCGCCGATGCGGCGGCGGTGAAGGAGGCGCTGATCGCGGGCAATGAGGCCCCTCGCACGGCGGACCTGATCGCCATGCTGGCGGCGGGGCGGCGGTTGCTGATGTTCGACACCCCCTTGACCCCCCAGGAGGCCACCGAGGAGGTGGCGTTCTGGCGTCCGCTGCTGGATCAGCGTGCGGCGTCAGAGGCCGTGTCCAACCCCGGTGCGGATGCCCTGGCGCACTGGATGAACTGGCCGTCCGGCAAGCATATCCGCGACCGTCAGGAAACGCTGGGCGAGATCGTGGCCCGGCAGTGCGGGACGGAGCGGGAGTACGACGCCCTGCTGAAGGCGCATGGTGCCAAGGTCTATGCCGGCGCGGGCAAGGATGGGCGCGAGGGGCCGTGGCTGCTGATCGCCAATCACCACCCCGTGCTGGACCGCATCTTCGGACGGACCCAGTGGAAGGATTACCGCAAGACCTTGGCCTATCTGGACGCCATCGGGCCGGAGCATCGGACCTGGGCGACCGTGCCTCAGACCTTTGGCGTGGGCGTCAAGCAGCGCGCCATCGCCATCCCCCTCACCCCCTGGTTGGAGAAAGCCAGTCGGGGCGTTCCGGGGAGCGTTCCCTCTAGCGTTCCGGGGGAAGGCCATGAGTTCTAAGCGGAAATCGCCCACCGGAACGGTCGGAACGGTCGGAACGGTCATATGGCCCAGATGCGGGCGCAGGCGCCTGGGGGCGCACGACGCCACAGGTGCGTTCCGTGCGTTCCGACCGTTCCGCTGTCTCTATTTCTATAACAGTTTCAATAAGAAGGACTGGAACGCTGGCCGGAACGCCAGCGGAACGGTCGTTGCGGAGGCCTTTCGATGACCGAGATCGCCCATTTCATCGAGCGCGGTAAGGACGAGCCGCTCGCCATGCACCTGCACCGCAATGCTGACGTCCTCGGTGCCAGCCGTGACCAGCGCGCCCGCCTGCGCCGCGCCGCTGCCCTGACCGGTGGCGGCACGGAAGATCGGATCGAGGCCGGACTGATCGCCGCCTCGGTGCGGGATGAGTTGAAGGTGGCGATCGACGAAGTGATCTATGCCGCCCAGGCGCGGGGCGAGGCTGTGTCGGATTACAACACCGACGGTGCCAAGCGGATCAAGGGTCGTGACGGACTGTGGTCGCTGGCCGACAGCGGCGGGCTGAGCGAGGCCCAGTTCAACACCGGCCTGATGTACCGTGGCCTGTATGAGCGGGTGATGGTCGGCGGGATCGGATCGCAGATGTCGTCGGTCGGAGAGCTGCGTGCGACCAAGGCCAGCACGGCGGGACAGATCGGGCAGGGCCTGCACCGCGCCTATGCCGGGGTCAGGCTGACTGCGGCGGAGACCTCGGTCCGGTGTGCGGAGAAGGTGGCCTTGCTCCGCGCCGTGGCTGGCGAGGGCCGCACCATCGGGTCGCTGTCGTCCAGCGGGCACCGGCGCAAGGTGCTGATCACCAGCCTCGGCATCGCCCTGGATGTGGTGCGCATCTCGCTAGGCCAGACCGGGGGCTTGCGAATCACAGGCAGTTAACTTCATAAGAAGCGCAGTCGCTGAACTTGTGACACCAGCCCGCCCGACACCCGTCGCGGCGGGTTTTTCGTGTCCGATCAACGGCTTGGCAGGCCGTGGGTCCCTACCAGCCGGGGGTGCCCGTATACGGTGGGGCTGAGCGCGACTTCGCGTTAGTGGCGGTTTCCGAAACATTCTGAACTCGGTGAAGTCATGCCCCTGCTGATGAAGAAGGACTTCGCGGCACGGCATGGGGTTGGGGCCTCGGCGGTTTCGGGCTGGGCCAAGCGGGGATTGCTGGTTTACGCGCCGGACCCGGCGCGCCCAGGCAAGGTCCTGATCGATGCCGAAAAGTCGGACCTGCTGGTTCGCGGCACGATCGATCAGACACGGGGCCGACCACGCACGGCGGAGGCTGCGCCTTCATCTGGCGATGCGCCGGTTGCGGCAGAGGCTCCGACGACTCGGGTGCAACAGATGTCCGGCCCCGAGGCGGTGCGGATGGAAGAGGCCCGCGAGCGGATCATCGGGCGTCGCCTGGAGAATGAGAAGAACGCTGGACGGCTGGTCGCCATCGATGTGATCGAGCGGCAGGCGGCTGAACGCGGGCGCATGATCCGCGAACGCGTCGCCGCCGTCGTCCGGTCGCAGCAGGAGAGGCTCGCGGCTGAAACCGACCCTCGCGTCATCGGCTCGCTGCTGATCACCGAGTTCGATGCCGTCTTCGAACGGATCGCCGATGAGATTGAAGCCGAGGCGAGGGCCGAGGCGGATGTGGACGCCGTGCTGAGCACGATCCCTGAAACTGATGGGGAGGCAGACGAGGAAGCGGAGGCTGCATGATGGAGCCCGCCCGTTTCGAAGGCGTCACCGCCGACATCCTGGCTGCGAACGCCGTTCGTGCCGACAGGGCTTTGGCACAGGGTCTCAGGCCTCCGCCCAGGATCAGCGTTTCGGACTGGTCCGAGCGGCATCGCTGCTTTGCCGACGACGCCCCGCATCCCGGTCCGTTCAAGAACGACAAGGCCCCGTATCTGATCGAGCCGATGGACAGGCTGTCGCCGCACGATCCCTGTGCGGAGGTGCCGATCATCAAATGTGGTCAGTCGGGCGGATCGGTGACCGGTGAAAACTGGATCGGCTATGTCGCGGACATCGCGCCTGGTCCGATGATGTACGTCGGCCCGACGATCACGGCGGCGAAGGATTGGCTGGCTGAAAAGTTCTGGCCGATGGTCGAGGCATCGCCTCGGCTGAACCCGAACCGCCGCGACGGCATCGTGCAGCCCAAGCGGTCACGCGACGGGAACGGCACGACGGCGCTGCGCGTCCGGTTCCGCAAGGGCGGCTGGATGCTGATCGCCGGGGCCAACTCGGCGGCGACGCTTCGGCAGCACTCGATCCGCTATGCGATCGAGGACGATCTGGATCAGTTTCCCGACGACCTGGATAACCAGGGCTCGCCGGAGACGATGGTCGATACCCGCCTGACCGTCTTCACCCGACAGGGGACGGCCAAGCGGCTGAAGATTTCGACACCGACGAACAAGGGATCGTCCAAGATCGGTCGGGCGTATGCCGCCAGCGATATGCGGCGTTACTACCTCAAGTGCCGGCACTGCGGCGACCGGTTCGACCCCATCTTCTCGGATCTGCGGTGGCCCGAGGGCCAGCCCGACCGCGCCGAGCTGATCGCGCCATGCTGTGGCTCGCCGATCGCTCACTGGGAAAAGGCGGAGATGTCCCTGCCGGACGGCTGGTTGCCGACGGCCGAGATCGACGGCGAAAAGCCGACGCGGGTTCTGAGCGAGGAAGCATTTCAGACAGCGCGGCAACGCGATGTCCGGGGACGCAATCCCGGCTATCACATCACCGGGATCATCTCGGCCTTCCTGACCTGGTCGGATCTCTGCACCAAGTTCATCGCCGCCCAGGGCGACGTCAACAAACTGCGCGGCTGGACAAATCTGCAGCTGGGCGAAGAGTTCGTCCTGAAGGGCGACGCGCCGCCGGCAGCCTCGCTGGCGATCCTGAAGGAACAGGACTGGGGAAAGGGCCAACTGCCGTGGGGCCCGCTGATCTTCACCCTCGGGTGCGACGTGCAGGGCGACGGCATCTATGTCGAAGCCCTGGGCTGGGCACATGGCCTCGAAAACTGGAGCCTCGATCACAGGTTTCTGCCAGGCAAGACAGACATTCCCGGCCAGGGGGCCTGGGCTTTGCTGGAAGGTTACGCATCGCAAACCTTCACCCTGCCCGGCGGCAAGACGTTCGGTTTCGACATGATCTGCGTCGATGCCGGTTACAACACCGATGCGGCCAAGGCCTTCGCGAGGAAGTCGTCGAAGCGGCTACCGGTTTTCGGACGCTCGGGCTGGACGCTGCCGATCCTCGGTCGCGGTCAGGCCATCCATTTCCAACCGGGCAATGGCCCGCGCGGAAAGCGCCGCAAGGTCGCGGGCGAGGAAGCGCACCTGGTCGGGACCTATGGCGCGAAGCTCAGCTGGTTCGGATTTCTGAAGGCGTCGATCCAGCAGGCCGAGGCCGAGGCCAGAGGCGAACGACCTGACGCCATCAAGGGGCGCGTGCACTTCAGCCGGGATGCGACGGACGACTATTTCGACATGCTGACCAGCGAAAGTGTCGTGGTTCGCATGAAATCGGGCCAACCCACGCGGGTCTGGGAAGTCGAGACGGGACGGGAGAACCACTGGCTCGACTGCCGCATCTACAACCGCGCTGCCGCCGAGGCGCTGGCGCTGGACCTCCAATCCGAAGCGGACTGGCGCAAGGTCGCCGAGTTCCGCAACGCCGCCGCCAACCCGGTCCAGGGCGATCTGATCGCGCTGGCCAATCGCCCTGTTCCGGACACCGGGTCTGCGCCTGCGGGCGGGACGGTGTCGGAAGGGTCCGCGCCTGCCACGCCCGTTGCGCAGTCAGGCGCGGACAACCCACCTGCCGCACCAGCTGACAGCTGGATCGGCGAAACCGAGGGATGGTTCGACCGATGAGCAGTCCCGACTATTCGACGAAGATCGCCGCGCTCGAAGCCGCCCTGGCGTCGGGCGAACTGACCGTCGAATCCGACGGCGACCGGGTCACCTATCGATCGGTGAAGGATCTTACGGACGCCTTGTCCTACTTCCGGTCACGGCAGGATGCCCTCGCCAGTCCCCTGGGTGCGCAAGCGCCGTTCGGCTTCTCAGCCGCCAGCTTCTGTCGGGAGTGAGACATGGTCGATCGCCCGACAGACCTGACCACGCGTTTCATCGACGGACTGATCGAGCGCCTGTCACCCCAGGCGGCTCGCCGACGCATGGCCGAACGCCTCGCGCTGAATGAAATGCGCCAGTACGACGCGGCGGGGCATGGTCGCCGGACGTCGGGATGGCGTCGCTCCGGCGGCAGTGCCGAGCGGGAAGTGCGTTCAGGCCTGATCGGGCTGCGGAACGGCGCCCGCGAGCTGGTCCGGAACAACAAATATGCCGCCGCTGCCCTGCGTCAGATGACGGCCAACGTCGTTGGCGACGGCATCACGGCCCGCATGACGCACGCGGACGAGAAGATCGCCAAGCGCGCCCAGGAGGAATGGGACCGCTGGGCCGAAAGTCGGGTCGATGGTCGCGAAGATCATTATGGTCAGCAGAAGCTGCTGTTCCGATCGGTGGCGGAGGGCGGGGAAGGTCTGGCCATCTGGTCGCCCCGCAATGGAGAGCCGGACAGCCGCTGCGACATCGTCGAGGGCGATCTGCTGGACCATACGAAAGAGTTCGAGGGGACTGACAAACGGATCGTCCAGGGCGTCGAGTTCGACCGTCAGGGCGATCGGGCGGGTTACTGGCTGTTCGACAGCCATCCCGGCGACTTCCGTGGCTTTCGCGGGACCAGCCGTCGCTATTCTGCCGAACACGTCGATCACGTCTTCGAGGCGCTTCGGCCCGGTCAGCCGCGCGGCGTGTCCTGGTTCGCGCCGGTCGCCATGACGCTGCGGGATCTGGCGGATTATGAGGAAGCCATCCTCATGAAACGCAAGGTCGAGGCCTGCCTCGCCCTGATCCTGACGCCACCCGACACCGCCACCACACCGACGCCTTTCGCGGAAGCGGGCGTCGGCGGCGAGGGCGGAGAAGGCCAGACGGCAGGCGGGCCGACGAACCGTCAGCGCGGTGGCGACATGCTCCGCCCGGCGATGATCATGCGGGCCCGCCCCGGCGAAACCGCGACACAGGTCAATCCATCCTCCGGCGGCGACGGCGTCGAGTTCGCCCGCCAGCAGCTCATGGGCATATCTGCGAACCTCGCCCCGTACTTTCTGATCAGCGGCGATCCCAGCCGCACCAACTATTCCAGCCAGCGCGCCCTGATGCTGGCCTTCTGGTCCAACCTCGACGACTGGCAGCAAAACATGATGCTGCCGCAGTTCTGCATGCGAGCGACCGAGCGACGTAACCGCTGGCTGGCCGTGAAGACGGGAGACCGTCGATTCCTCGAGGTCAAGCCGCAGTTCGCCATGCCGCAGCGCCGCCTGCTCGATCCGGGTCGCGACATGGAAGGGCTGGAGCGTGAGTTGCGTCTCGGTGCGACCAGCTATCCTGCGATGCTGTCGAGTCGGGGCATCAACCCGGACAGCCACCTGGCCGAAATCGCTGCCTTCTACGAGAAGGCCGACAAGCTGGGCCTCGTTCTCGACGGCGATCCGCGCCGCACCGCCCGCTCCGGCAGCCTCCAACCTGCCACCGGCTACGTCCGTCCTCGCGACGACGACTGAGGGACCTCGACATGACGAACACGATTCAAACCCGGCGCGCGCCGGACCATCAAACGCGCCGGGATGCCCGCATGCCCGTCGCGCGCCTGGCGGTGACGCCGCGCAGCTACGACGCCGAGGCGCACACCGTCGAGCTGGTCGCCGCGACGGGCTACCCGGTCCGTCGCTATGACTGGGAGGCAGGGACTTACTATTTCGAGCGGCTCGAAATCTCGACCGAAGCCATTAATGGCGAGCGAGTCGAGAAGGGCGTTGCCCCTCTGCTGGACGCGCATTCGTCGTGGGCCATCGCCGACCAGCTGGGCCGAATCGAAGAGCAATGGGTCGAAGGCGGCGAACTGATCACCAAGGTGAAGTTCGGCACTTCGACGCGTGCGGTCGAGGCCGAAGGCGAAGTTGCTGCCGGCACCTGGCGCGGCGTGAGCATCGGCTATCGCCGCGACGAAATCCGCAAGGAACTGGCCACGGCCACGACCCTTCCGACCTACACCGTCACCCGCTGGACGCTTCTCGAAGTGTCGATGGTTCCCATTCCTGCCGACCCGGACGCAGGGGTCCGGTCGGAGGAGAGTTTCCACCCCTGTTCCATCATCGAAACCCGAGAGGTGACCGACGCCGTCGGCACCGTCACCCCCCAAGAGGACGAAAACATGAACCGCTCCCGCCTGATGGGTGGCATTGCCGCCGCCGCCTTCGAAGCCCCCGCCGATCGCGGTGCCGCGCCTGCTGCGCCTGTCATCGAAAACCGGTCGGAGCCTTCCGCACCGGCAGCACCTGCCGTGGCAGCCGAGCAAGAGCGAGCGGCCCCCGCCGCGAACGGCGTTCGCCTCTCGGCAGTGGAGGCCATCGACTTTGTCGAGCAGGCCCGCTCGTTCGGCATCCCCGCGACCGATGCCCGTGGCTGGGTCGAGACGCTGACGCCCGACGCGGCCCGCTCGCAACTGCTGGCCCGTGCCGCCGAAAACCAGAGCCGCGACGCGCCGCGCCAGGCGGGTCAGTCGACGGCGCGGATCGTCACGGACGAACGGGACACGCACCGCTCGGCCATGGCCAATGCGCTGGAGCATCGCCACAATCCCTCGGTCGAGCTGACCGACGCGGGTCGCCAGTATCGCGGCATGACCCTGATGGAGATGGCCCGCGCCAACCTGGAGCGGAACGGCGAGCGGGTCGGTGGCCTCGGCAAGCGCGAGGTCGCCGATCTGGCCCTGCGCCAGCACTCGACGTCCGACTTTCCGAACGTGCTGTCCAATGTGACTCGCGCAACCCTGCGCCGGGGCTATGAGGAGGACGCCCAGACCTTCAAGCGCTGGATGCGCCGCGCCAGCGTGCCGGACTTCCGTCAGGTCTCGCGCCTGCAGATGGGGGCCGCGCCGTCGTTCCTGCTGGTTCCCGAAGGTGGCGAGTTCAAGATGGGCTCGATCGGCGACGGCAAGGAGGTCTATTCGCTGGCGACCTATGGCCGCCGCTTCTCGATCACGCGCCAGACGATCATCAACGACGACGTCGATGCCTTCACTCGCGTGCCCCAGATGATGGGCGCTGCCGCCGCCCGCTTCGAATCCGACGCAGCCTATGCACCCCTGCTGGCCAACCCGAACATGTCGGACGGCAATGCCCTGTTCAGCGCCGCGCACGGCAATCTGGCCGGGTCCGGCGGCGTCCCCTCGGAGGCGACGGTCAACGCCGCCGAGATCGCCATGGGCAAGCAGACGGGCCTGTCGGGCGAGATCCTCAACATCACGCCGAAGTACGTCATCGTCGCCCGCAAGGATGGCCTGGCAGTTCGCAAGTTGCTGACGGCGGTCCAGGCGACGCAGACTTCCGGCGTCAACGTCTATGCCGGAGAGTTCGAGCCGATCGTCGAGTCGCGGCTGAACCGCGCGGCCGGTGCCACGCCCTGGTTCATGGCGGCTGATCCCAACCAGGTCGATACGATCGAATATGCCTATCTGGAAGGCGACGACGGCGTGTTCCTGGATGAGCGCGTCGGTTTCGAGGTGGACGGCATCGAGTACAAGGCCCGTCTGGACTTCGCGACCAAGGCGATCGACTGGCGCGGCCTCTACATGGACCCCGGCGTCTAAGTCTCTTCCAGCACCGGCAACCTCCGAAGGGCGCTCTCGATCAGAGCGCCCTTCGGCTTTCCGCCGCAGGCTGGCCGACGCATCGCCCGATCGATGCGCCGCCCTGCCTTCGCCGGGCATGTCCGCACGGCTCAAACCAGCAGAGGAACCTGCACCATGAAGACCAAGATTTCGTCTGGCGATGTCATCGACATCACCGCTCCCGCCGGTGGCACCACGTCCGGTGTCGGCGTCAAGATCGGCTCCCTGTTCGTGATCCCGGTCACGTCCAATGTGGCCGGCGATACTGTCGCCGGGCATCGCACCGGCGTCTTTGACCACACCGCTGAAGGTGCCGGTTCCGGTCAGGCTTGGGCTGTCGGCGACGACATCTACTGGGACGACACGGCCAAGCGCCTGACCAAGACCACGACCAGCAACACCAAGGTCGGCGTCGCCGTCGCGGCAAAGACCACGACCGCCACGCTCGGTCGGATCGTTCTGGTCCCCGGTCTCTGATCGGGCATTTGCACACGCATCCTGGGCGGGAGCGGCGACGCTCCCGCCTGTCGGGCGATCACATCAAAGCGCCGGTCCGATGCGGGCGGACGCTCTGATGTCTTCGCCGGAGACACCCCCGGCGGCCGGTCGCGTTCGCGTGAACCTGAGCGGCTCAAACCAGCAGAGGAACCTGCATCATGACCAAGACGACCCTTCTGATGTGCGCTGCCGCCCATGCGTTGGCATTCGCTTCTCCGGATACCGGCTCCGGCACAGGCGCAGCTCCCGGCGGTGCCGATCCCATCGACAAGGCCGATCCGGCACCCGCTCCGCAGGATGCGACCACGACCGCGCCGGCAGAACCCCACGCCGATCCCAAGGCCGCGCCCGTCGGCAATGCCAAGGGCGCTGATGTCAGCCCGCCGAACACGTCGGCGACCGCGAACAAGGTCGGCAAGCGCGTCTATATGGTCTGGGTGCAGCCCGGCCATGAAACCCTGGGCGTCGGCCAGCTGATCGCGGTGCCCAAGGATTCGGGCGAAAGCCTGCGGACGGCGGGACGGGCACGTTTCGCCTCCGACGCCGAGGTGAAGGCCGCGAAGGCGGGCGAGGCCGATACTCCGGGCCTGATCCTGACCCTGGACGGGGTTTGAGCCATGGGTTTCGCCGGGGTGCGCGATCGGCAGCAGGCGGCTGTGTTCGCGCGCCTCGGCGAGCCTGCCGAGTGGAGCGGCTATGCCGAGCCGGTTCCGGTCCGCTTCGCCGAAGAGGATGAGGTCGCCGGTTTCGGGGACGGGTCGCGCCTGATCATGGGGGCGTTGATGCTCAAGGTTCGGAGGTCGAATATTGCGACGCCCGCGATCAATGACACGGTGCATCTGATCGACACAGGACGACGTTTCCGCATCACGTCCGATGCCCAGCTGAACCGGAACGGGGCGTGGCTGTGCCCAGTCGAAGAGATCTCGGGCTGAGATGCGCCATTCGGTGTCGGGATCGTCGGACCTGGACGGCCTGGTCAAGGGGACCGAGGACGACATAGCGCGGTTCGTGACGGGTGCGATCGCCGAAGGTGCCGAGGCGCTGAAGGCGGATTGGCGGGATCAGATCGAGGCTGCGAAACTAGGGCCGCGGCTGGCCCGGACCATCCGGTCCCGCGTCTACCCGTCAGGGCAGACCAGCGTCGATGCGGCGGGTCTCGTCTGGACGAAGGCTCCGCGCATTCTGGACTCCTACGCTCGCGGTGCCACGATCGTTGCCCGCAACGGGGGCCGCTTTCTCGCCATTCCGACGCAGGACGTGCCGCGCAAACGTCAAGGCAATGCGCTGACGCCAGCAGAGGTCGAGGCGCGGTTTGGGCGGCCCTTGCAGTTCATCAGCCCATCGGATCGCGGCTTTTCCACTCCGAGCATTCGGCGCAACGGCGTGGCGTTTCTAGTTTTGAAGGGGCTGCGCATCCGCAAGGCGACAGGGCGGTGGCGGAACGCCTCGGCCAGCGAGATCAAGCGCCGCAAGGAAATGAGCGCGGTCGTGATGTTCATCCTGGTGCCGAGGGTCAGGGTATCCAAACGCCTGGACCTGAACGCCTTAGCGCTGGCCGCTGAGGCCCGTCACCCGGGGCTGCTCAGCAAGAACTGGAGATAGGATGGCCAGTCTTCGCGAGCGCGTCATCCTGGCCGTGGTGGCTATGGTCGAGGCTGCGCTTCCCTATGCGACCGTGAGGCGGAACATCGACACACCGGATCGTCCGGAGGCCGGGGGACTGGTGATCGTCCGGGACGGCGATCCGGGCGAGCCGGAACTGTCCTTTTCGCCGCTGCTCTACACCTACAATCACGCCGTCCGTCTTGAAGTGGTCGCGCCTGCCGCGACCGAGGCGCGCTCGGAGGTCCTGGACACCATGCTGTCCGCCATCGGCCTTCGCATCGAACTGGACAGGACGCTGGGCGGTCTTTGCGACTGGCTGGAGCCGACCGCGCCGGACACCGACGACATCAATCCGACGCACACCCAGCCGGTGCGCTGGGCCGCGCTGGACGTCGTCGCCGTCTACGTCACCTCGAACCCGCTGATCTGATCAGCATCCACCTGCCTCTGTCCTGGTCGTTGGCCCCTCGGGACCCTTCGAACCTGTACGGCCTGCCCTTCAACGGAGAACGATCATGTCTCGCGCACGCGGTGCCAACGCCCTGATGGCGATTGCCTTCGAGCCTTCCTATGGCATCCCCCCGACGTCGGGCTTTTTCGGCATGCCCTTCGTCAGCTCCAACCTCGGCGAGGAACAGGGACTGATCGAGAGCGACGTGCTGGGCTTCGGGCGCATGCCCCAGGAGCCGGGCCGAGGCGAAGCCAACGACGTCGGCGATGCCGCCGTGCCTCTGTGCGCGCGCAACATCGGCCTGTGGCTGACGGCGTTGATGGGGCCTCCGACCACAACGCCCGGTCTGGCCGCGACGGGTTCCTTGGCCTTCAGCGCCCAGCCCGCCAACAACTCCACCGTCACTCTCGCCGGACAGGCCTTCACCTTCGTGACGGGCACCCCGACGGCCAATCAGATCAAGATTGGCGCGACCCTTGGGGCGACGATCGCGAACGCCGTTCGTGCCTTCAACGGCAGCGCCGTCCCGGCCGTCACGGCGGCGCTGTTCTGGGCCGACGTCAACGGCACGACCATCCGGATCGCGCACAAGGCCCTCGGCACCACGGGCAACAGCTATGCCCTGGCCGCGTCCGCCGTCGCGGTGACTCCTTCCGGCGCAACCCTGACCGGCGGCGCTGCATCGGGCGGCTATCGCCATGAATGGAGCGCCGGGGCGCTGACATTGCCGTCACTCGCCATAGAGATCGGGCATCCGGAGGTGCCCAGCTATTCGATGAACTATGGGGTGAAGGCCAATACCCTCGGCATCCCGCTTCAGCGCAGCGGCAATCTGAACGCCACCATCGGCCTGATCGCCCAGGGCGAACTGCCGGCATCCGCCGGGACGGCGGCGGGCACGCCGACCAAGCTGGCTGTGCGCAAGTTCTCCAGCTTCTCCGGCCTCGCGCGCCGCGACGGTGTGCCCTTCGGCGCGGATCTGGTCAGCGGACAGACCAACCTGACCAATGGGCTGGACCCGGTCCCCACAGTCGGTCGCGGCGATGGTCGGGTCGGCGGCGTCGATGAAGGCATGGTCGGCTGCAACGTCGCTATCGGCCTGCGCTACAGCAGCACCGAAATGCAGGCGCTGGGCGAGAATGGCCAGCCGACCGAACTGACCTTCGCCTGGTCGATTCCGTCCAGCATCTTCTCGCTGCGCCAGACGCTGCATGCCGTCTATCTGCCGCGCGCCAAGCGTCCGATCAGCGGGCCCGGTGCCGTGCAGGCCGACTATCAGTGCCAGGCCGCGCAGGACCCCGTCACCGGTCGCGTCAGCACCTTCGTGCTGGACAACGACGTCGCCAGCTACGCTGTCGCCTGATGTTCCAGCTCACCCCCGCTCCCGAGCCCGCATGGATCGTCGTTGGCGACGGCATCCGCTTCTATGTCCGGTATGGACCGACCGAGGCGCTCAATGCCGCTCGCCGTGGGTCGCGCCTGGCCAATCTCGACGTCACCCAGACCGATCCCGAGTTCGCCTTCGTCCTCGGTGCCGCGATCTGGGGCGTCACCGGATGGGAGGGCGTCGGCGATGCCGACGGCGAGCCGGCGCCGCTGACCCGCGAGAACCTCACGCTGCTGCTGTCGCAACGTCCCGACGTCTATGACGCCTTCGCCGATCAGTACGTTGACCCTCTGATGGGATTGTTGGCGGAAAAAAAAGGATCAGCGCCCTCACCGAGTGGCACTTCGGCGACGGGCCCCGATTCTGCGAAGCCTGCCCGCCGGACTGCGCGGAGTGCCCCTACCGACTGAATGCGCCTTTGACGGACGACGGACAACGGATCTGGTCGGCGATCGAGGGCTGCACGGGCCAGCTTAGGATGGCCGCGACGGGCCCGTTGGGGCTGGACTTCAATGCCGTGATCAGTCTGGCGGCGCTGGGCGGACCGATGACGGCGATGGGCGGGGCCCTGTTCGCCCTGGCGCTTCCGGAGGCCGACGCCCTGGCCTCCATGGGCCTTAGACGCAGGAGCGAGGAATGACCGTTCGCCAGATCGCCTATCGTCTGAAGTCCGAGGGCAAGGCCGAGGTCATTCGCGATGCCAATGAGGTCGCTTCGGCCTATCGCGCCAGCTATGCGCAGGCGGAGGCGGGAGCCAATGCTGCCTCGTCTGCAGCGGAACGTCAGGAGCAACGCTATCGACGCCTGGCCGTGGCCGCGAGGGAAGCCGAGCGCGCCGAGGCCACGCAGGGGCGGTACAATGCGGCGCTGGGCGTCAGCCGTTCGGACGCTCCGTCCGCCCGCGAGTCGGCGGCGGTCTTCATGGCGCAGGCCGATGCCATGGATGATGTCGAAAAGCGTGCGCGGGCGCTGCGTGCGATCATCGATCCGCTCGGCTCGGCTCAGGACCGCCTGAACGACGAACTGGCCGAATACAATCGCCTGGCGGCTGCGGGCCAGATCAGTACGAAGGAGTTGGCGCAGGCACAGTTGATGGCGCGTCAGCGGTTTGACGAATCCGCCCTCGCGATCGACCGCAACAGTCGCGGCCTCACGCGACTGCAGGTGGCGAGCCGCCTCAACCTCGGTCGCCAGGCAGCGGATGTCGTCGTGACAGCCGGCATGGGGATGAACCCCGCCATGATCGCCCTGCAACAGGGGCCACAGATCATGGACGCGCTCGCCACGAGCGGGTTCAAGGCGCGGGCTTCCATGTTGCTGCTGGGCGGCGCCCTTGGCATCGCCGCCGGTGCGGGCATCGCGGCTTTCGCGGCGTGGCAAGATGCCGAGGGGCAGGCGCTGCGCCTTGAACGGGTCACGAGTGGCCTGGGCAGGACGGCAGGGCTTCAGGCCGCCGAGGTCGAAGCCTTCGCCCAGGCCTCGGCGGAGGCTTCGGGGATATCCGTTCGGTCCGCCCGCGAGATCGCAGCGGCCTATCTGTCGACTGGTCGGATCGGCGGGGAGGTGCTGGGTGATCTGATCGCCATGACGAAGGACTATGCGTCCTTCACGGGTCAGGATGCCGAGGCCGCGACGCAGGACCTGGCGAAAGCCATGGTCGCGCCCGACAAATCCGCGCGAGACATGACGCGGTCGTTCGGTCTGATGGATCAGGCGACGCTGGACACCATCGACAGCCTGATGAAGCAGGGCGATCAGCTGGGCGCGCAAAAGCTGCTGATCGAAGCGCTGGACGGCGCGGTCAGCGGCCATGCTTCCCGCGTCGGGGAAATCGAAAGCGCCTGGGATGGCGTCGCGCGTGCGGCGTCGAACGCCTGGGACTGGATCGGAAAGGCCCTTTATCAGACCCGCGACGAGCAGATCGCGACTTTGGAGCAGCGGCTCCAGCGGAACTCCGGTGCCGGGGCGAATATTGGGCTGCGTCAGCAGGATGAACGCACACTCCGACGTCTGGTGCTGGCCCGTGGCATTGATGAGCTGCTGGAGTCCGGTCGCGGCGACGGTGCTGCTGAGAATCAGGCGGCGCAGCTTGAAGAGGATCGCAAGGACAAACCGCCCCGGCGACGAGCGCCAGATCGCTCAGCTGAGCGGGAGGCGCGCGAGCGGCTGCAAAGGGAGCGTCGCGAGGAAGACCGCGATTTCATGCTCGATCTGGAAGTTGCGCGGGCTTCCGGCAACGTCGAATACATCCGGGGGCTGGAAGACGCGAACGCGGTTTTGGCTCGTCAGCGGCAGCTGATCGACGACGGGATGGAGGCCGAAAAAGCGCGAACGCAGGCCCTGGAAGAGCAGGATCGCCTGACCGCCGCGCGAGAGGAAAGGGACCAGCGCGGGCTTGATGCCCTGACGCGAAGCCTGGAACTAGAGGATGCACGGGAGCGGGGCGATCTGGCGACCGTCCAGGCACTGGAAGACAAAGAACGGCTGACGGCCTCGATCGAGACCTATCAGAACCTCGGCATGGGCCATTCGCTCGCGACGCTGGCGGCGGAGATCGAACTGGCCAGCGTCACGACCCGCCGGGCCGAACTGATGGACCGGATCGTCAAGTCGTCGGACGACGAACGGCGTTTGCGGCTGGCGCAGTTGGCGGGTCGAACGGAAGAGGCGGCGATCCTTGAGCGCGAAGCTCGCGTCGAGCGCCGGGCGCGGGAGATCGAGGATCGCGAGAAAATGGATCGTGGCCAGGGCGACGTGCGCGCCCGCCGCGAGATCAATGAGGAACTGGCGGCCGAGGCCGAGGGCGTGCGTCGTCAGTGGATCAGGGGCTTCGTTGACGACGTGCGGCAGAGCGGCTGGGCGGACGCGATCGCCAACCAGCTGGAAGACGCGACCGACCGGTGGCTCGACAAGCTGATCGACAGTCTGATGGATGTGGACTGGTCATCGATCTTCAATGGCGGCGGTGGCGGAGGCGGCGGCTTCGGCAGCGTCCTGTCGCAGCTCGGGTCTTCGCTGTTCGGCGGTCAGGGCATCGGGCGCAACGCCGCCGGCACCGACTTCTGGCGCGGGGGCCTGACTTGGGTCGGGGAGGCCGGCAAGGAACTGATCGATTTGCCGCGTGGCTCGCGCGTGCTGGAGCATGGGCGGTCGATGCAGCTGGCCACGGCCAGCGCCGCATCGGCTCCACCGATGTCGTTCACCTGGGCCCCGGTCATCCATGCCGAAGGGGCCGGACCGCGCGAGGTCGAGGCGCTGGATCGCAAGATCGACGAACTGGGGGAGAGCCTGCGTCAGCAGGTTCCGGCACTGATGCGCGAGGCCTTGTCCCGTCGCTCACTCTGATAGGGGCTGACCTTGGCGATCACCGTACCCATCCAGCCGCCCGGCGGGGTGCTGGGCCCAGCATCCGAGCATTTCGAGATCGAACGGGTGGACTATCTGTCTCCGACCGCCGGCGGCAGGGTGTCCGGCGTAACGGCGGGTTTCCCGCTGTGGCGCGGGCGCTGGACTCTGAGCGGGTCCCTGTCCCGCGAAGGGTCTGAGGCCTGGCGCGGGTTCGTGGCCTCGCTGCGCGGCCAGCAACGGGCGTTCTTCGGCTTTGACTATGGCCGTCCCTATCCGCTGTTCGCGCCGAACGGCTTTGCGGGCTTCACGCGTGCGGGCGGCGGGGCCTTTGATGGCTCCGCCCTGTCCTGGTCGGTCAATGCCACGCGAGACGTCGTGACCCTGACCGGCCTGCCGGCGTCACAACGTCTGCGTATCGGCGACTATGTCATGTGGCGCTGGACGGGTGCGGATATCGCTGGGGCCGGAACCGCGCGAAGAGCGCTGTGCCGCGTCGTCGAGGCGGCGGACATCAGCGCCGGTGGCGTCGTCAGCGTCAGCGTCGAGCCGCCACTGCCGTCGCTGGTACCCGGCGGCGCGGTCGCAGATCTGGCGCGACCCTGTTGCGTGATGCGGCTGGACACCGGCGAAAGCCAGATCGGCGAAAAGGGTCGGATGCTCCGCGTCAGCGGGACGATCTCCGGCCTGCAGGATCTCCGACCCTAAAGCCGGGAGGCCGCGATGCGCGCATACAGCGAGGAGGCGCTTGCCGCGCTCCGGGCGGGCAACGCCCTGGTCACCGGGGCCGTCTGGTTCGCCATCCCCGGCGATGCCGTCGGTTTCTGGGGCGGGTACGGCAATCTGTCGATCGGCGCATACGATTTCGTGGGGCTGGGCGATCGCGGCATCGTCAAGACGTCGTCGGGCACACTGGGCGGTGCGGAAGAGGTCGCGCTGCTGGAACTGTCGGGCGTCGATCCCGACGTTGCTGCCGAACTGGATCTGATGTCGCTGCGCGGCGTGCCGGTGATCATCTGGCGGCTGCTGTTCAACGGAGCGGGCACACAGTTGCTGCAGGCGTCCGTCCATCGACGGGGGCGCGTGGATTCGGCTCCGATCGAGGAAACGCCGGCAGGGACCTCGATCATCAAGATCGGTGTCGAGGGTGCCGCGCGAGGCCTTGGACGGCGTTCGGAACGCATGCGCTCCGACGCCGATCAGCGGCTGATCTCGGCGACGGACGGGGGTTTTCGCCGCGTCGGTTTCGCGGGCGAGAAGACGATCTATTGGGGCGGAAAGCCGCCCGAACGTGCCGGGACAGCCCTGGGCGGGACGTCCGCCGGGTCGAGCACCAGCGGCTACACCGGCAGCGGCTACGGTGGCGGCGGTGGCATCATGAGGGAGCAGTTCTGATGCGCCGTCCCGAGGCTCTGGCCGATTTCCTCGATGACAGAGCGGACTGGACCTTCGGCTATGGCCGGGGTCCGAAAGTCCACGACTGCGCCCGCTTCGTCAGCGCAGGGCACGCCTTCGTGACCGGCTATGACCCGGTCAAGGCCTTGGGCGCAACCTGGTCTTCGGAGCTGGGCGCGGCCCGTGTGCTGCGTCGGCGGGGCGGACTGGCGAAGGCCGTCGGTTCGGTCATGACCGCGATTGCCGCCACGATGGCCCAGCGTGGCGACATCGGCATGACGCAGGACGGTGCGCTGGTCTTGATAGAGGGCGAAACCATCGCGGGACTGGACGAGCGTGGGCTGTACCGCCTGCCACGGTCCGCCCTCTGCGACGCCTGGACAAGCGGCTGATGTCCAAGGTCGCGAAGTGGATCTTCCCGGCTGCCGGTGGCAAGGACGGGATCATTGGCACGGTCAAAGCCGCTGTCGGTTTCATCACCGGCAACGGCAGCCTGATTGCGGCCGGCATCGCCCAGGTCGCCGGGCTGGGCAAGCGCAAGGATGCCGGTCAGGACCGGCAGGCCAGCGTCACGAATATGTCGGTCGGCGAGGTGCCCCGCGAGGCGCTGTTGGGCCGCGTCTGCACGGGTGGTTCTCTGATCGACGCCTTCAATCACGGCGGTCAGTACGGCACCGACAAGGTCACGCGCTGCATTGCGCTCTGCGATCACGCCATCGATGCGATCGAGGGATTCTATGTCGGCGACGTCTACTATGCCTGGGCGGGCAATGGGGCGCAGTCGGCATTCTCCAACAAGCTGACCCTCGATTTTCGGAACGCTACCGCCACCGGCTATGCCCCGCCCTCCTACGCTGTCTCGGGCGGCGGCTGGGTCGCAACTGATCGACTGTGCAGTGTCACCCATATCTGGGTCACCACGGACATCGACGACAAGGTCTGGACGCAGGGTCATCCCCAGTTCCGCTGGGTGCTGCGCGGGCTGAAGGTCTACGACCCCCGGTTCGATCCGGCGCTCGGCTATGCGGGAGCCTCGCCGCAGACCTGGGAGAACCGGGCCAGCCATACTTTCAGCGAGAACGCCGAGCTTCTGCGCTATGCCTACAATCGCGGCATCTATGCCGAGGGCCACCACGGCGACCCGGCCTATCTGCTGATCGGGCGTGGCCTGACGGCGGAAGAAGCCCCGCCCTCGCGCGTGATCGCCTCGGCCAATCTCTGTGCCGAGATCGTGTCGGGCAAGATGCGATATGCCGCGAGCGCCGTTGTGCGTGCCGCAGACGAGTTCATCCAGGTCGAGGAAATGTTCGCCGCCGCCATGGCCGGCGACATCGTCCAGCGCGAGGGCGGCATTCAGGTCGAGCCGGGTCAGGCCAAGAGCCCGATCTATACGATCACCGATGCGGACCTGGTGCTGGGCGAGCCGGTCAGCTTTTCGCGTTTCCTGCCCGACGGCAGCGAGGGGCGGCGCAATACGGTCGTGCCCAGCTATGTCGAACCGGCCCAAGGCTGGAAAGACCACGCAGGGCCCGTGCGGCGGTCGATCAGTGACATCCTGGCCGATGGCGGGCCGCGCGAACTGCCTCTGTCCCTGCCCTTCGTGAACGAAGGGGCGCAGGCGGACCGCAATGCCGAGATCGCGCGGCGGCTGTCGCGGCTGGAACGCCGCGCCGCCATCGTCCTGCCGCCGGATTATTCGCCCCTGGAAGAGGGGGACTGGATCGCCTGGCAGAGCGACCGCTACCACGGCGGCGCGACGGTGCGGTACCGGATCGATCGCTGGGGCCAGAACGAAAAGTGGCGCATGGCGCTGACGCTGCGCGAGATCGCATCGTCGGTGTATGGCGTGCCCGATCCGGTGTCCGATGCCTCCGACCCGCCCCCGGCCCCTCCCGTCGTGGCGGCCCTGGCCCTCTCGGGTGTATCAGGCGTGGCCATCCAGCTGGGCGAAGGTTCGGAACTGCCGGGCCTGCGCGTGGCCTGGGCTACGCCGGACCCGGCGGTGCGCGCCATTCTGGTCGAGGTCCGTGAAGAGGGCGGTGGCGTCGCGGCTCCCACTCGGATCGATGACGTCACGGCCCTGACCAAGGATGTGACGAACGGCGTTCGTGCCGGCACCGATCTGGAGTTCCGCCTGACTCCGATCACGGACCCCACGCGGGCGGTGACCCCGACGGCCTGGCTGCCGGTGACGGCGGGCGACATCGTCATCGCGCCGGGCGATCCCTTGCCGTCCGTGTCGGGGACGCCGACGATCGCCATCAGCACGGCCATCGCGGGCGACGGGACCGAGGTCAGCACTCTATCGGGCACATGGACGGCGGTCGCGACGGCCTCGGCCTATGACGTCGAAATCGACGACGGCGTTGCGCCGTGGGTCGAGAGCATGCCGACGGCGGCGATCAAGAACTTTCGGATCGCGACGGGGCGGACTTACCGCTATCGCGTGAAGGCTGTGAACCGGGACGGGGTCCGTCCGTCGGATTGGTCGGCGTGGTCGGCCAGCGAGGCGGCGGGGGGCGATACGACGGCCCCTGGCGTGGTGTCAGCCCCCGTCATCACGCCTCTGGCGCGACGTGTGGTGCTGAGCTGGACGAACCCGACCGACGCAGATTTCTCGCACCTTCGCATCTACCGCAACATTACCGGCGCCGCCCATACGGAAGGCGACCTGTATGCTGCGCGTGTCGAGGGATCGACCTTCACGGACACCAATGTCCAGGCTGGCGTCGTCTATTACTACGCCTCAAAATCCGTTGATCGGTCGGACAACCGCAGCGCCTTCCGATACATGCTGGCCGGGACACCGAGTTTCGTCAGCACCGGCGGCGGAGACGTCGCGCCGAGCGATCCGGTGCTGGTGACGTCATTTGGCGTTGCCGCTCTGGTCGCCGGTCAGGGGCCGCTGACCACCCTTGGCATCCCGAGCTATGCGAATGACGCGGCGGCAATCGCGGCTGGTCGGACGGCGGGCTTCGTCTATCTGAACACCACGACCGGCCAACAGCAGGCCATCCCCGATACCGGTGTGACCGGCCCAACAGCAGGCGTGAAGGCAACGATTGTCCCGTTCTCGACCTCGATCTCGACCAGCTACACTCAAGTGGCCGTCGCTGATGTGTCGGGGCAGGTGCCCTCCCGGATCAATGTCACCTTTGAGCGGGATAGCGGCGGCCGGGTCGCCGGTTCGACCGATGTCGTGGTGGGGACCGTGCGGATCTCCGAATGCGATATCACCGGCGCGACGGTTTCGCAGGTGGTTCTGGAGGAGTCCTTCGCCTTCACCAGCACCGGGCTGGGGGTGCCGGGCGGCTATACAGTCGATGTGCTGTTCCCCGCGATCAGCAAATCGACAGTCCGGACCGGATCGGTCCGCTACAAGGTCGAGATCAAGCGGGAGATCGGTTCGCCCGATCTGAACCTGGCGCTGGACGCCACCCTCTATATCGCCATCACCCCCAAGCTCTGAGGACAGACCATGTTCCCGAACGATGGACCGGTCGCAGCGCATAACGCCGTCCGCAACTATGTGGCCCGCGTGGGGCTGAGTGCGTTTCCCGAAGACTATCGAGAGGCGTTCGAAAGCCTGCTGTCGATGCCCCTGTTTGAGGCCCTGACATCAGGCGTGGAGCGCATGTACGCCGCCGTGAGGCAGTTGGCCGATCTGCCGGATCGGGATGGTGCCCTGCTGGCATTGGGCGAAGCGGCACAGGCGTCGGCCATTGCGGCCCTAGAGGGTCAAGCCGAGCGGCGCTGGGCCATTCAGGCCTGGACGCTCGCCGAGATCACCGAACCGGGGGTGGAGAACCCGCTGGCACCCGCGCCGGACGTAGAGGCCCGTTTCGCCTTCTTCCAGACCGCCGCTGACCTGCCCGGGCCTGCGCCCGAAGCCGATCCGGCCTGATCGCCCCCGCCGACCTGTAGCCCTTGGAGTGAGCATGCCCGGTCAGACATTGGAAGTGACCGCACTGCTCAGTGGTGGCGGGGTCTTGGGCGCGGCGGCCCTGAAACTCGCGGAGATCTATCTCGCCAAGAGAGCCGCCGCACCGTCCAAGACGAAAGACGGTGCCGATCTGGTCACGGCAGCGGCGGCATTCCAGGTCGCGATGAATGCCGCGGCTCAGGGCGTCATCGGTGATCTGCGAGCGAACCAGGAGCGCCTTGAAGCGGAAATCGAGGACCTGAAGCGCGAGAACGAACAGTGCCGGCAGGAGGGTGAGGCCTTGCGACAGGCCGCGCGTCAGCTGGAGCAGAAACTCGACAGCCTGATGCGGCAACTCCGCGATCCAGCATCGACCCGACCCGGCGGCTCGCTTTCGACGGCGGTGATCGAACTGGCGGATGGGGACATCACGGTGACGAAGACCGGAGGGACGGACCATGAGTGAAGCGAATGCCGCGCTGGAAACGGCCGCCGCAGCCGTGACGGGTGAAGGGTCGCCGGACAACGCCTCGGTCCAGCGCCCCGCGTCGGGAGCGGTCATCGCCCTGGCCTGCGCCCTGCTGACCGCCTGCGTCTTCGGCGCGGTTATCATCGCTGTCCTGGCCTGGATGGACTGGCCCGAGACTGTGGCACCGCTCCGCATCCATTTCCTCGGCTGGATGGGGCTGATGTCGATCGGATGCATCCCGCTCGTCGTCGCCGCTTTCGCCACCCCCTGGATCGGTCGGATTAGCGCCAGCGCTGGATCAAACTCCTTTAGTGTCGAGGCGCGCCAATGATGGTCGAACAGGTCAAGATCAAACGCGGCACCACCTATCGCCGTCTGTTGCTGATCCGGTCGGGCGACGCCTCTGCGGCCAGCTGCCGGATGGTGCTGAAAAGGGCGGCGAGCAACGCGGCGCCCGGAGATGAGGCCCCGGCCGCCGCCGAGTTCGTCTGTGTCTATGTGACGAACAGCGATCCGGCGGACCTGACTTCCCCGCCTGCCTTCGTCTGCACCCTGGCGGCCTCGGCGACCGAGGACCTGGCGGTGGGAACCTACAAGACCGATGCCCGCATAGAGATCGCTGGCGACGTAATCGCGACCGCGACCGAGACGATCGAGGTGATTGAACGGGTCACCGAAGATGGCTGACCCGATCATCCTGCAATGGGCCCCGGCCCCGCCGCTCCTGGTCCTGCAATGGGCGACGCCGGATCGGGCCCTGCCGCCGCTGAGTCCGGATGCGCCGCTGCCGACGGTAATCACGGTCGTGGGGCCGCAGGGCGGTCGGGGGCCGGCGGGCGGTGAGGCGTTCGAGCATATCCAGTCCAGCCCTTCCGCTGAATGGATTGTGAATCACAACCTCGGCTTTAGGCCCTCGGTCACCGTCCTGTCGCCCGGCGGCGTCGAGGTCGGGGCGAACCCGGTTCACCAGAGCACCAATCAGCTCCGCATCTATTTCGCCGCGCCTCAATCCGGCACGGCCCACTGCATCTGATCCCGAAAGGACACGACCATGGGTAAGCCCGTTCTCTCCGACCTGGACTTCGCCGGTGGCGCGAAGATCACCGGCCTGCCGCAGGCCACGGCCAACGGCCAGCCGCTGACGTTCGAACAGCTAGGCGCGGCGCTGGAGGGTCTGGCCTGGAAGGACGATGTCCGCGCCGCCTCGACGGCCAACATCAACCTCGCCTCGCCCGGTGCCTCGATCGATGGCGTCACCATGGTCGCGAATGATCGCTTCCTGGCCAAGAACCAGACGGCGGGTGCCGAGAACGGGATCTATGTCTGGAATGGCGCGGCGGTTGCTGCGACCCGTGCGTCGGACATGAACGTCTCGGCTGAGTTCAACAGCGCCACGGTCCCGGTCGTGTCGGGCACCACGAACGCGGGCACGACCTGGCGGCAGACGACAGCCAGCCCCGTGGTCGGCACCACGTCGGTCGTCTTCACCAGCTTCAACGCCGGTGCCGGCGCGGCGTCCGAAACCTCGGCAGGCATCGCGGAGATCGCCACGCAGGCCGAGGCGGACACGGGCACGGATGATGTGCGGTTCGTCACGCCGCTGAAGCTGGCCAACTATTCCGGCAGGGCGCGTCGCTATGCGACCGACATTGGTGACGGGTCCAACACCGCGATCACCGTGACCCACAACCTGACCACCCGCGACGTGCAGGTGGTCGTGCGGCGCAACAGCGGCTCCTATGAAGAAATCCTGGTCGACTGGGGCGCGACCACGGTGAACACCATCACCCTGACATTCGCCGCCGCGCCCGGCGCCGCCCAGTACCGCGTCATCGTGATCGCCTGATGCTGTACGCTGGACCGAAGCTGGAGAACCCGGCGGGCACGGACGCTTTCGAGGCGGGCGGCGGCGGGGGCGGGTCATCAGACCCCCTGGTACTGGCCGACAATGCAGTGGCCCCATCAGCTCCGGCCAGCGGCATCAAGCTCTATGCCATCGATAAGGCAGACCGGCGTCGTCCTGGCTGGGTAGGTCCGTCTGGCATTGACACCTCCATTCAGGAGTTCATCGGAGCCAACAAGATCGGCTTCTGGTCCGCTGGCGGGAACAGCACGACTGGATTCAACAACGCCACCCCTGGCATCATGCTGTGGAATTTCGGGCATACGACTCAGGGCACCGTTACGGCCCGCAACGTCGCGGCCTCGGCGGGTGCGGGGCGCATCTTTAACAGCACCCGTCGTCTGGGGTTCGCCCAAGGCGCTGCAACGTCGGCGGGGACGCGCCACGGCCTGTCTCAGTTCGCTCTGCTGAACGGCTTTGAATACATCGCTCGGTTCGGCATTTCGGGCCTGCCGTCCTCTGGCAGCGCTGGATATTGGGCTGGTTTACAGACCGGGACAAATGCGCTGACCAGCACCTTCATGCTGAACGGCGCGGCGGGCGGCGTCGGGGCGTACCTCTCGACAGCAGGCGGCTTCCAGATCGTTCACGCGGTCAGCAGCGGCTCGGGCTACACGGTCCACAAGACCCTGAACGCGACGACCTTCCCATCAAGCACGGCGTCGATCGATCTCTACGAGCTGCGGCTATTCTGCCCCCCTGGTGCCACCACGATGGCATGGCGGGTCGAGCGTCTGAATACGGGCGACTATGACGAAGGCCTGATCACTGCGGACCTGCCCGCCAGCACGGCCCTTCTGATGCCTCAAATCGCCTGCGCTGGCAGCGCGGTCAGCCTCGGCGTCGCCATCGACGTCGTCAGTCAATACATCGTGACGGACTTCTGACATGCCAGGGACCACCATCGTCCATGCCGACGGCACCAGAGAGTACATCGCAGACCCACGATCCATCGAGGAACAGCGCGCCGCCGCCAAATCCGAGATGCGCCAGCATGCTACCGCTGCGCTACTGGCTGTATGGCCGTCCTGGAAACAGACGAATGCGGCCTTGGGTGTGTATGGCGAAGAGGGGCGTTTGGCCTGTCAGGCTGCCATCATGGCCGTGCGCGCTGAAACAGACGTGCTGGACGCTGCAATCGACGCCTCTGACGCACTCGGCCTCGATGTCCTGAACCTCAATCCCTGGGGCTAGCGCCCCTCGACCGCGCTGACCGGAAACCAGCTGGTCGCGCAGATACCCAGGATGATCAGGGCCACGAAGACGATGGCGACCCGCGACAGGACGGCATTCAGCCACTGACGCGTCGTCATCGGTGGCGGCATCGGGTCGGGCAGGTCTGACCAGGGCATAGCCGCCTCCTGAACGAAGAGCGGCCCGGCGTTCCGACTGGTGGGTCTGGAGGGTGCCGAGCCGCCTGACTGTCTCGCGTAAGACGGTCGCCAGCAGAGAACCCGCGAACGCCGTTCGCGTCAAGGCGACACAATCCGGCGCGCCCCGCGCCACTTTCTGGCACGTCCCGTGCCGCTTCGTGACATTGGAGAGACACCATGCCCTACGCCCTGGGTGCGCAGTCCCGCGCGCGTTTGAAGGGGGTGCATCCCCAGCTGGTTCGCGTCGTCGAGCGCGCGATCGAGATCAGCCCCCAAGACTTCCTCGTGCTGGAAGGCGTGCGGACACCCCAGCGTCAACGGCAGCTGTATGGTCAGGGTCGGACGCGGCAGGAACTGGCCAGGGCCGGGGTGGATGTCAGCCTGGCCAAGCCGTCCGAAGGCAAGGTCACCTGGACGCTGATCTCCAATCACTTCGTCAAGGCCGACGGCTATGGTCATGCGGTGGATCTCGCCCCCTACCCAGTCGACTGGGAGGGTCCGACCCGCTTCCCGAAGTTCGATGCGATCGCAAAGGCCATGTTCCAGGCCGCGCGGGAACTGGGGATCGGCCTGCGCTGGGGTGCCGACTGGGACCGTGACGGCAAGCCCCGCGAGCGCGGCGAAACCGACAGCCCTCACTTCGAACTCGCCGCCTGAGCGCGGTTCGCAAACCCTTTCAATCGGAGCCCCGTCATGCCTTATCGCCTGCAGAACGCCCTGTTCTATGCCGTCATCGTCATCCTGTTCCTGATCGTCGCGGCCCTGCCTTTCCTCGCTGTCCTGAACTGGGGCGTCGCTTGGGGCATCCTGGCGACCATCGCCCTGGCCTGCGCTCTGCTGGTCCTGTTCAATCGACTGGCTGACGGCGATCCCGGCGCGGCAATGGTCGGAGGCCTCGGCTTCGCCGGCGCAGGTTTCGCCCTGGTGATCGGTCTGGTCGCGGGCCTGATCTGGATCATCGGCAGGGCGCTGATATGAGCCGTCTCTTGTCCGCCGTCGCCGGGTGGAAGGGCTATGCCTTGGTCCTGGCGATCGGCATCGCGCTCGGCACCGGCGGCACCTGGAAGGTCAGGGACTGGATGGCGGCCGAGGCCGCGCTGAAGGTCGCGAAATCCGACCTGCGCGCCGCGCGGATCGTGGTCGATCGCACCCAGGGCGCGGCCCAGATCACGCAGGACGTCAGCGCCACGGTCGATCAACGGCAGGCCCAGACCCGAACCGTCTATCGCACTATTACCGAAAGGATCCCCGTCTATGTCCCGCCTGAGATCGATCGCGCCTATCCTGTGCCTTACGGCTTTGTCCGCCTGCATGACGCCGCCGCCGTCGGTGCCGCGCCAGCCCTTCCCGACGGCACCGGGCAACCTGATGACGCCCCCTCAGGCGTTGCGCTCTCTGCCGTCGCCGGGACCGTCATCGACAACTACGGCCAATGCTACGCCTGGCGCGACCAGCTGATCGGATGGCAGGACTGGTATCGCCAGCAGCAGGCGGCGTGGGAGGCGCCTATGAGGTAGCGTTCCTATGAGTCTGGTCCAGCCCCGACCCGTTTGCCAAGTCCCTGCACTTAGTGTCCATACGGCTGACTAAGGGCAAGTTGCTGGGGGCTATGTGCAACATTCAAAAGTCACCGTCATCATTCGCATAGCCAAAGGGCTTGGAAAGGCGTTACGCCGACCCTGGCGCGTCTGGCTGTGGACTTTGGCACTGGGGGTTCTTCTCTTATTAACGCGCAAACTAGCGCCCGACGGCAAGTCGCTCGAATACATCGGCGCTGCACTGCAGATTGTCGGACTAGGCATGGTGCTTCGGCAGCTATTCCAGACTGCTGCAGAGTTTTCTGTAAAGCCGTTCAAGGGGGTACTGGACTGGTTTGATGAAATCTATCGGCTGTTCCGACCGCGCTCACATTCGATAGTAGCAGAAGCAGGTGCTTTTATTGTTTCTGGTGGGGACGTGCTTGCGGGCACGGCAAGTAGTTACGATCCGAAGGATGTGAACTCTCGCCTCGATCACATCGAGCGCGTCATCGAGGCCCATAAGGCGGAAGAAACTGCGCGCCGTGCTGAGATATGGAAGGGTATCGAAGGCCTGCAGGCCGAGATGAAGGCGCTCATCGCCGAGCAGCAGGCGAAGGCTGAAGCCATTGCTCACACTGTGCGGACCCAATCTGTTGGTAGCCTTGATACGTCGATTATCGGCGTATTCTTGACGATTGTGGGAACAGCTCTTTCGTCGATCTAGGAACCTGATCGGGTGAAAGCTGTTTCAGACCCGGAGCCAGCCGGTGCGCGGGGTGGCCTGGCAATATGCGCCCCGCCGTTCCTCCCCATGATGATCCTTAGCCCCTCGGTGCCTCGCGCATCGGGGGGCTTTGTCGTTTCAGCTGTCCGTTTTCCAGTCGTCGGTGCCGATCCGCTTCATGAAGCTTTTCTCGGGCGGTTTCCCGCTGCGGTCCGCGCCTGGTGCCAGGCCGTCCTGTGTCACGCCGCTGTCAGGATAGGACCATCCCGCCAGTATGGTCGCCCCGCTTAGATCAGCCCAGCATGCTCGCAAGGTGGCCGTCGCCGCCATCAGGGGAATGTGCTGCGGCGAGGCGTGATTCAGGTTCGAGTGGATGCGCTGGATGCGGCGGTAGCAATCGGCGATCACAGCCAGATCCTCCGCTGAGACCGCATTCGCGGTGGCCATGCCCTTGTGCGTTGTCATTTGCCGCTCCGGTATTTCCGCTCCCACTCCAGCCGATGCTCATGCTCCGACATGACGCGGAAGCGGCCCAGGCCCATGGCGATGATCCCGGTTAGGATGCGCGCGTTCTCAGCAGGGCTGACGGGCAGCGCGTTCGATCCGGGGTGGTGTGGGCCGTAGGGTTCATCGTTCATCGTCTCTTTCCTCCCATTCCGTCTCACGTCCGAGGCGGGATCGGCGCGCTGCAACGCGCCGATCTGCGGGCACGACCCCGCACGACTGGACCGATCGGCCAACCGGCTGGTCGCCGCCCCGCTCTCGCGAGAGGGGTCGTTCATAACCGTGCGACAGGCTTACCCGCAATGAAAAGTTCTACTTTTGTTCCGGTTTCCAACCGGACTGCCGCCGCGCTCCGTTGCCGGGCGTGTGCGAAGCTCCTGGCGCTAGCCAGTGAGACGTTCCGTGGCCCCCTCGACATAAAATGCGGGCGGTGTAAGACGGACAACAGGTTCACCGAGCGCCCGCGAGCGCCTTCCCATCCGGAGGGCGCATGTCAGAACGCAAAGCCTCGGCTCCCGCCTATCTGATCGATCAGCTGGCCCTGTTCGGTGCCGCGCCCGTCATTGGCTTTGGCTCGCCTGAGTTCCAGGTGCGCGAGATCCATCGCGATCGGGCCAATGCGATCATCCGGCGGCACCACTACAGCCACAAGATCGTCAACAACGCCTATGTCCACCTCGGTGTCTTCATCGATGGCGACTGCTACGGGGTGCTCCAGTTCGGTTACGCCATGAACCCGGCCTCGGCCGGCAGCGTCGTCGAGGCGACCGGCAATGACGAATATCTTGAGCTGAACCGGATGTGGCTAGACGACTTCGCGCCTCGCAACAGCGAGAGCAGGGCCGTCAGCTACGCCATCCGATACATTCGCCGCGCCTGGCCCAAGGTGCGGTGGATTCAGTCGTTCGCCGATGAGCGCTGCGGTCTGAACGGGACCGTCTATCAGGCCTGCAACTTCGACTTCGCCGGCGGGCATGTCTCGACGTTCTGGGAACTGGACGGCGAGATGTTCCACAACATCGCAGCGACAACGACCGGCGAGAAGGGCGGGCCCAGGTCGCGCTGGCTGAGAGACAACCTGCATCGCGCCACGCGGCACGACCTGCGCCAGTTCCGGTACCTGTTTTTCCTCAAGCCGCGATTTCGGAAAGGTCTGCGCCTGACCCTTCAACCCTACCCCAAGGCGATCCGTCCAGGGGACGCCCCCGCGACCAGCGGGTGCGAGCCGAGTTCGACCCTCGGGGATCGCTCCAATCACTCAGATGGTTTTGCGCCCGCCCGCTAACCCATTGAAACGTCTAGGCCCCGGAATGAGCAGTTTTTGAGCCAAGGGCTTGGAAAGCTGCAACAAAGTCCAGCTTCCCAAGCTTTTCGTGCGGGTTCGATTCCCGCCGCCCGCTCCAGCTATCGCCGCCGTAGGGTCAGGGGTATAACGACGGCCACCAGATTGGCCAGACCGATCGCTCCCCATAGCACCGCCGAGCTGACGTCGGCTTCGTAAAGGTAGACCCCGACCACGCCCGCGAAGACGAGGGTCAGTCCGAGGGCGGCACCCAGGACCGCGGCGCGGCCCCGGGATTTGTTGTGACACGTCGATCCGCTCACAGCCGCTCGGCCGCGACGCCGCGGTCCTCCAGGATTTCCTGCACGCTGTCGTCACCGGCCAGATGGGCGGCGCCGACAGCGATGAAGACGGTGCCCGACCCGGCCAGCAGGGTCTGAATCTGGTTGGCCCAGTCCTGATTGCGGCGAACCAGCAAGGCTTCATAGACCTGAGGTGTCTCGGTCTGCATCTCATCGACCATGACGCGCTCAAGCCCGGCAACATCGCCCGTCGACCAGGAGGTGACCATGCCGTCCAGCATGGTGGCCGCCTGATCGTAGTCTTCCAGTGTCGAACGCAGGAAGCCCAGCTGCACGTCCTCGGGCATGTCGGCCAGGATGCGGATCTGCTGGTCCAGGGTCTCGAACCCCTTCACCGGCTTGCCGGCGGTCTTGGCGCGGGCCAGCAGGATGCTTTCGACGCCCGACTGCGGATCGTAGCCGGCCTTGGTCAGGGGCGCGAGCGACAGCTGCAGCGCGGCCAGCCAGGGGCGGAAAGCATCGAGTTGAGCTCCCGACGCACCGATGGTCTTGGCCGCCTCGTCGAACTTGGCGAACTCTTCGGCCGTCAGGCGGCTGGACAGGGGATTGGCCGGATCCAGTCCGTGCTGCTGGATGATGGGGATCAGAGCCGCCTGATCGTCGGGGTTGGAGATTTCCAGATAGATTTCATCCGCGCTGTCGAAGGCAGCATCGACCCGGGCCGTGCCCCAGGCCGTGGTGGGACGCAGGACGTGGACCGTGCCGAACAGATAGATGGTCGAGTCCGCATCGCGGATGACCCACAGTGCGGGGCCTTGCCCCTGAGCCTGGGGGACGGCGCGTAGGGCCATCGCAGCGGCGGGCGCTTCGGCGACGGGCACCGGCGCGGCTTGGGCCAGGGCCTGGGCAGGCGCACCGACGATCGCGGCGACCAGGCCGAGACCGAGGGCGGCCCCGAGGGCCAGACGGCTGACGGCGGTGGTCGTGGACTTCAGGCGGGAGACGAAGGTCATGGTCGATGTCCTTTGGGAGAGGGGGTTGAAAGCGGAGGGTGTCAGGTCAGGCCGCGACGCAGGGCCGCGATCATGGAGGCGAAGAAGTACAGGGCCATCAGAATGCCCATCAGGCCCCAGGCGCTGACGGTGCCGACGAGGCCCAAGCGCTCGGCGGCGGCATAGACGAACAGGGCCATCTGCCCCGCCCAGAAGGCGATGGCACCGGTCTCCATCATCACCCGCCGAAGCATCTCGTCGGCGCGCCGCCACAGCATCACGTTGGCGATGGTCTGTACGGCGGCCAGGGCGACGACGGCGACGAAGACCATGTCTGCGTCGATCCAGCGGGTGGCGAAGATCGGCAGGATGAACAGCACCCCGGCCAGGCCCATGACCGCGATCTGCAGCAGGCCACAGCCCTTGGGAACACTGGCCGGACGACGCGCCATGGTGATCGCGCCGATGATGCCTGTGGCGATCAGGGTCACAGCCATCAGCAGGGCCAGGGCATCGGGCCAGGGCAGTTCGCGGGTCCGGGTGACGTATGAGGCGGCATAACCGACCGCGCCGCCAGAACCGGCCAGCAGGATGATGACGGCGATCTTGCGAAGAAGCGAAGGCTTGTGTTCGACGACAACTGTCATGATCAGTCCTCCAGGAAGATGGCTTCGATGGCCTGGTCGAAGACCCGGGCGATCTTGAAGGCGAGGGGCAGGGACGGGTCGTAGCGACCGGTTTCCAGGGCGTTGACGGTCTGGCGCGAGACGCCCAGCCGCTCGGCCAGTTCGGCCTGGGACCAGTTGCGCTCGGCGCGCAGCACCTTGAGGCGATTATTCATGCTGTCCCCCTACCGATGCCGTAGCCACCACGCCGCCCAGGCGATCAGATAGCCGGCCAGCATGAGGCCCAGCGTCAGGGCCGATCCCGACAGCAGCATACCGTCCGGTCCGTCGCCATAAGGCGGTATGTTGAGGGTGATCAAATCCCATCCGGACAAGACGAACAGGGCGACCACGACGGCAATGCCCGCCGATCCGCCCCAGTACCAGGCCCATTTGTGGGCCTCGCGTACGGCTTCGTCCGCATCCCGCCACCAGCGGATACTGATCAGCAGTCCCAGCAAGACGCCGATACCGAGCACCGATGCCTGAAGCGCCTTGGTTCCACTGCCGCCCAAGGTTTCGATCAGGCCTGAGATAAATCCGACAGCCAGGCCGATGACGAGGGTCAAGCCAACGATGGTCAGCAGACCAAAGCGGCGACGGCGTTTCGGTGGGCTGGCATTCATGACAACTGTCCCTGTCGTTTAGACAAAGGTGTTTTACATCACGCCGTGATGCTGTCAAGCGGCCTTGTCATACCATTTCAGATCAATGTGCGGGTGCCTTCGGGCGCGATCAGCTCCGGGCGGCTCAGGCTGCGCGGCGACTGATCGACGACGCCCAGCTCGGGCAGGGCCTTGCCTTCGTGATCGACCTGCAGGTCCTCGAACCGCTTGGCTTGAACCATCACCTGCGTCTCCAGCGAACCGACGAACTGGTTGTATTTCGCCACGGCCCGACTTAGCGCGTTGCCTACATCGGCCGCATGCGCCCCCATGACTGACAGGCGCTTGTAAAGTTCCTTGCCCAGTTTCGCGACCTCGTCGGCATTGCGCGACTGCTCCTCGGCGCGCCAGCCGTAGGCGACCGCCTTGCACAGGGCGAACAGGGTGGTCGGCGTCACGATGACGACCCGCGACGCCATGGCCTGGGTCATCAGTTCAGGCTCATGATCCAAGGCGGCGGCCAGGAAGGCGTCGCCGGGCACGAACATGACGACGAAATCCGGGCTGGGCTTGAACTGGTCCTGATAGGCCTTGGACGACAGCTGGCGCACATGGGTCTTCATGCTGGTGGCGGTGCGCAGGGAGGCCGCACGGGCCTGGGCCTCCTCGTCGCCGTCCGAGGCGTCGCCGAAGGCCAGCGACACCTTGGCGTCGATCACGAACATGCCGCCGCCGGGCAGGCGCACGATGAAGTCGGGCCGCGACTGGCGACCTTCCTCATTGGCCTCGGACGTCTGTTCCTGAAAGTCGAACCGCCCGGCCATGCCGGCGGCCTCCAGCACATTGCGGCAGGTCTGCTCGCCCCAGCGCCCGCGCCGGCCGGTATTGCCCTTCAGGGCCTCGGTCAGGCGCCGCGCCTCGTCGCGCGTGGCGGTCGAGGCCGTCATAAGCAGGGCCAGTTGTTCCTTCAGCCCGCCGGTCTCTTCAGCCCGGACCTTTTCCAGGGCGGTGACGTGTTCCTGGAACCTGGCCAGGGTCTCGCTGACGGGCTTCAGTTGAGCCTCCATCCGCTCGCGGGCCAGCAGGTCCTGCTGGCGGAATGTCTCGGTCGCCCGACTGACCATGTGGTCCGCCACAACCTGGGCCGATTGCGCTGCCTGGGCCTTCAGCAGGTCGGCCATGGTGATGCGGCTGTCCTCGACCAGGGCGATGCGATCCTCTGCGCTGGTCAGTTGCGCCCTTGTCTTCTGCCAGCCGGTGAAGGCCCAGAGGAAGGCCGCGCCAAGGGCGACGCAGACTACGGCGAGGATCAGGACGGACATGTTCATGCTCCGTTCCTAGACCGGTTCGCGCTGGCCGAAAAGCGGGGAGAGCCCGATATGAAAACGCCGCCGTGGAGCGATCCCCACGGCGGCGTGAAACTGAGGGGTCGTGTGGCCTAGAACAGGTAGCCCCGCGGATTGTCGATCGGGCGATTGTCCATCAATTTGATGAGGCCGAGCACCAGACGCGCACCATACCATACGGCCAGGGCGAGAAAGCCGAGCCATAGAATCAGAGCGCCGATAAGGATGATCAGCAGCAGCGTTCCGATGATCGTGATCGCGATGCTGGCGACAATGGCCCAGATGTTGGTCCAGACGATGTAATCGAAATGACTTCCGTAAACCGTGCCGCGCACTTCGTTCTGCTTCACCAACGCAATCACCAGTGCGATGATGGAGGTTACACCTGCGGTCACAAAGCCCGCCAGCGACAGCACATAGAGGATGATTGTCAGCGTCCTGTTGCTGTCTGAAGAAGCCGGTGCGGGGCCGGGGTCATAGGTCATCTCTGCGGGTCCTTCTGGAAGAGCAGCGACATTTCACCACAGGCGAGCCCCGAACGCCAGCGGTGACGCTTTACGCCTTGGGGTCAGGCCGGTCGCCGCTGCCTCAGCGCCTGGATGATGGTGCCGTCGTCCAGCCAGTCCAGCTCGCCGCCGACCGGTACACCGCGCGCCAGCGAACTGATCTCTACGCCCGACCCGTTCAGCCGCTCGGCGATGTAGTGCGCCGTGGTCTGGCCATCGACGGTGGCGGGCAGGGCCAGCACGACCTCCCTGGCCTCGCCCCCGCGCACCCGCCCCACCAGCTCTGCGACCCTCAGCGCATCGGGCCCAACCCCGTCCAGCGCCGAAAGCAAGCCGCCCAGCACATGATACTTGCCGCGAAACGCACCGGACCGCTCCATGGCCCACAGGGCACCGGCCTCCTCGACCACACAGATCAGGGCGTTGTCGCGCGCCGGGTCCGAGCAAATCGAGCAGGGTTCGCGCGTGTCGGGCGCGCCGCACACGCTGCACGACGTCACCTTCTCCGCCGTCTCGGCCAGGGATGCCGCCAACGGCACCAGCAGTTGCTCCCGCTTCTTCAGCAGGGCCAGGGCCGCCCGACGAGCCGAACGTGGACCCATGCCGGGCAGTTTCGCCAGCAGCGAAATCAGCCGCTCGATCTCGGGTCCTGCGGAAGCCGCCAAGTCAGAACAGCTTGGGCATGCCGGGGATATTCATCCCGGCCATGGGCCCGGCGGCCTCGCGCATCAGGGCGCTGTTGACCTCGTCCAGCTTGCGCTTGGCATCGGCATGGGCCGCCACGATCAGATCGGCCAGGATTTCACCTTCGCCAGGTACCAGCAGGCTGTCGTCGATGACCACGCGCGTGATCTCGCCGGGACCCTTCAGGGCGATGGTGACGAGACCTCCGCCGGAGGTGCCCTCTGCACTGGTTTCAGCCATTTTCGCCTGGGCGTCCTGCAGCTTCTGCTGCATCGCCTGGGCCTGTTTCATGAGTGCATTGAGATCTGCCATGCGCGATAGATAGGATGGGATCGCGCGAACGGACAGCCCCCTCGTTTCAGTCCAGTCGGCTTTCCCTCAATCCGCCGCCGAACGGTACTGGGCCGGCGTCATCACAAACTCGGCCTCGGGCAGGATGGTCGCCAGGCGGCGCTGGTAGTCCGAGATGTAGGCGTTGACGTCGTCAGCCGACTCAACACGAACCGGCGCACCCTCGGCGGCGACCAGCACGATATGCCGGGTCAGCCTGTCCGCAACTTTCAGCATAGAGCCGTATTTTTCCATGCCCATGGCGTCAGAGATGTCTGGCCGGTTCTCGATCTCGATCTCGGTCACATAGCGGATCCACAGCTCATTCGTCGGTGTGACCGCGACGCTGTCGGACTGCAGTTTCCAGAGGCCTTCGCGCGTTCGCTGAATCGTCACGCACTGATGCCCGCGCACGTCGCCGGTCCGGAGCGGACGAAAGAATGAGGTGCTGTCATAGGGTGTGTCCGGCCCACACTGGCTGGCTTGGGTGAAGACCGTATACTCGTGGCTGGCCTCGGTTCTGGGCTTGCGAGGATCGCGCCCCCTGGCCTGGACGTAGATGTTCATGCGGCCAACGTCCTCGGCCTGATCCGGCGCGGGGATGGCGGCCCGGATCATCTCCACGTCGAGAGGCGGGACGGCCCTGGATCATCTCGCCGGGATATGACGTAGCGTTCGGCCGCTCCAGAGCGGCAGCGGGAAGGGCGAAGGCGCTGACGGCCACGGCGAGCGCAAGCCGGCGGAACAGATGTGAGCACTTCATAAGTTGCTTCTCGAACAGGCCGGCGCGGCATGACAAGGCCGCGGCACCGATCCGTCGGATTTCGTCAGGGCTGACGTCAGACCTCCTCGTCGCCCTCATCCGGAATGACCGGCAGTTCGACCGGGGCCGCGATGGTCTTCACCTCGCCGATGACGGCGCCCGGAAAGGCGGCCATGACGGCGGTGACGAAGGGGTCGGCCTCGATCTCGGCGCGTTCCTGACTGCGCCTGCGGCGGTCGATCTCGATCATCGTCTCGCCGCCGCCCTGGCCGTTGGCGGCGATCAGCCAGGTCCGGCCGGTCCAGTCCCTCAGGCGTGATGAGAGCTTGCGGGCCAGATCGACAGGGGCGCCCGGCGCGCTCTCATAGGTGATGGCTCCGGGCTTGAAGGCGACGGGCTTCACATAGCGCTGCACATCCATCTGCAGGCCGACCTCGCGCTTCTCGCCAATCAGGGCGACGACCTGTTCGAAGGTCTGCGGGTCAGGAAAGGCAGGGGCCGCGACAGGTCGCGCCGCCAGTTGCGCAGAGGCACCACCACCGCCGCCGCCGCCGCCTCTGGGTGCTTGTCCGCCCGGCATCGGCTCGCCGTCGCCCAGGGCCTTCAGCGCCTCTTCCGGTCCAGGCAGGTCGGCGGCATAGGCTAAACGGACGATGGCCATTTCGACGGCGTCGGCGGGGCTGGGCGCGCGCCGCACCTCGTCCAGCGCCTTCAGCAGCATCTGCCAGACGCGCGCCAGCGTGCCCGCCGACAGCACGGCCCCCAGCGCGGTCAGGGCCTGGGCCTGATCGTTGGGCAGGCGCGTCGCCTGTGGCCCCAGCATCTTGGCGACCGAGGCCGCGTGGCAGTGTTCCAGCAGGTCGTTGGTCACCTGGACGGGGTCCGCGCCATAGCCATAGAGGGTGCGGAACAACTCCAGCGCCTCGGGCGTGCGGCCAGCCATGATGGCCTCGAACAGGGCGATGGTCTGGGTCCGGTCGGCCAGGCCCAGCATGTCGCGCACGGTGGTGGTCTGGACCGTCTCGCCGCGCTCGCCCTGCACGAGGGCCTGATCCAGCAACGACAGGCCGTCGCGAACGGAGCCTTCGGCGGCGCGGGCGATCAGGGCCAGGGCGTCCTGCTCGATCCGCATGCCTTCGCGCTCTGCGATCCGGGCCAGATGTTCAACCAGGATTTCAGGCTCGACGCGGCGCAGGTCGAAGCGCTGGCAGCGGCTCAGGATCGTCACCGGAACCTTGCGGATCTCGGTGGTGGCGAAGATGAATTTGGCGTGGGGCGGCGGCTCTTCCAGCGTCTTCAGCAGGGCGTTGAACGCCTGGTTCGACAGCATGTGCACTTCGTCGAGGACGTAGACCTTGTAGCGGGCCTCGACCGGCGCGTAACGGACGCTCTCCAGGATATCCCGGATGTCGTTGACGCCCGTGTGGCTGGCGGCGTCCATTTCCATGACGTCCATGTGCTGGCCCGCCATGATGGCCGCGTCGTGCCGTCCGTGCGCGGTGAGGGCCAGCGACGGCCGATCAATGACGTCGGTCTCGTTGTTCAGGGCGCGGGCCAGCAAACGGGCCGTTGTCGTCTTGCCGACACCCCGCACGCCGGTCAGCATGAAGGCATGGGCGATCCGGCCGGTGGCAAAGGCGTTGGTCAGGGTCCGGACCATGGCCTCCTGGCCGATCAGGTCCTCGAACGTCCGCGGCCGGTATTTGCGGGCCAGGACGGTATAGGCCTCGCCGTCATCGACGTGGGCCGCCGGGCCATTGTCCTGCACGGGCTGCGCCACCGGCTCAGCCACCACGGGAATGGCGGCCGCCTCCGCCTCGCGCATGCCGGCCGGCTCGGGCGAGCCGAACATGTCGTGCGTATTGGGATCGCGCTCCTCGACGTCGGGCGCGTCTTCGTCCCATGGGGGACCATCCAGATTCGGGTCGGCGTCGCTCATGGCGACAGTCTTATCGTGGTCGAGGGGACCTGCGCACCCCCTCACCGCATCGCCGGCGAAATCAGTCCGTCATGTCGCGGATCTGGCCACCGTTGTCCTTGATCTTCTGGATGACCTGCTTGTGCAGCCAGACATTCATCGTGGCCGTGTCGGAAGTGTCGCCGGTATAGCCCAGCTCGCCCGCCAGTTCCTTGCGCTCGGCCAGGGAGCTGTCCATGCCGGTCAGCTTCATCAGATCGACGATGGAGATGCGCCAGTTCAGCTTCTGGTCCCGCTGCTCGTTCATGAAGTCCAGGATGCCGTCGACATCGACGGGTTGAGGCTGCGGGGCCGTGGCAGCGGCGTTGGAGACAGGTGCTGCGGCGGCGGCCGGCGCGGGAGCTGTAGGTGCAGGCGCTGCGGGTGCCTGTGCCTCGGGCTTGCGCTTGAAGATGCTGCCCATGATCTTGCCGAGAATGCTCATCTGATCGCTCCCTTGAGGTGAAGCTGGAGAAGCGGCTGAGCCG
>NZ_JAEMRO010000135.1 GCF_016463295.1 Brevundimonas sp.
CCTTCATGGCCGTCTTTTTCATGGCGGGCGTGCCGCTGAAGTGGGTGGCGGCGCTGGCGGCGGCGGGGGCGGCGGGTGTCGTGGGCCTGTATTTCAGCTTCAGCCACATGCGCGATCGTCTCAGCCGCTTCGGCTCGGACGACGCCGGGGCCACCTATCAGATCGACCGCGCGTCAGAGGCCATTCGTGCCGGTGGCCTGGTCGGACGCGGGGTGGGCGAGGGGGTGATGAAGCGCTCGGTGCCCGACCTGCACACGGACTTCATCTATTCCGTCGGGGCCGAGGAGTTCGGCCTGGTGCTGAGCCTGATCATGATCGGCCTGTTCGGCTTCATCGTCCTGCGCGGCATGCAGAAGGCGATGCGGCTGCGCGACCCGTTCGAGCAGACGGCGGCGGCGGGGCTGTTCATCCTGATCGGGCTGCAGGCCAGCATCAACATTGCCGTCAACCTGAGCCTCGTTCCGACCAAGGGGATGACCCTGCCGTTCATCAGCTATGGCGGTTCGTCGATGGTGGCCATGGGGCTGACCATGGGGCTGGCCCTGGCCCTGACCCGCAAGCGACCGGGGGCCTATGAGCCGGGGGCCAGTCTGCCGCGTCGGCGGATGTTGGGCTAGAACGTATCCATGACCTCCAGACTCTGCGTCGTCGCCGCCGGTGGGACCGGTGGGCATATGTTCCCGGCCGAGGCCCTGTCGCGTGAGCTGGCCGGGCGCGGCTGGCGGATCGTGCTGGCCACGGACCGGCGGGGCGAGGCCTATGCCCAGAACTTCCCGGCCGAGGAGCGGATCGCGCTGGACGCCGCCACCGGGCGCGGGCCGATCGGCATGGCCAGGGCCGGGCTGGCCATCACGCGCGGCGTGGTTCAGGCGCGGTCGGCGCTGAAGCGGTTGGATGCGGCGGTCGTGGTCGGCTTCGGCGGCTACCCTTCCGCCCCCGCCCTGCTGGCCGCGCTCAGCCAGGGTCGGCCGACCCTGCTCCACGAACAGAACGCGGTGCTGGGCCGCACCAATCGCTGGCTCAGTCCCTATGTCGGGGCCGTGGCTTCATCCTTTCCGAACCTGCAGAAGGTGCCGCAGGGCGTCGGCGCGCGGGTGACCCTGATCGGCAATCCGGTGCGGGCCGACATCCGGGCGCTGGGCGAGCGGGCGTTTCTGGCCCCGACCGGGGACGGGGCGATCCACCTGCTGGTCACCGGCGGCAGCCAGGGCTCGCGCATCCTGTCCGAGACCGTGCCCCAGGCGCTGGCGGCCCTGCCCGAGGCGTTGCGCACACGCCTGCGGGTGCAGCAGCAGTCGCGGCCCGAGACGCTGGAGGCGGCGCGTGCCGTCTATGTCCAGGCGGGCATTGAGGCCGAGATCGCGCCCTTCTTCTCCGATATGGCCCGGCGTCTATCGCAGGCGCATCTGGTCATCGGCCGGGCCGGGGCCTCGACCTGTTCGGAGCTGGCGGTGGCGGGCCTGCCGTCCCTGCTGATCCCGCTCAAGATCGCCATGGACGACCATCAGCGGTTCAATGCCCTCAGCCTGGTTCAGGCGGGTGGAGCCGAAATGGTGCTGGAGGACGAGGTGACGGTCGACCGACTGGCTGCATCGCTAGCGGCCATGCTGTCGGACCCCGCCCGACTGTCGGCCATGAGCGTGGGTGCACGCTCTGCGGCCCTGCCGGACGCCACTTCGGATCTGGCCGACATGGTCGAGGCGGTGGCGATCTGAAGGCCGGCCTTCGCCTCGCCACCGTGACGCGCTAAACGTCGCCCATGCCGACCTTCATCCAGGACATGACCCGCGAGGTCTTCCGCCTCTGGCGCGAATTCTACTGGCTGCCCGAATGGGTGGTCATCTCCGTCATCGTCGGCGTCTTCGTCTTCGTCGGCTGGGCGGCCAATCAGGTGGTGTTCAGCCTGCTGAAATGGGTGGTGCGCAAGAAGGACGTCTTCTGGCGCGGAGTCGTCGGTCGCGCGCGGCTGAAGGTGCGGATCGCGGTCATGATCATCGCGGTGGCCCTGGGCGTCACCGTCTCCCCCATGGACCCGGAGCCGTCGTTGCTGATCCGGCAGGCCCTGCTGTTCGGCTTCATCCTGGTGTGCGGCTGGATGCTGGCCGGGGCCGTGGACATGGGGGCCGTCGTCCATCTGCGGAAGTTCAACATGGACGCCGAGGACAACCTCAGCGCCCGCAAGCATGTGACCCAGACCCGCATCCTGCAAAGGGTCTCGGCCCTGCTGATCGCCCTGATCACCCTGGGACTGGCGCTGCTGACCATACCGGGCGTGCGGCAGTGGGGGCTGTCGCTGCTGGCCTCGGCCGGCGTCGTCGGCATCGTGGCCGGCCTGGCGCTACAGCCCTTCCTGACCAATCTGATCGCGGGCATCCAGATCGCCACGGCCCAGCCGATCCGCCTGGACGACGCCGTCATCGTCGAGGGCGAATGGGGCCGGGTGGAGGAGATCACCTCGACCTATGTGGTGGTCAAGCTGTGGGACTGGCGGCGGATGATCCTGCCGCTGACCTATTTCATCCAGAAGCCGTTCCAGAACTGGACCCGCGACAACGCCAGCCTGATCGGCACGGCTTTTCTGTATGTCGACTACCAAGCCCCCATCGACCGGCTGCGCACGAAGCTGGAGGAGATCGCCCATGCCTCGCCGCTGTGGGACGGCGATGTGGTCTCGCTGCAGGTCACGGAGGTGACCGAGCGCACGGTCCAGGTCCGCTGTCTGACCAGCGCCCGCAACGCGTCGATCGCCTTCGACCTGCGCTGCGAGGTCCGCGAGAAGATGCTCGCCTTCATGCGCGATGAGTTGCCCGAGGCACTGCCGAGGGATCGGCTGGGGTGGGATCGCAACGCGGCCCCCGTCTCGCCGCAGGGCTAGCCACCCGCGTCCAGATTGGCCCGGCCCTGTCTAACGGCCTCCTCCAGCGTGGTGGCATCGGTGTCGTAGTCCTCCGGATTGCAGGCCGCGACGACGATTTCGAAAGCATCGCCGCCCTGAACCGCTTCGTACGACGGGGCGTCGTCAGGCGTGGATGGCCCCTCTTCACCGCCTTCGCGCACGCCGGCGAAATCCAGCCGGTCCACATGGCCCCGGGGCCCGCAGTCGAACCGCCACCACGACCAGCCGCCCCAGTAGGGCGTGCCGGCGGCGCGGAAATCCGGCTCCACCACCTGAAACACGCGGATGCGCCCACCGTCGCCTTCGGGCTCCAGACTCGCCAGGTCGACATATTGCGCGAACCGCCCGGCCCCCAGAAAGACGAAGCGATGCGGGCCCTCAGGCTCGGCGAAGGTCAGCACCGACAGCAGGCTCAGGATCATGCCCGATCGTAACCGCCCATTGACCCGCGCGCGATAGGGTCGGTCCATGACGCGCTTCATGACGCTGGA
>NZ_JAEMRO010000136.1 GCF_016463295.1 Brevundimonas sp.
GGATGGGGGTGTTGGCGCGGCGTGGGGCGGCAGTCTCGTTCGAGGCCGTCTGGACACCTTGCGGCATGACGGCGGGGCCGCGGCCGTTCCAATTCATGTAGCGCGGGGCGGCGGCCTCCTGAGCCACGGCCTGACCGGCCAGGAGCAGCGATCCGGCCAGGGCCAGGGCACTGACGGTCGCAGTTGAGGGTCGAGACGGGTCGGGTCGGCGCAAGGGAACAGGCTCCGCGCGAGGGATCGCTAACCTCGACCTTTACCGAACGCCCCTTAACCCGCCCCTAATGGACGCCGTTATGTAAACGGTTCCGGCGAAGGATCAGTCGCGCCCCGGCAGATACTGGGTCGTGAAGGCACGGCGCCAGTCCAGATCGGCGGGGTAAAGCCCCGCCGTCGACATCGTCTCGTGGAAGGCCTGCCAGCGTTCGGCTGTCATGGCCCCGAGGCCATAAAGGGCCGCATCGCCGCCGTTGACCACGCTATTGCTGCGCAGGGCCGCGCGCGCCTGATCCAGATCGGCCTGGGTCATGTCGGAGTTGGCCTGGCGGATCAGGGCGTCGGCGGCGCGGCCGTCGCCCTGGATATAGTCGCGCCAGCCCTCGACCGAGGCGGCGATGAAGCCCCGCAGAGCCCCGGCGTTGTCGCGGGCGAAGGCATCGGTCGACAGAACCATCGCGCCATAGGAGGGGTATCCTTCGTCGGCCAGCATCAGCACGCGCGGTTCGAACCGGGCGGCGCTCTGAACGGCCGTGACATCGCGGGTCAGTTCGCCTTGCAGAACCGCCTCACGGTCGGCCAGGAAGGGAGCCAGATCGCCGTCCTCCATCCGCTGCAGCTGATCGTCGGTGAAGCCGTACGTCGCCCGCAGCCACAGCCATACGGTATCCCGGGCGCTGTCGGACAGATACAGCGGCCGACCGACCAGTCCGGCGATGCCCTCGACAGCCGGTTCGGGCCGCGCGATCAGCACCTGGGGGTCCTTCTGGAAGAAGGCGGCGACCGCCTTCACCGGCGCACCCTGGGCGACCAGATTCATCGGCAGGAAGCTGGACGACGCCAGGCCCAGCTCGACCGACGTATTGGCCAGCCGCTGAGGCACATCGCCGCCGGGGCCGCCCTGGATAATCTCGACCGTCAGGCCGCGCGTCTCATAGGCCCCGGATGCCAGTGCCTGATAGAAGCCGCCATGCGTCGCCTGGGCCGGACCATCGGTTGCGAAGCGCAGGCGCACGCGCCCGTCTTCGTCCACGGGGGCCTGGGTGCGATCACAGGCGGCGAGGGTGGCCGTGATCGCGGCTGCGCCTGCGCCGATCAGGAGGGCGCGGCGGTGGGGGGCGAAGAAGGGGTTGCCGCTGGAGGCCATGCTCCGGGTTTAGGGCGGCGCTGCGGGGAAGGGAAGGGTGAGGCCGGTTGTGGCGAGCGGTAGTCAACCCCTTGCCCTCAAGTCGTGAGCGACCGCGTCGCGAACATAGGGCACCAGAATTGAGCGAGGGGACGAGGCTCCCCGGCGGACCGGTTTGCTTCGTCCCCTCGCCAAGTCCGGGTTGGACTTGGCCGTTGAGGTTTCGGACCCTGGCGTCAGCTTCGTCAGAGCAAGCCCTGAGGAAGGTCGGCTGTATCCTGTCGCGCTCCTGGTCTCCGGCGTACCGCTTGGCCAAGGCCTTGCGTCGTCCATCGATCCCGATCCGGTTCTCCGTGAACGTCTCTGGCCGAAGCCATCGTCGTTCGGGAGCCTTGATCCTGCCCTTCGTATCCTCGCCTCCGAAGAGGTCCGGTCGCCTGGGTCAGAGAGCCGGGCCGGTCCGCTTGAGCCCCGGGTCTCCCCGGTTTTCCGCGCCGCCGTGTCCCTCGGCCTGTTGACGTTCGCGCCAAATCCGTTAGACGGCAAGCGCCCGAATTCGGCCGGCTGTGCGGAACCGCCCCGTCCTCGGTGGGTAACCCTGTGCATATCCGTGGACGGACGGAATTCTCGCAGACGGATCAGCGGTTTGTGTTGTCCACAGAAACCGGGTCGCTTTTCATCTGAGCCTGCAGCCAGCAGAGAATGAAGGTCTGGGCGGCACGTGCGGTGGCCGGCGAGAAGTGCTGGAAGCCGTGCGGGGCGGTTGGCACGTCGAGCAATGTTGTCGGGGCGTAGCGGGACCAGGCCTCGGCCATCAGACGGCTGTCGTCGGCCAGCGGGTCTTCCTCGCCCATGACGAACAGAGCGGGGGGCATGCCGGTCAGGTCGGCATAGAGGGGCGACAGATCGGGTCGGCGCAGGCCAGCCTCATCACGGTCGAGGGCCAGGCGCGCTAAGTCGCGCTGCAGATTGGGGCCATCGAACAGCAGCGTCCGGGAGGTAGCGGCCCGCACGCTGGGCGTTCCCGACAGATCGAACACGCCCTGGACGAAGGCACAGGGCGGTAGAGCCTGCTCACCCGCATCGTGCAGTCTCAGCATGGCCAAGGCTGCCAGATGCGCCCCGGCGGACTCTCCTGTGACCAGCACCGTCTCGACCCCGAACCGGTCACGGCCTTCGGTTCTGGCCCAACGCATCGCATGCGCGCAGTCGGCGACGGCATCGGCAAGGCTGTCTTCCAGCCCCTGGGTCAGAAGACGATAGTCGACCGAGACGACGACATGACCGGCGTCGACGAAACAGGCCGTCAACCGGTCGTTCAGGGCCGCGCTGCCGACCACCCAGCCGCCACCATGCAGGTCCACAACGATGCCCTTGGCCGCCCCCGCAGGCTCAAGAATGCGCAAGGCGACAGGACCTTCGCCGCTCTGGATGGTCAGGTTGGACACCCGTATGCCCTTGCGCCCCAGTCGGGCGGCGGACACCCGCCCAGAGGCCCGGCTGGCCAGTGCGTTCAGCCGCGTGCCGACCGCCAGCCGCCAGCCGCTGATCTTCAGCCGCGGGGCCACGGCCATGACGGCATTCACACGTCGGGCGGCCTTCAGCTCGGCAGGCGTCAGGGACAGGGTATGGCGCGTCAGGGACATGGCGTCAGACTAGGCTCTGCCGCAGCGACCGCCATGCGACCGGTCAGCCCGCCAGGGCCTCGCGCCGGGCTTCCAGCTCCAGCCATTCCTCCTCGGCGGCCGCCAGCAGGGCGCGGGCGCGGTCGGCGTTGGCGGTGGCGCGGTCGAAGGCCTTGCGGTCGCGGGTGTAGAGGTCGGGGTCGGCCAGGATGGCGTCGTGGCGTTCGATGTCCTGGGGCAGGGACACCAGCAGGCCCTCAAGTTCCTTCAGCCGGTGGGCATCCTTGAACGACAGCTTGCCGGGCTTTTTTGTCTGGGCGCGAGCAGAAGGCTCCGCCTTCTCGACCCGACGTGCCCCGTCGGCGGCGACACGATCATCGGCGGCGGCCTTGTCCTGCGGGCGGGGGTTGGC
>NZ_JAEMRO010000058.1 GCF_016463295.1 Brevundimonas sp.
GCTTCGCTCCGGGGGGAACAGCCATAGAGCGCGGCCGCCACAAGGGCGGACGCGGCCACGATCTTCACCGTGCGCATGAACGATAGTCTCCAGAAGTAGGGAGCGAACCCTGTCATTGTCGACCACGGCGATCGGGGAGGAAGCCGTTAGTCAACGCCCGGTGACTTAATGGTGAACCCGCTCACGCTTGTCAACAGGCGATGACAAGGCCATATAGGCCGTGGGGCCATTCAGGAGATCACATATTGTTTTGTAATGTCGCGCCGCGACCCCGAAATGCCGAGGCCACCCGTGCGGCCATCCTGCAAGCGGCGACACATCGGTTCTCGCGTGAAAGCTATGACGACGTCGGCATGCGCGACATCGCCGGGGATGTGGGCGTCGATGCGGCCCTGATCTCCCGCTATTTCGGTTCCAAGGAAGACCTGTTCATCGCCGTCCTGAACTCCTCGGGCGACAAGAGCTGGATCACCGAGATCGACCGCGCCGACTTCGGCAACCGCATGGCGCATGAGGCGATCTACAAGGAAAAAGACCAGGGCAAGCTGGAGCATATGCTGATCCTGCTGCGCTCCATCGGCTCGACCAAGGCCGCCGAACTGGTCCAGCGCAACAGCCAGCAATGTTTCTTCAGCCCGTTCGAAAGCTGGCTGGGCGGCGACGATGCGCCGATCCGCGCCCGTCTGGCGGCCGGTTTCATGATGGGAATGTCGATCGGCGGCGAACTCAGCGCCGACGACCTGACGGACGATCAGTGCGCCGAGATGCACCGGCGGATGGCCAAAATTCTTCAGGACATTATCGACGGGCCGAAGGTCAGCCTCGCGGCGTGAATTTCCGGATCACGCCGGAATAGGTCATCAGGATGCGGTCACCCGTGCTGATCTGGCCGCGCACGAAGATCAGGCTCTTGCCCGCCCGCACCACCTCGCCCATCGCCTCGACCAGCTCGCCCTCATAGGCGCCGTCGATGAAGGTCGAGTCCAGCGACACGGTTACCCCCGATGCGCCCTCCATCTCCTGATAGGCGGTCTGGAACAGGGCGATGTCGGCGAAGGTCATCAGACAGCCACCATGCATCCGGTGCCCGGCGTTCATGTGCTTGGCCTCGGCCCGGAAGGCACAGCGCATCCGACCGTCGGGGTCCGGCCTGAAATAGAATGGGCCCACCACCGTGTCGAAGGTGCCGTGCAAGTCATAGGTCTGCCAGCCCGCGAATTCGCCCTCCGCTACCGTGATCTTCGCAACCATCTGTCCCTCGTCGGCTACCGCTATCGGCCCGATGCCTTGGTGTTCGTCTCGCAATGCAGCATATAGGCACGATGAGCGACCCCATCGAAACCGCCATCTTCGAAAAACTGGCAAAGGCCGACCCCAAGGGCGTCGGCGGCAAGAGCATCGAACCGGCCGAAGTGGCCAAGGAACTGCAGCCCGAACAGTGGCAACGCATGCTGCCCAAGGTGCGCGGCGTCGCGCTGGGCCTGATGCGTCAGGGCCGGCTGACCATCACCAAGAAGGGCAAGCCCGTCGACCCGAACGCGGTCAAGGGCGTGATCCGCCTGCGCCTGCCGACCGAGGCCGAGACGGCGGCGGCCGTGGCGGCCCTGCCGGCCGTGCCCCAGGACGATGACGACTTCATCTGATCGGCCCGAGACCGCGCTCGAAGCGGTTCTCTCTGACATCCGTGCCTGCCGCGCCTGCCTGGGCCAGCTTCCGCACACGCCGCGCCCTGTCGTCCGCGTCTTTCCCGAGACCCGCCTGCTGATCTGCGGCCAGGCCCCCGGCCGCCGTGTCCACGAAAGCGGCCTGCCGTTCACCGACCCGTCCGGCGATCGCCTGCGCGACTGGCTGGGCGTGGACTACGAGACCTTCCATGCAGACCACCGTCTGGGCGTCGCGGCCCAGGCCTTCTGCTATCCGGGGACGGCGTCGAAAGGCGGAGACTATCCGCCGCCCAAACGCTGCGCCGAACTGTGGCGACCGCAACTCCTCGCCGAACTGCCTCAGGTCGAACTGACCCTTCTGGTCGGTGGCTATGCCCAAGTCTGGACGCTCGGCGAGCGGGCCAGGGCCAATATGACCGAGACCGTGCGGGCCTGGCGCGACTATGCGCCGACCATCCTGCCCATGCCCCATCCGTCGTGGCGCAACACGGCCTGGCTCAGGAGAAATCCGTGGTTCGAGGACGAGGTCGTCCCGTATCTTCGCCAGAGGGTGCGTGGCATTCTGGGGTCATGATCCGTTCGCTGGCCGTCCTGTTCTGCACCCTCGCGCTTGCCTCGGCCTTGGCCGCCTGCGCCACGCCCGCGATCCAGCCGCGGCTGACGCCGCCCGCCACCTTTGCCGGTCCCGCCGTTGAAGATCGCGCCCTGGTCATGGACGACGGCGCGCGTCTCCCGCTCGCGCGCTGGGCCCCGACCGATGGCTCCGAACCCTGGGCCGTCCTGATCGCCCTGCACGGCATGAACGACAGCCGCGCCTCCTTTCGCCTGGCCGGGCCCTGGTGGGCCGAGCGGGGGATCGAGACCTGGGCCATCGACCAGCGCGGCTTCGGCCAGGCCCCCGGCCGCGGGGTCTGGGCCGGAGAGGCGCGCATGACCGAGGATGTGCGCACCGCCGTCCTGCTGGCCAGCGCCCGGCATCCTCGCGCCACCATCGCCGTGGTCGGCGAAAGCATGGGCGGCTCGGTCGCCGTGGCCGCCTTCGGCTCGGACCGCCCGCCCCAGGCCGACCGCGTCATCCTGCTGGCCCCGGGCGTCTGGGGCTGGACGGCTCAAGGCCCGCTGAGCTCCAGTGCCCTGTGGATCGCCGCCCGGGTCGCCGGCCCGCGTGCGGTCGAGGCCCCGGAATGGGCCATCCGCGACCACCCGGCGTCGGATAACCGGCTGGAGCTGTTTCGCAACGGCCGCGACCCGAACAGCATCATCTCCACCCGCTTCGACACCCTGTATGGGCTGGTCGACCTGATGCAGAGCGCCTCAGTGAAGCTGGGCCGCATGCGGGCCCCGACCCTGCTGCTGTACGGGGCCTCTGACAACGTCATCGAGAAAGCCCCGATGCGAAGGGCGCTCGAACAGGCCGGTGACCGCCCCGGCTTCCGCACCGGCTACTATCCCGACGGCTGGCACATCCTGAACCGCGACTTGCAGGCCGAGACCATGTACCGCGACGTCGAGGCCTGGCTGCGGAGCGCCGATGCGCCCCTGCCGTCAGGAGCGGGGCCTGTGCTGCCGGCGCTGGAGGCGGGGCGGCGCTGACGCGAAACCGCCATGCTTGCCGTGTTAAGCGCCCCGGCGTAAACGCGCGCCAACAATAAAATACCCCGGGAGTATCCGCTTATGGGCAAGACCCTGTTCGATTCGCCGTCGTTTGCGAACCATGAAGGCGTTCACGCCTTTACCGACGAGAAGACCGGTCTCAAGGCCATCGTCGCCGTCCACTCGACCGCGCGGGGCCCGGCCTGCGGCGGCACGCGGATGTGGAACTATGCCTCGGCTGAGGAGGCCCTGGAGGACGTGCTGCGTCTGTCCAAGGGCATGAGCTACAAGAACGCCATCGCCGATCTGGAGATGGGCGGCGGCAAGTCGGTCATCATCGGCGACAGCCGGACCCAGAAGACGCCCGAGCTGTTCCGTGCCTTCGGCCGCGCGGTCGATACCCTGGGCGGCATCTATTATGCGGCGGAGGACGTCGGGGTGTCGGTGTCCGACATCGCCGAAGCCCGCAAGGTCACCCCCTATGTGCTGGGCCTGTCCGACGGCCCCGAAGCTTCCGGTGACCCCAGCCCGGTGACGGCCGAGGGCGTGTTCCGCTCGACCCTGGTCGTGGCGCGCCGTCTGTGGAAGCAGGACGATCTGACCGGCCTGACCGTCGCCCTGCAAGGTATCGGCCACGTCGGCGGATATCTGGCCGACAAGCTTCATGCGGCGGGTGCGAAGCTGATCATGACCGACGTCAACACCGCCCTGCTGGCCGAGGTCGCGGCCCGCACGAATGCCGAGATCGTGGCTCCTGACGCGATCTATGACGTGAAGGCCGACATCTATGCCCCCTGCGCCCTCGGTGCGACGCTGAACCCCCAGACCCTGGACCGGCTGACGGTCAAGGCGGTGGTCGGGGCCGCCAACAACCAGTTGGCCACGCCGGACATCGGCGACATCCTGTTCCAGCGCGGCGTGCTGTATGCGCCCGACTATGTCGTCAACGGCGGCGGCATCATCAATGTGGCGGCCGAGATGAACGCGCGTCTGTCGGCCGGCGCGTATGACCCGGCCTGGGTCGAGGCCAAGCTGGCCCGCCTGATCGAGACGTTCGAAGAGATACTGGAGCGGTCCGCCGCCGAGGGCCGCTCGACCCATCTGATCGCCGACGCCATCGCCGAGGCCCGCATTCAGGCCGCGGCGGATGCCAAGGCCGAACTGCAACGGGCGGCCTGAGGCGAAGCCGGATTCGCAACCGGTGCCCTGACGGCTCACTATCGCCTGCGGCCCTGTGATTCGGGCCGAAGACTGCCAGAGCCGACATGACCCGGACCGAACCCAAACCCAGGCTGGACATCCTTCTGCCGCTGATGGTGGTCGGCTTTGTGCTGGCCACGGCGGCCCTGGCCTATCCGGCCTTGAGGGCGGACCCTGCCAGCGCGCCCGGCCTGATCCTGATCACGGCGGTGGGCACGGTGACCCTTCTGGGGATGCTGGCCTTCGCGCGGGCCGACCGAAAGCCTGCAGCCGACGAAACCCTGCGCCAGATGCTGGACGCGCTGAGCGAGCCCGCCGTCGTCGTCTGGGCGACCGGTCAGGTGCTGGCCTTCAACCAGGCCTGGTCCGAGGCCAACGGCACGATGTCGGCCCTGCCCAAGGGCAAGTCCGCGTCAGCCCTCTATATCGCCTTCGCCCAGGCCCGCGCCGGGCATCAGGGCCGGGCCATCGTCGTCATCGGCGAGCGCGAGCAGGAGGTCCTGATCGCCCAGGTGGGGGAGGGACGGTTCCTAGTCCGGTCCGCGCCCGACACAGCCATCCCTGCACCTGCGCCTGTGCAGGGCGCCGTTGCCCCCAACGCCTCCAATCCGGCAGAGAGCCGCGCCATGGCGGCAGGGGCCCCCTTCGGCTCGGCCGTCATCGCTGCCGACGACCTGTTCTCGGGCAAGGTGGAACAGGCCAATGCGGCACTCGCCCTGCTGACCGGCCCGGCCAGCGCCGCGGACGCCGCCTTCGGTCATCTGTTCGAACCGACGGGTGTCGCCGAGGCGCGCACCCGCCTGGAAGAGGGATCGTCCGGCCCGATCGAATTGGTGGCCCGCGCCTTTCCCGATCGCATGCTGCACCTCTATGTCGCGCCAGAGGGGGAGGGGCGCCGGGTTTGGCTATTTGACGTCTCGGCCCAGAAGTCGATGGAGCTGCAGCTGTCCCAGGCCCAGAAGATGCAGGCCGTGGGGCAACTTGCGGGCGGCGTGGCGCACGATTTCAACAACCTGCTGACCGCCATCCAGCTTCAGCTATCTGAACTTCTGGAGCGGCACCCGGTCGGCGACCCCTCCTATGACGGCCTGAACCAGATCCGCCAGACGGGCATCCGGGCGGCCGATCTGGTGCGCAAGCTGCTGGCCTTTTCGCGCAAGTCGACGGTGCGGCGCGAGCGGCTGGATCTGGGCGAATTGGTCGGGGAATTCGCTGTCCTTCTGCGCCGGTTGTTACGCGAGGATGTCAGGCTGGAAACCGACTATGGCCGCGATTTGCCGGTTGTGTTGGCAGACAAGAGCCAGCTGGAGACGGCGGTGATGAACCTGGCCGTCAACGCCCGCGACGCCATGCGCGGCGTGGTCGAGCCGGGGGCGGGGGTGGTCACCATCAAGACCCGCCGCCTGACCGCCGACGCGGCCCGCACCCTTGGCTGGGCCGCACCGACCACCGAGGCCGTGGCCCTGATCGAGGTGTCGGACACCGGCCCCGGCGTGCCGCCCGAACTGCTGGACAAGATCTTCGAGCCCTTCTTCACGACCAAGGCCGTCAATGAAGGCACCGGCATGGGTCTGGCTACGGTCTACGGCATCGTCGAACAGGCTGGCGGCCATATCGCCGTGTCCAATCTGGACGGAGCGGGAGCCGCCTTTCGCATCTTCCTGCCCGAAGCCGCGGAGGCCGAGCTGGCGCTGATCGCGCCGGTCGAGGTCAAGGCCAAGTCCCCGCGCGATGTCTCCGGCACAGGGCGCATCCTGTTCGTCGAGGACGAGGCGGCCGTGCGTCTGATCGCGGCCAAACTGCTACGCCAGCGCGGCTATGACGTCATCGAAGCCTCGGACGGCGAAGAAGCCCTTCTGCTGGCCGAGGAGCATGCGGGCACCATCGACATGATGATCTCCGACGTCATCATGCCGGGCCTGGACGGACCCTCCCTGCTCAAGAAGGCCCGGCCCTATCTGGGCGATGCACCGGTCATGTTCATCTCCGGCTATGCCGAGAGCGACTTCTCGGATCTGCTGCAGGACGAAACCGGCGTCTCCTTCCTGCCCAAGCCGCTGGACATCAAGACCCTGGCCGAACGGGTCAAGCAGGAGCTGCGGGGGGACTAGCGACGGAGCTTGGCCGTTGGCGCGTTGGACGGAGGTCGCTGTGATGAAGGATCACCCCATGCGCCTGGATCGCCGGACTTTTCTGACCGGAAGCCTGGCCGCGGCTGGATTGTTTACTGTCCCTTCTTCGGCCTCTGGCCGTGCGGCCTACCCGGTGGCCGACTATACTGCGGCCGCCCGCTACTCCGCAGAGCGCAGCGGTGTTTCGCTGCTGGTCATGCAGGCCGGTCGGACCCTGTTCGAGGAGTATCCGCGCAGCGGTCCGAAGCGTTTCTACGAACTGGCGAGCGGCACCAAGAGCTTCAGCGGCGTGATGGTGGCCGCCCTGGTTCAGGACGGCCTTCTGACGCTTGACGAGGCCTGCGCCGATACCCTCACCGAATGGCGAAGCGATCCCCTGAAACGTACGGCCACCATCCGCAGTCTGCTGTCGCTCGAGTCCGGCGCGGGCGAGGGGCGGCTGGGTCGACCCGACACCTATGCCGACGCGGTCGCAGATCCCTTCGCCGGCGCAGCCGGAACCTTTCGCTATGGACCCGCGCCGTTTCAGATCTTTGGTGAGATTGTGCGCCGGAAACTGGTGGCTGCCGGTCAGGGCGAAGATGTCCTGGCCTGGATGCAGTCGCGCATCCTGGAGCCTGCAGGCGTGGACGTTGGCAATTGGCGACGACGTGACGGCCAGCCGACCTTGCCGTCGGGCGCTCAACTGACGGCGAGAGACTGGGCGCGGTTCGGGCGGTTCGTTCTGGATGGAGGGGTCGTCGATGGGCAGGCGACGCTGGACGCCGCAGCGCTTGCCGCCAACTTCCAGCCTTCGGGAGCCAATCCGGGCTATGGGATGAGCTGGTGGCTGCTGCGTCCGGGCCTGATCCCGCCGGCTCCCACCTCGCTGATTGACGCCGCACCGGACAAACTGGCGCGTCTGCCCGACGTTCGAATGGCGGCGGGTGCAGGGAACCAGCGGCTGTACCTGGTGCCCGAGCGCGACCTGCTGATCGTGCGCCAGGCCGACGGCATCCTGCGCCAAGCCAGAGGGCAGGGGTTGCCTTGGTCTGACCCGGACTTTCTGAGTCTGCTGCTGGTCTAACGGCGAGCACGAACGCCGTCTTGCCAGCAATTCCTTGCCAGACGGCGCTGAACGTCGTTCCTTCCGCCTTGGAAATTTCGGGAGATCGACATGCTGCACCGCCGCCACCTTCTTGCCTTCGCCGCCGCTGGGGCCGCGCTGGCCGCATCGGGGGTGGCCACGGCCGCACCGCTTGCGCAGGCCGCGTCCGACCCGGCCGAGGCGGCCAAGCTGAACGCCCTGCTGGACCGCATCTTCGCCGAAAGCCTGGCGACCTCGCCGCTGCTGGCCACCTATCTGGGGATCGACAAGGGCGAGAACGCTGCGGCCAAGCGTCAGCTCGACAGCCTCAGCCCCGAGGCGCTGGCACGCAACGAAGCCATGACGCGCAAGGCTCAGGCCGATCTGGAGGCCATCGACGCCTCGAAGCTGACCGGCATGGACGCCGTCAATCTGGCGACCCTGCTCTATGCCGGCGGCACCCAGCTCATCGGCTACGACCGCTATGATTTCGGCAATCGGGCCGGGGCCAATCCCTATTGGCTGCATCAGCTGGGCGGGGCCTACCGTGACATCCCCGACTTCCTCGACACCATGCACACCATCGAGACGGTCGAGGATGCCGAGGCCTATCTGTCGCGCCTCGAAGGCATGGCCGCCCTGATGGATCAGGAGACGGCGCTGGTCACGGCCGACGTTGCGAAGGGCGTTGTGCCGCCGGACTTCGTGCTGGATCGTACGGTGGCGCAACTGCGGTCGTTCAAGGAACCGGCCGCGGCCGAGAACGGCCTGGTCGGCTCGCTGGTGCGGCGCACGGGCGAGAAGGGGCTGGCCGGCGACTGGGCGGCCCGCGCCACGGCCATCGTCGCCGACCGCATCTATCCGGCGACCGATCGCCAGATCGCCCTGCTGGAGGCCCAGCGTCCGACGGCCACGCATGACGCAGGGGTTTGGCGGCTGCCCAATGCCGACGGCTACTACGCCTTCGGTATCCGCAACTATACGACGACGTCGTTGAGCGGCGACGAAGTCCATGAACTGGGTCTGGCCCAGGTGGCGGAGATCACTGCGCGCGCGGATGCCATCCTGAAGGCCGAGGGCCGCAGCGAGGGCACGGTCGGTGCGCGGCTGTCCGCGCTCGGCAAGGAGCCGCAGTTCGTCTATCCCAACACCGATGCGGGCAAGGCCGAGCTTCTGGAAGCCCTGAACGCCCAGACCGAGGCCATGCAGGCCCGTCTGCCCGAGATGTTCAACAACCTTCCCAAGTCCACGGTCGATATCCGCCGTGTCCCGCCTGCCATCGAGGCCGGTGCCCCAGGCGGCTACTATCAGGGGCCGTCGCTGGATGGGACGCGGCCCGGAGCCTATTACATCAACCTGCGCGACACAGCGGAATGGCCCAAATGGACCCTGCCGACCCTGACCTATCACGAGGCCGTGCCGGGTCACCATTTCCAGATCGCTATCCAGACCGAGGCGCAAGGGATCCCGATGATCCGCCGCATCCTGGGCTTCTCGGCCTATTCCGAGGGCTGGGGTCTGTATGCGGAGCAACTGGCCGACGAGATGGGGGTCTATGAAGGCGATCCCTGGGGTCAGTTGGGCTATCTGCAGTCCTTGCTGTTCCGAGCCGTGCGCCTGGTCGTCGATTCCGGCCTGCACCACAAACGCTGGAGCCGTGAACAGGCCATTCGCTACATGGTCGACACCTTGGGCGATCAGGAATCCAGCGTGACCACCGAGGTCGAGCGTTACTGCGTCTGGCCGGGTCAGGCCTCCAGCTACAAGATCGGTCACACCGAATGGCTGCGCCTGCGCGATCAGGCCCGCGCGGCCCTGGGCGACCGGTTCGACATCAAGGGCTTTCACGACACGGCGCTAGCGTCCGGCGGGATGCCGCTGGAAGTGCTGGCCGATGTCGTCGAGCAGTGGACGGCGACTCAGCGGGCCTAGTCGCCATATAAAGCCGCCTCGGCCTGTGCTTCCGCAACCAGCCAGTCGCGGAAGCGCACGATCTTGCGCGACCGCCTGCGATCCGTCGGCCAGCACAGCCAATAGCCGGCGGTCAGGGGCACAGTCTGTTCGAAGGGCCTGATCAGCAGGCCCGCCGCGATCTCGCGCCGAAACAGGATGGGCGAGGCCAGGGCCACGCCTTGCCCGCCCATGGCCGCCGCCACCTCCAGCGCCTGATGATCGGCGGTCAGGGTCAGGGCCGCGCGCGTCGGCGCCTCGACCCCTGCGGCGACGAACCAGGCCGCCCATTCGCTCTCCAGCCCGATACGCGGTGCCGCCAGCAGGTCGGACGGCGTCCTCAGGTCCAGGCGCTCCGCTATCGCCGGGCTGCACACCGGCGTGAAGGTCGCGGGCAGCAGCCGCACGCTCTCCAGCCCCGGCCAGTCGCCAGAGCCCGTGCGCAGGGCGACATCAAACCCTTCGCGCGTCAGGTCCGCCAGATGCGGGGCCGTGTCCAGCCGCACCGCCAGCCCCGGATTGGCCAACTGGAACGCCCCCAGGAGCGGGGCCAGCCACTGGGTCGCCAAGGTCGCCAGGGTGGTGATCGACAGAATGCCCTCATCCGCCTCCGTCAGATCGGTCACCGCCCGGCGCAACAGGATCATCGCTTCGGTGGCGGCACGCGACAGCCGCTCCCCACCCTCCGTGGGGGCCACCTCTCGGGGCAGGCGGCGAAACAGGCTCTGACCCAGCTTGGTCTCCAGCGCCTTGATCTGCCAGCTGACCGCCGCCTGGGTCATGCCCAATTCTTCGGCCGCGCGGGTGAAGCTGCGCAGACGGGCCGCCGCCTCGAATACGCGGATGGAAGCGAGAGGAAACCCAGCGAGCGGATCGGCCATAAGGGCACCTTATGTTGACCTGCCGACTTCTGATTTGCCCGTCACGCTTGTCAAGCGCATCTTGTGGTCATCGAAGCAACGCCAGCAAGGAGGCTGACATGGAAGAAATGCATCGCACTCATAAGGAAGCCAACTGGGGATGGATGAACTCTATCCTGCGCTGGCTGCATCAGAATGCCGAGGACCGCATCCGCATGGAGCGTCGTCTCGTAGATCGATAGGTCGCGCATGCGGCCCGGGCGGGGTTCGTGCCCCCTCTCCGACCTCGCCCGTTATCCTTCGCGCGACCGCCAGGTCGTCGGCCACAGGTCGGGCCACAGACCAGCGCATTTCTGCATCACGCGCTCTTCGGTCAGGGTGAATTCACGCCCCGTCCAGGTCCAGACATAGGCCGCGCCACAATCGCCAAGGCCCCGGCCCTTGCTGAATGAGAAAACGGTGCGCGTCTGGGGGTCATAGCCCGCATTGATCAGGATGTAGTCATCGTCCTGACCAGCGTCTTCACCCTCCTGATCGGTCGAGCGGAACAGCACCGGGCGCGGGTTCTGACCCTCGTTGCCCGTCAGGAAGAACCGGTGCCCTTCGTTATAGGCCCCACGAAAGCACAGGACCGACCACAGCAGGGTGTCGCCATCCAGCCGCGCGACGTTGTCGTTCTTCTGGACTCCCGCTCCGTTGCCCCAGTCCATGTCGGCCCGGCAGGCCTTGACCTGGGCCAGGGCCTCCAGGCCGGCGGGCAGGATCGGGTCGTCTGACAGTCCCGCCTGGGAAACCGCAGTGGCGGCCCTGACGACCGGCAGCGCCGGAGCGGTCGGGACGCTGTCGGCCCGACGATCGCCCCGGCGAGCCAGGGCCGTGGTCGTGCCCAGACGGCCCTGCCGCTCATCGATCCAGAGAAAGGCCGCGGCCGCCCCCTGCAAGGAAATGGAGGGCGCGCTGTCGGGGTCGGCGCTCTGCACCGCCAGTGTCCGGCCCTGTCCCAGTCGGGCGATGAAGTCGGGCAGGTCGTCGAACCGGTCGATCATGGCCCCGTCGCCGCCTTCGGATCTCTGCGTGGCCGCAGCCCCGATGGCCTGACCGTCGATCGAGAGGCGCAACGGACCCGGCGTATCGCTCCAGTCGCCGACCCTGACCTCGACCTGGCCGGCGGGGCCAGCGGGGTAGTTCAACAGAACCCAGCCGCTGCCGAAATCCTCTGCGGTCGCATAGGCCCAGCAGTCGTTGGCATTGTTGCAGACGGCCGTCCAGTTGCCGAAGGTACGGGTCACGCTGGGGACGGGCGCAGTGGCTGCTGCGGCTGTCGCGGTATCGGCACCGGATTCTGCTTTGGCTGACGGTGTGTTCGCCTCGAAATGGCCCGCATCTCCGCAAGCGACCAGGCCGAGCAGAGCAAGGCTGAAGATGCAGGCGTGGCGGGGCGTCATGGCAGGGTTTCCAGGCGGGAGGATCGATCCTGCCAGCCTTCATCAGCCGCCGATCGGAAGCAAGCTGCCAGTTTCTGACGATGCGTCAGGCCTTGCGCAGTTCCGCAGGCTTGTGGGCTGCCTTGGCTCCGGTCTTGTCGCTCTTGACGATGTATTCGGGATTGTCCTTCGACGCGGCGACCTTGTGACCCTTGATCTTTGTGGGGCTTGTGACCTTCTTGACCACCTTGCCCTTGGTCGCGCCCTGGCTGTGGTCCCATTTGACGGCGTCGCCGGCCTTGAAGGTTTTCTCGGTCATGATCGGAGTCCTGCGTATTTGCCTGACGGATCAACGCCGATGGAGATCAAGCGTTCAGCGGATGACCGCGGCCATCCTCCGCTCAGCAGCCTCAGACTCCTCGGCCAGCCGACGCTCGGCCTCGGCCAGCATGGGCCGCATCAGACTGGCGTCCAGCAGGACTGGCATTTCCAGGAAAACCGCCACCCATCGATCGACCAGCCGCTTCATCTCTTCGTCCATCGGAGGACCACCAGGCACGTTCATGGCAGCAGAACGGTGCCAGGCTGTCGGCGTTCACCTTGGCCGTGGACGGCTTTTTCGAGGCAGGGTTAACGCTGGCCTCGCATGATGAACCCGCGGGGTTTGCGCCCGGCCCCCCGACCGCTATACCGCCCGCCTAACTCCCCATCAGTCAGAGGCAAGCAGCGCATGGCCAAGATCAAGGTCGCCAATCCCATCGTCGACATCGACGGCGACGAAATGACCCGCATCATCTGGCAGATGATCAAGGACAAGCTGGTCTTCCCGTTCCTGGATCTCGAGCTGGACTATTACGACCTCGGCATGGAAAACCGCGACGCCACCGACGACCAGGTGACGATCGACGCGGCCAAGGCCATCCAGAAGCACGGCGTCGGCGTGAAGTGCGCCACCATCACGCCGGACGAGGCCCGCGTTCAGGAGTTCGGCCTGAAGAAGATGTGGAAGTCGCCCAACGGCACCATCCGCAACATCCTGGGCGGCGTCGTCTTCCGCGAGCCGATCATCTGCTCGAACGTGCCGCGCCTGGTGCCCGGCTGGACCCAGCCCATCGTCGTCGGCCGTCACGCGTTCGGCGATCAGTACAAGGCAACCGACTTCCTGGTGCCCGGTCCCGGCAAGCTGACCATGAAGTGGGTCGGCGCCAATGGCGAAGAGCAGAACTACGAGGTCTTCGACTTCCCCTCGGCCGGCGTGGCCATGGGTATGTACAATCTGGATGACTCGATCACCGAGTTCGCCCGCGCCAGCTTCTCGTTCGGCCTGCAGCGCAACTATCCGGTCTATCTGTCGACCAAGAA
>NZ_JAEMRO010000137.1 GCF_016463295.1 Brevundimonas sp.
CCCCTACCGCCCCTTCCGGAACGCCTCCGCCTTCTCCGCCGCCGCCTCGGCCCGCCAGCGTTTCGGCGCGGCCTTGTCGACCGCCTGCCCTTCCGCCGTCATGACATCGTTGGCGAACTCCAGGTCCATCAGCTTCATGCGCTTGATCTCGTCGCGCAGGCGGGCGGCTTCCTCGAACTCCAGGTTGGCGGCGGCGTTGCGCATGCGGCCTTCCAGGTCCTTGAGGGCGGCCTGGAAGTTGGAGCCGGTGAAGGGTTTGGCGGCCTCGGCCACGCCGGGGCGGGTCAGGCGATCCATCTCGCGGCTCTCGTAAGGGCTCGCCATGATCTCCTTGATGTCGCGCTTGACGCTTTCGGGCGTGATGCCGTGTTCGGCGTTGTAGGCCTGCTGCTTCTCGCGCCTGCGGTTCGTCTCGGCGATGGCGCGCTCCATACTGCCGGTCATGCGGTCGGCGTACAGGATGACCCGGCCGTCGACGTTGCGGGCCGCGCGGCCGATGGTCTGGATCAGTGAGGTCTCCGAGCGCAGGAAGCCCTCCTTGTCCGCATCCAGGATGGCGACCAGGCCGCACTCGGGGATGTCCAGCCCCTCGCGCAGCAGGTTGATGCCGATCAGGCAGTCGAAGGTACCCAGGCGCAGGTCACGCAGGATCTCGATCCGCTCCAGCGTGTCGACGTCGGAGTGCATGTAGCGGACGCGGATGCCCTGCTCATGCATATATTCCGTCAGGTCCTCGGCCATCTTCTTGGTCAGGGTGGTGACCAGGGAGCGGTAGCCTTGCTGCGCCACCGCCTTCACCTCGTCGATGACGTCGTCGACCTGGTTGCGGGTCTGGCCGCTGACCGGGCGGATCTCGACCGGGGGGTCGATCAGGCCGGTGGGGCGGATAACCTGTTCGGTGAAGACGCCGCCCGTCTGTTCCATCTCCCAAGGGCCGGGGGTGGCGGTGACGAACAGGGTCTGGGGCCGCATGGCGTCCCATTCGTCGAACTTCAGCGGGCGGTTGTCGATGCAGGACGGCAGGCGGAAGCCGTATTCGGCCAGGGTCGACTTGCGGCGGTAGTCGCCGCGGTACATGCCGCTGATCTGGCCCACGGTGACGTGGCTTTCGTCCACGAACAGCAGGGCGTTGTCGGGGATGTATTCGAAGAAGGTGGGCGGCGGCTCGCCGGGCGCACGGCCGGTCAGCCAGCGGGAATAGTTCTCGATGCCGGCGCAGGAGCCGGTGGCCTCCATCATCTCAAGATCGAAGCGCACGCGTTGCTCGAGGCGTTGCGCCTCCAGCAGCTTGCCGTTCTCGACCATCCAGTCGAGCGTCTCCTTCAGCTCGGCCTTGATGCCGGTCATGGCCTGGTTCAGCGACGGGCGCGGGGTGACGTAGTGGCTGGCCGCATAGACGGTGATCTCGTCCAGATCGGCGGTCTTCTTGCCGGTCAGGGGGTCGAACTCCTGGATGCTCTCCAGCTCGTCGCCGAACAGCTGGATGCGCCAGGCGCGGTCCTCCATGTGGACGGGGAAGATCTCCAGCACGTCGCCGCGCTTCCTGAACATGCCGCGCTCGAAGTTGAGGTCGTTGCGCTTGTACTGCAGCGCGATCAGATCGGCCCGCAGCTTGGCCTCATCGATCTGGTCCCCGACCTTCAGGGTGAAGGTCATGGCCGTATAGGTCTCGACCGAGCCGATGCCGTAGATGCAGCTGACCGAGGCGACCACGATGACGTCGTCCCGCTCCAGGATCGCCCGCGTCGCCGAGTGACGCATGCGATCGATCTGCTCGTTTATGGAGCTGTCCTTCTCGATGTAGGTGTCCGACTTCGGGACGTAGGCTTCAGGCTGATAATAGTCGTAGTAGCTGACGAAATACTCGACCGCATTGTCGGGGAAGAAGCTCTTGAACTCGGAATAGAGCTGGGCGGCCAGGGTCTTGTTGGGGGCCAGGATCAGGGCCGGGCGCTGGGTCTGTTCGATGACCTTGGCCATGGTGAAGGTCTTGCCCGAGCCGGTGACACCCAGAAGGACCTGATTGCGCTCGCCGGTCCTGGCCGTCTCGACCAGTTCGGCAATGGCCGAGGGCTGGTCGCCGGCGGGGGTGTATTTGGTCTCCAGCCGGAAGGGGATGTGCTTGCGGTCTGCGGGCCGGTCGGGACGGTGCGGGACCCAGTCGCTGGGCTTGCCAGGGGCCTCCTCCGGCGTCAGGCGCGGGCCGGTGACGGGGGCGAACATGGGCAGCTTGTTGGACGCCACCGCCGCATCGAAGATGAAGGGGGCCGACGCCTCCGCCACGCCCTGCGCCGACTGGCCGGGGACGTGGACGGGCTTGACGGGCTTGCCGGGGGTCGGAGCGGAACGGGCCATGAACACCATCTAGGCACTGGCGGGCCGCGATGCCAGCCGCAGGGCACCGCCCATGCTGACAGCGGGTGTCAGCATGGGCGGCACGATGGCATCAGCGACGGATGCGGGCGCGCAGTTCCAGCTCGCCGATGCGGCGATCCAGATAGGCGCGGTCGTCGGAGGACGGCTGGCTGCGGGCATAGGCGGCTTCCAGCCGGACCAGATCGCCGTGCTCGACCGCGATGTCGGCGGCCTCCGTACGACCGATGGCCGAGGCGTTGATGGAAAGCGCGCGCTCGATGTTGGCCAGGCGCGTGCGATTGTCGAGCGGCGCGGTCGAACCACCGCCATAGCCGACATCACCAACGCGGGCGTCCAGCGCGTCCAGGCGGCGTTCCAGATCGTCGCGCTCGCGGGCGCTGAGCGAGCCGTCGCGCAGATAGCCGGACTCGACCTGGATCAGGGCCTGGTAGTCGGACTTCAGGCGGGTGCCCTCGGTACGGGTCAGTCGGCGGTTGCGCACGGCGGTATCGACGCGGGCCTCGAACTCGACCCGGCCGCCGGAGACGGAGGCGTAGCCATTTCCGGAGCCGCTGTCGTTGCCATAGCCGCCGTCGGTGACGGCCTGGGTCAGACGGCTGTAGCGCTCGTTCAGGTCATTGCGCTCGGTCGCCGTGAAACGACCGTCCGAGCCGTAGCGGGTCTCCAGCTGGACCAGGGCGTCGTAGTCGGTCTTGAGCCGGTCGCCGGCATAGGACGACAGATCGCCCGACCGCACGTCCGCATCGATGCGGGCGTAGAACTGGTTGCGCTGGGTATTCAGCGGACGACGACCGGCGGCCCACTGGGCATCGACGCCGGTGGAGACGCCCAGGCGGTCACCGAACAGTGCCCCGAGGATGGCCCCGATCGCTTCCTGCTGCTGCGACGGCTGCTGCTGGGTCTGGGACTGGGTCGAGTTGTAGGGCGTCTGGGCCA
>NZ_JAEMRO010000059.1 GCF_016463295.1 Brevundimonas sp.
TGTGCTCCTTCAGACCCATGGCGTAGTTGCCGCGACCGTCGAAGGACGTCGGCTTGAGGCCACGGAAGTCCTTCACGCGCGGCAGGGCGATCGTGATCAGACGGTCCAGGAACTCATACATCTGGTCGCCGCGCAGGGTGACCTTGCCGCCGATCGTCATGCCTTCGCGCAGCTTGAAGCCGGCGATGGAGTTGCGAGCCTTGGTCGGCACAGCCTTCTGACCGGCGATGGCCGTCAGATCCTTGAGTGCGGCGGTGACCTTCTTGGAATCCGCGACCGCTTCACCGACGCCCATGTTCAGGACGATCTTGTCCAGCTTGGGCATCTGCATGGGGTTGGTGTAGCCGAACTTCTCGGCCATCGCGCCCTTGATGCGGTCGTTGTATTCGGTCTTCAGCCGAGGCGTGTACTTGGTGTCGGCCATCAGATGACGTCTCCCGTGGTCTTGGCGAAGCGAACCTTCTTGCCGTCTTCCACGCGGAAGCCGACGCGGCTGGCCTTGCCGTTGGCGTCGGCGATCGCGACGTTCGACAGGTGAAGCGAGGCTTCCTTGTTCTTGATGCCGCCCTGCGGGTCGCCTTGCGACGGCCGCGTGTGACGCTGAACCATGTTCACGCCCTGAACCAGGACGCGGTTTTCGGTCGGCAGGACCTTGGTGACAGCGCCGGTGCGGCCCTTGTCCTTACCTGCCAGGACGACGACGCGGTCGCCCTTTTTGATCTTGGCGGCCATGACTACAGGACCTCCGGAGCCAGCGAGATGATCTTCATGTGGTTCTTGGCGCGCAGTTCGCGGGGAACCGGGCCGAAGATCCGCGTGCCGACCGGCTCGTTCTGCTTGTTGACGATGACGGCGGCCGACTTGTCGAAACGGATGACAGAGCCGTCCTTGCGCATGATGTCCTTGGCCGTGCGGACGACGATGGCGCGAACCACCTCACCCTTTTTCACGCGGCCGCGCGGAATGGCTTCCTTGACGGAAGCGACGATCGTGTCGCCCACCGAGGCGTAGCGGCGCTTGGAGCCGCCCAACACCTTGATGCACATGACCCGGCGAGCGCCCGAATTGTCGGCCACCTCCAGGTTAGTTTGCATCTGGATCATGGGATCCGATCCTTCTTACGACGCCGAGGCGGTGGTGGAGTCCGACAGGACTTCCCAGCGCTTCAGCTTGGACTTCGGGGCACACTCGACGATGCGGGCCTGGTCACCGACCTTCAGGGCGTTCGCTTCGTCGTGAGCGTGGTACTTCTTGGACAGGCGCACGATCTTTTTCATGACCGGGTGCAGCAGGGTGCGCTGGACGACGACGACGACAGTCTTGTCGCCCTTGTCGGAGACGACCACGCCTTCGAGAATACGTTTGGGCATCGTGGTTTCCTTAACCCGCTGCGCGGTTCGCACGCAGAAGCGTGGAAATGCGAGCGATGTCTTTGCGGACTTCACCAACGCGGTGAGTCTTTTCCATCTGGCCGGTGGCCGCCTGGAAGCGCAGGTTGAACTGTTCCTTCTTGAGCTTCAGCAGCTCGTCGGCCAGTTGGTCGGGCGTCTGGGCCCGCAGATCGGCGATCTTGGTCATGCGCCTACATGCTCCACATGAGCGACGCCGGCATCCAGGCGGGTGACCACCTTGGTGCGGACCGGCAGTTTGGCGGCACCGAGGCGCAGCGCTTCGCGAGCGATGTCGTCCGGCACGCCGTCGATTTCGAACAGGATGCGACCCGGGTGGCAGCGCGCCGCCCAGTGATCCACCGCGCCCTTGCCCTTGCCCATCCGGACTTCGGCCGGCTTGCCCGTGACGGGCAGGTCGGGGAAGACGCGGATCCAGACGCGGCCCTGACGCTTCATCTGGCGGGTGATCGCGCGGCGGGCCGCCTCGATCTGACGCGCCGTGATGCGCTCCGGCTCGACCGTCTTCAGCCCGTAGGAGCCGAAGTTCAGCGAGAAGCCACCCTTGGCGGCGCCATGGATGCGGCCCTTGAAGGCCTTGCGGTATTTGGTTTTCTTCGGTTGCAGCATGACTTAGCCCTCACGCCCGCGACGTTGGCCGCGATCACCGCGCGGACCGCCACGTTCACGGCCTTCGTTGGACGACGGGCCGGAAGCTTCCTGGGCCCAGCGCTTGTCCTGCGCCATCGGATCGTGTTCCAGGACTTCGCCTTTGAAGACCCAGACCTTCACGCCGATGATGCCGTAGGTCGTCTTGGCCTGGATGAAGCCATAGTCGATGTCGGCACGCAGGGTGTGCAGCGGCACGCGACCTTCGCGGTACCATTCCATCCGCGCGATTTCGGCACCGCCGAGGCGACCCGACACGTTGATGCGGACGCCCTTGGCACCCAGGCGCATGGCCGACTGCATGGCGCGCTTCATGGCGCGGCGGAAGGCGATCCGGCGTTCCAGCTGCTGCGCGATGTTCTCGGCGATCAGCTGGGCGTCCGTCTCAGGCTTGCGGACCTCGACGATGTTCAGGTGAACCTCGCCTTCGGTGCGGGCCGAGATGTCCTTGCGGAGCTTCTCGATGTCGGCGCCCTTCTTGCCGATCACGACACCCGGACGGGCGGCATAGATCGTCACGCGGCACTTCTTGTGCGGACGCTCGATGATGATGCGCGACACGCCGGCGGCCTGCAGGCGCTCCTTCAGCCACGTGCGCAGCTTCAGGTCCTGGTGCAGGAGCTTGGAGTATTCGTCGCCGCGGGCGAACCAGCGGCTGTCCCAGGTGCGGTTGACGCCGAGACGCAGGCCAACCGGATTGATTTTCTGACCCATCAGGCGGCCTCACCAGCTTCGCGGACCACGATGGTGATCTCGGCGAAAGGTTTCAGGATGCGCGACGAGCGACCACGAGCACGGCTCGCGAAACGCTTCATCACCAGGTTCTTGCCCACGAAGGCCTCGGCGACGATCAGGTTGTCGATGTCGAGGTTGTGGTTGTTCTCGGCGTTCGAAACGGCCGAATACAGCACCTTGCGGACGTCGGTGGAGATGCGCTTGCGGCTGAATTCCAGCTCGTTCAGCGCCTTCTGCACCGGCAGGCCACGGATCGACTGGGCGACCAGGTTCAGCTTCTGAGGGCTGATCCGGACGTTCGTCAGCTTGGCGCGGGCTTCGGTCGGGGCGACCCGACGGGGGTTTTTGGTCTGGGCCATCAGTTACTTCCTTTTGGCCTTCTTGTCCGCCGCGTGACCCGGGAAGTTCCGGGTCGGGGCGAACTCGCCGAACTTCATGCCGACCATCTCTTCCGAGACCGACACGGGAACGTGCTTCTGACCGTTATGGACGCCGAACGTCAGACCGACGAACTGCGGCAGGATGGTGGAGCGGCGCGACCAGGTCTTGATCACGTCCTTGCGGCCCGACGACTTAACGGCGTCGGCCTTCTTGAGCAGATACCCGTCGACGAACGGGCCTTTCCAGGAGGAGCGGGCCATCTTTAGCGAGCCTTCTTAACGTGGCGGGTACGGATGATGAACTTGTCCGTCGCCTTGTTCTTGCGGGTGCGGGTGCCCTTGGTGTCCTTGCCCCACGGCGTAACCGGGGTGCGACCACCAGAGGTCCGGCCTTCACCACCACCGTGCGGGTGGTCGATCGGGTTCATGGCGACGCCGCGAACGTGCGGACGCCAGCCCATGTGACGCTTGCGACCGGCTTTGCCCAGGTTCTGGTTCATGTGGTCGGGGTTCGAAACCGCGCCCACCGTGGCCATGCAGCCGTCCAGGACCATGCGAAGCTCGCCGGAGCCGAGACGGATCTGGGCGTAACCCTGATCGCGACCGACCAGCTGGGCATAGGCACCGGCCGAGCGGGCCAGTTGCGCGCCCTTGCCAGGCTTCATCTCGATGTTGTGGATGATCGTTCCGACCGGCACGGAGCGCAGGGGCATGGCATTGCCGGGCTTCACGTCGACCTTGTCGCCGGCCACCACGGTGTCGCCCGCCTTCAGGCGTTGCGGCGCGATGATGTAGGCCTTTTCGCCGTCCTCATAGACGATGAGGGCGATGAAGGCGGTCCGGTTCGGATCGTATTCCAGGCGCTCGACCGTCGCCGTGGCGAACTTGCGACGCTTGAAGTCGATCTTGCGGTACAGGGTCTTGGCACCACCGCCGCGGAAGCGGACGGCGATACGACCACCGGCACCGCGACCGCCCGACTTGGTCAGGCCTTCGGTCAGCGACTTCTCGGGACGGCCCTTGTGGAGCTCCGAGCGGTCGATCAGCACCAGGGCGCGACGGCCCGGCGATGTCGGATTGTATGTTTTCAAGGCCATCTGATCAGAGCCCCGTGGTGACGTCGATCGACTGGCCGTCGGCCAGCGTCACGATCGCTTTTTTGATGTCGACCCGACGGCCCATGATGCCGCGGAAGCGCTTGGTCTTGCCCTTTTGAACCAGGGTGTTGACCTTCAGGACGTTGACCTTGAACAGGCTTTCGACCGCCGCGGCGATCTCGTCCTTGGTCGAGGTGCCGGAAACCCGAAACACGACCTTGTTCTGCTCCGACAGGATCGTGGCCTTTTCGGTGATCACCGGAGCCAAGATGGTGTCGTAATGTTTTGCGGTAGGAGTTGCGCCGGCCATTACGCGGCTTCCTTCTGGGCTTGCTCGCGACGCGAGGGCTTGTAGTCGGCATAGGTCGCCTCGATGGCTTCCAGGGCAGACTTCGTCAGCACCAGTTTGTCAGCGCGCAGGATGTCATAGACGTTCAGACCGGCGTTCGGCAGCACATCCACCAGCGGGATGTTGCGGGCGGCCAGGGCGAAGTTGGCGTCCACTTCCGGGCCGGCGATGACCAGGGTGCGGGTCCAGCCCAGCTTGCCCAGGGTTTCACGAAGCGCCGAGGTCTTGGCATCCTTGATGGACAGGCTGTCGACGACCACCAGGCCACCCGACTTCACCTTGGACGACAGGGCGTGACGCAGGGCCAGGGCGCGGACCTTCTTGGGAAGATCGAAGCCGTGATCGCGAACGACCGGGCCGAAAGCGCGCGAACCACCGACGAACTGCGGCGCACGGCGCGAACCGTGACGGGCGCCGCCGGTGCCCTTTTGCTTGTACATCTTCTTGCCGGTGCGAGAGTTCTCGTTCCGGGTCTGGACCTTGTGGGTGCCGGCGCGGCGCTTGGCCAGCTGCCAGTTGACGTAACGGGCCAGGATGTCGCCACGGATGTCGTCGATGCCGAACACGACGTCCGACAGCTCGACATCACCGGCGGCCTTGCCGTCGAGTTTGATGACAGAGAGTTTCATTACGCTTCACCGCCTTCGGTCGCTTCGACAGCCGGGGATTCTTCAGCCGGCGTCTCGGCGGGTTGAGCAGCGCCCGACTTCGACTTGATGCCACCGGGGAACGGGGCGTCGGCCGGACGGGCCTTCTTCACGGCGTCGCGGATCTTGACCCAGGTGCCTTCGTGACCAGGGACAGCGCCCTTGATCATGATCAGGCCACGCTCGGCATCGACGCGGACGATGGTGAGGTTCTGGGTCGTGACGACTTCGGTCCCGTAGTGACCGGCCATCTTCTTGCCCTTGAAGGTCTTGCCCGGATCCTGACGCTGGCCGGTCGAACCGTGCGAACGGTGCGACAGCGACACACCGTGCGTGGCGCGCAGACCGCCGAAGTTCCAGCGCTTCATGGCACCGGCGAAGCCCTTACCGATGGTCTCGGCCTGGACGTCGACCTTCTGGCCCGCGACGAAGTGGTCGGCCGACAGCTCGGCACCCACGTCCAGCAGGCTATCCGCATCGATGCGGAACTCGGTGACATAAGCCTTGGGCTCGACTTCCAGCTTGGCGAACGCTTCGCGTTGGGCCTTGTTGGTGTTCTTGGCCTTCTTGGTGCCCGCGCCCAGTTGCAGGGCGACATAGCCGTCCCGCTCCTGAGTCCGCTGACCCACGACCTGACAACCGTCCAGTTCGAGGACGGTGACTGGAACATGCGCGCCGTCTTCAGCGAAGAGACGCGTCATTCCCAGTTTTTTGGCGATCACGCCCGTGCGCATATCGGATCCCGCCTTTGTTTCTTTAAATCTTGATCTCGACGTCCACGCCGGCGGACAGGTCGAGCTTCATGAGCGCGTCCACGGTCTGCGGGGTGGGGTCGACGATGTCGAGGACACGCTTGTGCGTGCGGATTTCAAACTGCTCGCGCGACTTCTTGTCGACGTGCGGCGAGCGGTTCACGGTGAACTTTTCGATCAGGGTCGGCAGCGGAATCGGACCACGAACGGTCGCGCCCGTGCGCTTGGCGGTGTTGACGATCTCGCGCGTCGAAAAGTCGAGGACGCGGTGATCAAAGGCCTTGAGCCTGATGCGGATGCTTTGATCCATATCGGTCGTATTTCCCAAGCAGGCGAACCTGCGTCCCTGTGAACCATTTCAAAGACCGGAGGCCTTCAGGCACGAATGCCTTCAGAGTACGCACGTCCGCAAAAACGATCGGCCCACGCAGTTCCCCGCGAAGGCCGCTGAAGTCCTGGGTCACTGCAAAGAACAGGGTACCGAGGTCGTTCCTGCGAACCGCGTCTGCACCCCAAACTCAAGCGAGGTGCACAGCCGGTCCAACAAGAGTGGGGGCTTATGCCGATTGAGTCCCCATCCGTCAAGCGGCGAAACCAAGGCAGGGCGACTCTCGAGCGGAATCTTCGATTTGGTTCGGTGACGGTCGCGGCTCGCGGTCTGGATGAGGTCGCCGCAGCGTGATATCGGCCTTTGCGGTGAGGCCCAACGTGGCAAATCCTTGCGGCTTTCAAGCGCTCGACACGATCCGCACTCACGATTGCCGCATCTGCGCCACATTGCGTGACCGTGCGGCCACGGTCCCTGCAAGTCGCTGTTATATGACACGTTTGTAATGGTGGATCACAGGCAGCGCTTGCTAGACGCGCCGCCCACCGAGGCGTTTCAGCCACGGGACCCATCAAGGACAAGAAAATGAAGTCTCTGTTTCTCGCGACCGCCGCCGTCGCCGCTCTCGCCGCCGCTCCTGCCGTCGCCCAGGATGGCGTCGGTTCGCTGGGCATCACCTATCAGAATACTGAAGTCGAGGCTTTCGGCCTGGAAGGCGAAACCGAAAACGCCATCATCGACGCCGCCTTCGCCCTGCCCGTCACCGCCGACTGGACCGTGACCCTGGACGGCACGTTCGGCTATGCGTTCGATAACGGCGCCGGTGAAGACAACAGCGCCATCGACGGCCGCGTCCACATCAGCCGCAACTTCGGCAACGTGCGCGTCGGCGGCTTCGCCGGCGGTACGGAAGCGGGCGACGCCAACCTGTGGAGCTTCGGCGGCGAGGCCCAGGCCTATATGGACGCCATCACCCTGACCGGCTCGCTGGCCTATGAGACGGTCGAAGGTTCGGACGCCGACATCTGGAGCCTGGGTGGCGACGCCGCCTATTACATCACGCCCGGCTTCCGCGTGAACGCCGGCGCCGGCTACACCACGGTCGATCTGGACGGCTTCGACACCGACGGCTGGCAGGCCAACATCGGCACCGAATATCAGTTCGCCGACACCGGCTTCAGCCTGACGGCCAACTACGGCCACTCGGAACTGGAGGACTTCGACCTGCAGGCCGACACCTTCACCGTCGGCTTCCGCTTCTCCTTCGGCGGCGACCTGCAGACGCGCGAGCGTTCGGGTGCAGACCTGGGCCGTTCGGCCGCGGGTATCGGCGGTCTGGTCGGCGGCCTGCTGACCGCTCCGGCGCTCTAAGCCTTAACGGCATAGCGATACAGGAAACCCCGGCGGAGCGATCCGCCGGGGTTTTTTCTTGGTCGGGTGTCGGAGGATCAGCGGCCGATGCGAATATCGCCCGAACCGACGATGCTGCGGCTCACCGTGCCGGTGACCTCGGCGATACGGATGTCGCCCGATCCGGCGATGGCCACGCTGACGTCCCCGGCGGTGCCGCCGAAGTCGATGTCGCCAGAGCCGCCGATGGCCACTTCGAAGGTCTGTGCACGACCGCGCGCGATGGACACCTCGCCCGAACCGCCGATCGCGATGTCGACCTCGCCATTCACGCCGGCCACCCAGGCCTCGCCCGATCCGCCCAGCGACAGGTCCAGATCGCCCGTAGCCCCGGCCCGGATCGTGCCCGATCCGCCCAGCGAGGCGTCCAGCGACCGGGAGGTGCCGGTGCGGATGTCGCCCGACCCGCCCAGCGACAGGTCGAGAGACCCGTCCGTATTGGCCACAACCCAGTCGCCACAGCCGCCGTTGGACAGCTCGACCGATCGAGCTCCGCGACCGACAGCCCCGAATACGGCACTGCCGGCTGAGACCTTCACGTCCCTTGGCGAGCGCACGATGATCAGCGGCGCGTCCGACAGATTGATGCGGCCCAGGTCGCGGACCTCGACCGAGGCTCCGTCGCCTGGCTGGCGTGCATCGGCGGGGCCGGACCGGCAGTTGCGGATGGCGTCGTTGAAGCGGCGACCGCCCAGGCCGCCGTCGATCTCGATCTCGTCGCCGCGACGCCGGACTTGCAGCGCAGGCAGGCGCGTACTGCCCTGCGTCACCTCGACGGCGACATCGGCGCGGTCCTCGACGATCACGACGACGCGGGCGACGGCGTTTCTGATCTCGACTTCAGGGCTGGCCTTGGCCTGGGCCGGGACGCTCAGCAGGGCGGCGGCGATGACGGCTGTGGATGCGATGGCGAACTTCATGGGTCTGTCCCTCTCCGTTGATGAGGAAAGGGTGCGACCATCGTCCGCTGAAGTCACTTTAACTCGAGGTCATGACCTCTTTGTAAGACAACTGCGCGTCAGGCCTTTAGAGCGCCCGCCCCGTCGGCCACGCCGATTTCGGGCTCGAAGTCGCGTTCATAGGTAGCGATCCGGCTCTTCATCGCCCCCATCCGCTTCAGCGCCAGCGACGCCGCCCAGCGCGCCGCCATGCCGGGCGTGGACAGGGTGTCGGTCGTGCGCGGACGCCCTCCCCGGCTGCGCATCACGGCGTGGGTGTAGAGCGCGCCATTGCGGAACCGCGTGGGCCAGGTCTGGAATTCGGTCGACAGGCTGACGCAGAACCGATCCAGGTTCTCGACCCGGTGCGGCGCGTAGAAGGGCCAGGTCAGTGCGTCGCCCGGCTCCAGATCCATCACCTGGGCATCGGCCTCGAAAGCACGGGTATAGGGGATTTCCTCGGTCGTCTGGCGTGTCACGACCTGTTCCATGTTGCGTTCGGGCAGATGCGTCTCGTCGCCGGGATAGACGAACAGGCGCTTGCGCCCGCGCATGTGGAACAGCACCACCCCCGCCGCATCGAAATGATAGGGCACCCGCGCCTTGGGTGACGACAGGATCAGCTGGGCCGAGCGCGATACCGCCCGCATGCCCGGATAGGCCGCCTCGATGCGCTTGAACTCGACGGCGGCGGCGTCCCACAGCTCGGGCCAGCCGCGCTCGACCTCGCGCAGATTGACCCACAGACGCCCCTGCTGGATCGCCGCCAGTAGTTCCGCCCCGCCCAGCCGTCCACGCGCACCGGTGCGCAGGCTGACCTGATCCTCGGCGTCGTAGTCATACAGATTGATATCGAACAGCTCGGCCGGATAGCGGTCCAGCATGGACGCCAGCGCCTCGTCCGTGGCAAAGCCCTGATCGACCAGTCCATGCGGATGGACGCGGGCCTCGGTGATGGGGCCGGAATAGCGGGTGCGGGTGGCGGTCATGACTGTCTCAGGCCGAAACACGGTGGGTGGTCTTGGCCGACAGCTTTGCAAGCGCCGCGCCTGCCGCCTGCAATCCACCTTTCAGGCGATCGCCGGGCGTGACCTCGCAGGCCTCGATGGCGGCCCATCGGCGACGCACGCTGTTGCGCAACCGCTCGCCCCGCCCCTGCCCCGCCAGGTTCAGCGCGCTGACCGCCGCCTGGCTGACCGTCGCGCCAAGCCCGGGTTTGACGACGACCGCATCGCGGACCCAGCGCTCGCCGTTGCAGAAATACTTCTTGTAGTGCTCGCCCTCGAAGCCGAAGTCGAAGCTGCGGACGCCCGTCTCCGCCGCCATCCGCATAGTGTCGAGGCTCAGCAATATGCCTGGCGAACAGCGCGACAGCTCCGGCACATAGCCCGGGAACCAGAAATGGCACTGGTCGCCCGCGAACAGCGAATACTCCACCGCCGCCAGACGATCGCCGGCCCACAGCCCCGCCATCGAGGCCGAGAAGTCCGGGGTATCCGCCTTCAGCAGGGCATGCAGCAGATCGGCCGTCCAGCCGCAGGCGAAGATGTCGTGCCGCCCCGTGCGCCGGTACTGATCCCGCTTCAGGTCAATCAGCCAGTCCAGCATCTGCGGATCCCGCAGCCGCGTCTCGACCCGCAGGGGGCCGAACTCGGTCTGCATGCTGCGCCGACAGCGCTCCTTGTCCTTGAAGAATTTGCCGAAGGTCGCCCGCCGTTCGGCATACCAGGCGTCGAAGCCCGCGCTGCCCAGCTCCGCCTGCACCGTCCGGCGTTGTTCGCCCGGCCCGTCGGCGTCGCTCTGCCGGACCCAGGCCGTGACGTTCAGCTTCGACACCGGCAGGACCTCGGCCACCTCGGCCAGCGACGGCACATCGCCTGGCATGGCGATCACGCCGTGATAGTCGTTCATCGGGGCCGCCAGCGGCTGGATCGTCCCGCCGCGTCGCTGATGCGGGAAAAAGCCGACGGTCCGGCCGTCACGGCTGAGCACCGCGACCGCTGCGCCCGGGCAGACCCGGCCCGCAATCTGCGTAAACTCGGGCCGGAAATAGGGGCTGTTCAACAGCGGATTGGCCGCGAGCAGGTCACGCCACAGGCCCCACTGCGCCTCCGACATGGTGTCGGTCGTCCTGATCTCGACGTGCAGCGGGGACATCCAGGGCTCCTGCGGCGGGCCAGACGCGAGCCACCGATTCCGGTTTCACATAGGCCGATCCCCGTTTCGACAGGGTGACCGGTCATGGTGAATCGTTCCTGAGCGGGAGCCGTCGTGCCTCCACAAGCGTTGCCAGACCTGCACCCATGCGCTTTGAAGGAACCGCCATGACCGACCCCCGCCCCTCGACCCGCGAGAGCGAAACCGAAGACCAGCGCAAGCCGACCCATGAGGGCGAGGCCCCGCGCCCCGCGACAGAGCCCAGAGGGTCCGAGGGCAGCTCCAACTCCGGCGACACCGCCACCGACCCCGCCACCGGAAAGCCCAATCCTTGAAATCAGCCACCCTCGCCGCCGCCTTCGCAAGCCTCATCGCGACACCCGCCCTGGCCCAGGGCGTGCCTTACGCCTGTCCGGTCTCGGCCAGCCATGTCGTCGCCAACGACGGCCTGACGCGCAGCCGGGCGGCGGTGAAGTCGGGACGAATCGTCATCCTGGCCGTCGGTTCTTCCTCCATCGAAGGCGTGGGGGCCAGCAGCCGGTCGCTGGGGTTCGTGCCGCTGCTTCAGGCCGGACTGGAGCGGCGGATGCCCGGCGTGCAGGTGACCCTGATCAACCGTGGCATCGGCGGCGAGACGGCGCGGGACACGGCGATGCGGCTGGAGGCCGAGGTGACCCTGGCCCGCCCCGATCTGGTGATCTGGCAACTGGGCACCAACGACGTGCTGCGCGATCGCCTGACCGACGACATCCTGACCGACTTTCAGGCGGGTCGCGCCGTTCTGGATCGCGCCCGCGCCGATGTTCTGCTCATCGATCCGCAACGTCTGCCCGAGGGCACGACCAATCCGTCATTCAGGGGGCGCAATCCGGCGCTGGGCGATATTTCGACTGTCATCGACCGACAGGCTGCCGCCTCCGGCTATGCCGTCCTGCACCGCTTCGCCGCCATGGCCGACTGGACGGGGCTGGATCGCGGTGGGGTCGGGCCGGACGACCTGCATCTGAACGACTGGGGCTATGCCTGCTGGGCCGAGATCACGGCCGAGGGCCTGGCCGACGCCCTGCGCTGAGGGGAACGCCCGGTCGAACGGCGGGTTATGGAAGCCAACGCCACGCCACGGAACTCCATGACCTTTCGCCTGATCCTGCTGTCCACCGCCGCCCTGACCCTCGTTGCCTGCGACCGGCTCGATCCGACACCCGCCGAGCCGCCCACGACCGCCACCCAGCCGCAAGCGCCCGCCGGCATTCCCGCCGAGACTATCGAACGCGCTCTGCCCGCCGCGGCCGCCCCGGCTCCGGCCCAGCCGACAACCGGCACGCCTGCGCCGCCGAAGCCCGACCCCGGCCTGATCCGTCTGCAAATCCTTCTGGACCGCTCCACCTTCTCACCCGGCATCGTCGATGGACTGGCCGGCGAGAATACGCGCCAGGCCATCGTCGCCTATCGCCAGGCCAACGACCTGGGGGACAGCGACGCCGCAGACGCCGCCCTGCTCCAGCATCTGGCCGCAGTCGACACAGCCCCCGTCACCCGCGTCCACACCCTGACGACAGAGGATGTCGCCGGACCGTTCAGCCCCGCCTCCAGCGATCTGGAACAGATGGCCGCCAACGGCACCCAGTTCACGACCGTGAAGGAAAAGCTGGCAGAGCGTTTTCACATGACCGAGGGGCTGCTGGACGCCCTCAATCCCGGTGTTGCCTTGCGCGCCGGTCAGCGCATCCTGGTGCCCGCCGTCAGCGATGCGCCGATCGGCGAGGTCGCGCGGATCGTCATCGACAAGACCGAACGCTCGGCCCGGGCCTTCGACGCATCGGGCAAGCTGCTGGCCTTCTATCCGGCCACCATCGGCTCGACCGAGCGCCCGGCCCCGACCGGCACCCTGCGCGTCGTCGGCATCGCGCCGGAGCCCAACTATACCTATGACCCCGACCGGGTCAGCTACGACCGTGGCGACAAGACGGTCGTCGTCCCGGCCGGGCCGAACAATCCCGTCGGCTCCGTCTGGATCGGCCTGAACCGCCAGAGCTACGGCATCCACGGCACGCCCGACCCGTCCAAGATCGCCAAGACGGCGTCCAACGGCTGCATCCG
>NZ_JAEMRO010000060.1 GCF_016463295.1 Brevundimonas sp.
TATCGGTTTTCTCGGCCGTGCCCGCTTCGCGCAGGAAGGCCAGCAGGGTGTCCGGGTCGGGGAGGCCGGCAGGGGGCTGGCTGGATGATTTTGTCATTTGGAATCCTTGATACCGCGCTTTGGCGCTCTTCGAGAGGTCAAAATCTCGCGCGGCGTGTTGTGGTGAAGAGGGGGCGCGCCTAGCTTCCGGCGCGAACGTCCCTCGGAGTTTTAAATGTCTTTGGCCTCTACGCCCGTCCTGTCCGGCCCGACCGGTTCCTTGCTGGACCTGATCGGCAAGACACCGATGGTGGAGGTGACGAAGATCGACACCGGCCCGTGCCGCCTGTTCCTGAAACTGGAGGCCCAGAACCCCGGCGGATCGATCAAAGACCGTATCGCCCTGTCGATGATCGATGCGGCGGAGCGGGAGGGGTATCTGAAACCCGGCGGCACCATCGTCGAGGCGACGGCTGGAAACACGGGTCTGGCACTGACCCTGGTCGGGCAGGCCAAGGGCTATAAGGTGCTTCTGGTCATTCCGGACAAGATGTCCAAGGAAAAAATCCAGCATCTGCGCGCCATGGGGGCCGATGTTCGGCTGACCCGGTCGGACGTCGATCACGGCCATCCGGAATATTACACCGACATGGCGGAGCGTCTGGCCCAGCAAATTCCGGGCGGCTTCTTCGTCAACCAGTTCGCCAACACCGCTAATTCCGAAGCGCACGTGCGGACGACGGGACCCGAAATCTGGGAGCAGATGGGGCACGATGTCGATGCCTATGTCGCCGGCATAGGCTCGGGCGGCACGATCACCGGCGTGGCCCAGTATCTGAAAAGCCAGGGCTCGGACGCCCAGATCATTCTGGCGGACCCGGTGGGTTCGGTCCTGGCCGGTATCGTCAACGATGGGGTCCCCAGCCCGGAAGGCAGCTACACCGTCGAGGGCATCGGTCAGAACTTCGTGCCCGACACGGCGGACATGAGCCTGATCGACAAGGCCTATTCCATCCCGGATGCAGAGGCGATCGCGACGGTGCGAGAGCTGCTGCTGAAGGAGGGCATCCTCGCCGGATCGTCGTCAGGTACCCTGATTTCCGCCGCCCTGCGCTGGTGCCGCGAACAGACCGAGCCCAAGCGAGTCGTGACCTTCGTCTGCGACACCGGGGCCAAGTATCTGTCCAAGGTCTATAACGACGCCTGGCTGGCCGATCAGGGGTTGGGCGAACGCGAGCTACATGGCGACCTGTCGGACCTGATCACGCGCAAATATGCGAAAGGCGACGTTGTCGTGGCCGGGCCGAACGACACCCTGGATACGGCTTTCAAGCGGATGCGCGGCGCCGACGTTTCGCAGCTGCCGATCATCCAGGACGGTCGCCTGGTCGGCATCCTCGACGAGAGCGACATCGTTCACGTGATGAATACCGACGAGATCACCCGCCAGGCGCGTTTCGCCAAGCCCGTCGGCGAGGTCATGACGCGTGATCTGGATACGGTTCAGGTGGGTGAGCCGCTGGAAGCCCTGATCCCCCTGTTCGACCGCGACCGGGTGGCCCTGGTTCTGGACGGCGAACAGTTCGTCGGCCTGATCGCCCGAGTCGACCTGATCAACCACCTCAGCCTGAACCGGTAAGCCCATGGCCAGTCTCAAGAACGCGCAGGGCTTTTCCACCCGCGCCATCCATGCCGGTCAGCGCCCCGACCCGACGACCGGGGCGGTCATGACGCCCATCTACGCCACCTCGACCTATGCCCAGGAAAGTCCGGGCGTGAACAAGGGGTATGAGTATGCGCGGGGCAAGAACCCGACGCGCGAAGCCTTCGAGGCGTGCCTGGCCGACCTGGAAGGCGGAACCCACGGATTCGGCTTTGCCAGCGGAATGGCGGCCACCTCGACGGCACTGGAACTGCTGGATGCCGGGTCGCACATCGTCACGGGCGACGATCTGTACGGCGGTTCATGGCGTCTGTTCGAGCGCGTTCGCCGCCGCTCAATGGGGCTGGATTTCGCCTATGTCGATCTCAGCGACCTGGACGCTGTCGAGGCCGCTATCACACCGAAGACGAAGATGCTGTGGGTCGAGACCCCCACCAATCCGATGATGAAGTTGGCAGACATCGCCGCCCTGTCCACGCTCGCCAAATCGCGGGACATTCTGCTGGTCGTCGACAACACCTTCGCCACGCCCTTCAGCCAGCAACCCCTGTCGCTGGGGGCCGACGTCGTCATGCATTCGGCGACCAAGTATCTAAACGGCCATTCCGACATCATCGGCGGGGCGCTGGTCACGGCGAATGCGGAGTTGGCGAAAGAGATCAAGTTCCTGCAGAACTCCATCGGCGGCGTGATGGGGCCGTTCGACGCCTTCCTGGCCAATCGTGGCCTGAAGACCCTCGGACTGCGCATGAAGGCGCACAACGAGAATGCTCTCGCCGTCGCCCGCTGGCTGGAAGACCGCAAATCCGGTGTGGCCCAGGTCATCTATCCCGGCCTGATCACCCATCCCCAGCACGATCTGGCCGCGCGTCAGATGAACGGTCGGTTCGGCGGCATGGTGACGGTGATCCTCGATGGCGACCTGGCGCGGACGCGCCAGGTGCTGGAGCGGGTGCAGGTCTTCACCCTGGCGGAATCGTTGGGTGGGGTCGAAAGCCTGGTCAATCACCCGGCCATCATGACCCACGCCTCTGTCCCGAAAGCGGTGCGCGAGGCGGGCGGCGTCACCGACAATCTGATCCGCCTGTCGGTTGGTGTGGAAGAGGTGGATGACCTGATCGCCGATCTGGATCAGGCCCTCGGCTGAAGGCGCGCTCTGCGAAGGTCAGGCGACCTTGGACGGCAGGGCGGTCTGGTGTCCGGAGGCGGGCACAACCTTCTTCTTGGCGGGCGCGCGCTTCTTGGGGGCGGCGGCGGGCAGGCCGGCACGGCGCACAACCTCGTCGTCGATCAGCGGGATGATGTCAGCGGCTGTGGTCGCCTGAACAGGTGAGCCGTGACCGACCATGCGGGCGGCATTGGCGCGCAGCGCCTTCAGGTCGGCGTCGCTCATCGTCGGCAGTTTTTCGGCCAGGGGGGTCATGGCGTGATCCTTCTTTGTGAAGGGCGCTAACGCTTGCCTCGCGGAGGCTCGCTGCTTGAGCGCCAGATCTGTGCGGTATTACTCGGCATCCAGGTCTGTCGGCCTTGGCGTGGAGCAAAAAGCAAACAGGCCGGTCTCCTTGCAGAGGCCGGCCCGTCCGTCAGTCAGGATGTGCCTGACCAAAGGGTATCGAAACCTATTCGGCGGCCTTCAGGCGACCGGCAGATTCCTTGCCCGAACGCGAGTCGCGCTCGATTTCGTAGGAAACCTTCTGGTTTTCGTTGAGCGAACCGAGGTCCGAAACTTCAACAGCCGAAGCGTGGACGAAAACGTCCTTGCCGCCGTCGTCAGGCTGGATGAAGCCGTAGCCCTTGGTGGAGTTGTACCATTTTACAGTGCCGGTAGCCATTTTGAGACCTCCGTTAGGCGTTGACCGCCGGAAGAGGTTCCGGGTCGGCCTGTCGGGTCTGGATGGGATCGGCTTTGGACCTCGGTGCGCGATGCAAAGGGGCAGCAGCGTTTCGCAAGTGAGATCGACGGGTACACAGGTGGGCCCTTTGGCCCGGAATAGCAAGGCGCTTGTCCAAAAGGGACGACGGGGTGCCCTCTGGAGCACCCCGCCGAAACGCTCTTAGTTGGGCATGGAGACGGTGTCGGTGACGTGGATCACGCCATTCGACTGGAACACGTCGGCCTGGGTAACGGTCGCCACGCCACCCTTTTCGTCGGTCAGGATGACCTGATCGCCGCGCAGGGATGCGGTCAGGGTATCGCCCGAGACGGTGGTCAGGGCCGCACGACCGCCGCCCGCCTGAATCGCAGCCAGAACATCAGCCGCTGCCAAACGACCCGGCACGACGTGATAGGTCAGGATCTTGGTCAGGGTCTCGCGGTTCTCCGGCAGGACCAGCGTATCGACGGTGCCGGCCGGCAGTTTGGCGAAAGCAGCATTGGTCGGGGCGAAGACTGTGAAAGGCCCCGGTCCCGACAGGGTGTCGGCCAGGCCGGCTGCCGTCACGGCGGCGACCAGGGTGGTGTGATCGGCGGAGTTGACGGCGTTCTCGACGATCGTCTTGTTGGCATACATGGGCGCGCCGCCGACCGTGACCGGGTCCTGGATAGCGGACGAGGCGCTGGCGACGTCGCCGGAGGCGTGGGCGGCCGTAGCCAGCGATCCTGCGGCGAAGGCGGCGATGAGGGCGGTACGGGTGATCTTGAAGGTCATCGAAGTCTCTCCTGAACCAGCCGTCGTTGCGGCTGCGAGTGCAGAGACGCGCAAGCGTACCATCGAGATGCAACAAAACGTCGGATCGCGACCACTGGCCACAGCATGGAACCCGATCGACGGATCGGTGTTGCTGGGCACCTACGAAAACGGCGGCGAAGGCCCTTGCCCTCGCCGCCGCTCGAAATCACGCGTCGATCAGATCAACGCGAAGGGGTTCAGCCCTCGGTCTTCAGTTGACCAGCCGATTCCTTGCCCGAACGCTTGTCGCGCTCGATTTCGTAGGAAATCTTCTGGTTCTCATCGAGACCACGCAGGCCGGCCTGTTCGACGGCCGAGATGTGCACGAACACGTCCTTGCCGCCGTCGTCGGGCTGGATGAAGCCGTAGCCCTTGGTGGAGTTGAACCATTTCACGGTGCCGGTAGCCATAATAGACCTCCTTCTGGCGTTGGCCGCAGGGAACATCCCTGGAGGCCTGTCGGGTCTGTATGGGAGCGGCTGGACCTCGGTGCGAAAGCAGAGGGTGGCGTTACGCAGTAAGATCGACGTCAACGATCATGACGGGTCCACGTGGCGAAATCAAGCCGGAGCTTCGTCCGGGGTCTCTTCCTCGGGCGTGGCGATGTAGTGTTCCTGGCAAAGCTTGCGCAGGGCCGAGGTCAAGGTGGGGCCGTAGAGCGAGTCCTGGATACGCTCGTATCCCTCGGCGGACAGGGCCTGTTTGATCTCGCTGACGGTGCGGCAGCTTCCGCTGCGCGCCAGGTCATAGGCGCGTTCGAGGGTGGTCTGACGGAGATTGCTCATGTGACCAATATAGGGCCGCCGGCGTTGATTGCGACCCTTAGAAGGCCGCCGATATCCCGAACACCAGACCATCCTTGTATTGCTCGCCCGGAACATCGGCGTCGGTGGCATGCCAGCGCAGGTCTGCCTCAAGGGTTCGGGTCAGGGCATAGGTGAAGCCCGCATTCCAGCCCGTGTAATCGATGCTGTTGTCCTGTTCGCGTCGACCGATGGCGGTGGAGCCGGACAGTTTGTCGGTGAAATCCCAGCTGACGCGCGCCTCGTACCAGGTCCAGGCCTCGGTCGAACCCGTCCCGTCCGGCGAATGTTGCAGGCGAACGCGGGCTCCGGCCGGACCGATGGAGCGCGACACATCGGCTGTGAACTCCCAGGCGTCATCGTCCGTGTCCGGATCGGCATCAATCTGCCATTTGTGGGTGGCGTTCAGATCGAGGTCGAAGCCCGCGAACTGCGGACGGATGCCGCCGCCGATCTCGGTTTCCAGATTGGAGCCTGTCGAGCTGTCGATCGTCTCGAAGGCCGGACCCGCATAGAAGAAACCGTCGGCGCTCTCCCAGACAGCCTCGCCCCAGACGAAGGGATTGCCGTCGGACTTGGAAGCGTCCTTGGAACGGTTGTCGGTCGCCGCACCGAAGGCGAAGCTCCAAGGGTCCGAGCCATAGTTGGCCGGGACGTCCTGCGGCTCGGCATCCTGGGCCAGGGCAGGGGAGGCGACGGCCGTCAGCAGAACGGCGGCGAGAACGGAACGGATCATGAGGCACCAGACGCGAAAAGAGGCGTCGGGTTCCTAGATGAAAGCGGTCGCCTTGGCGAATTGTGCCGTGGCCTGATGAAATTCCGACGTTAGGCGAGCGACCAGCTCCCCGGCCGGAACCACGTCGTGGACCGAGCCGGAGCCTTGTCCCGCCGACCAGACGGTCTTCCAGGCTCGGGCTTCCTCGCCCATGTCCAGCTTGTGCTCGGGCAAAGTCTTGGGGTCGATGCCATTGTCCAGCAGTGACTTGGTCATGAAGTTGGCCGGAATGCCCGAAACCGCGGGCGTATAGGTGATGTCGGTCGCTCCTGAATCGATCACCATCTGCTTGTACTCCGTCTGGGCGGACGACTCCGTCGTGGAGATGAAGCGGGTGCCCATATAGGCGAAGTCCGCCCCCAACATCAGGGCTCCCGCCACGTCCTGGCCCGTCGACAGACAGCCGGACAGCAGGATGGTGCCGTCGAAGAACTCGCGCACCTCGTTGATCAGGGCGAACGGATTGACCACCCCGGCATGCCCACCCGCGCCATTGGCGACCAGAATCAGGCCATCGACCCCGGCCTCCGCGGCCTTTCGGGCATGGCGGACATTGGCGATGTCGTGGAAGACCACCCCGCCATAGCCGTGCACCGCCTCGACCACGTCGCGCACAGCCCCCAGCGAGGTGATAATCAGCGGGACCTTCTCCTCGACCGACACCATCATGTCGGCCATCAGGCGCGGATTGGTCGGATGGACGATGTGGTTGACGCCGTAGGCGGCGGCGTCCGGCGTTAGGCGCGACTTGATCTCCTGCAGCCACTCCCGATAGCCTTCGGTCGTGCGCTGGTTCAGCGAGGGAAAGGTGCCGATCGCCCCGGCATTGCAGGTCTCGACCACCAGGTCAGGTCCGGAGACCAGAAACATGGGTGCCGCGATCACCGGCAGCTTCAGACCCTTTTGCAGCGACGCCGGAATGGCCATGACGTTTCCCCTCGGTTGTCTTTGACTACGGATAGCGGGCTGTCGCGGGGGAAGGCAAATGCGAAAAAGAGAGTCTACTCGGTCCACTCAGTCCACTTCGGACCTCTCCACGGCGGCTACGGAGACTGTTTTGCCATAACGCTGCGTCAAAAGCGGACGTAACGGTGGCCCTTTAGACGCCGGGCTCAGCGCCGAGCGGGAGGTTGCGGGGGAACGGGTGCCGGTTCGGGCGACTGATACCGTGTAGTGAACCGCATCGTCCCGGGAGTCGCATTCCCGTCGACAGTGCGCGGCTCAATCTGGGCCGAGGCTGCCGCAGCGACAGCGGCGGCGCCGAAACCCTGTTCTCGCGGGGACTCATCAACCACCACGCAGTCTGCCAACCGGCCTCTGATCGTGACCATGCATTGCAGTGTGGCCCGCCCTTCATAGACCCCATTCGCCATTGCGATCGCGGGATACTCAGGTCGCGGAGATTGAAGCCAGCGCGGGTTGGTGATGACGGGCGGCCGCCGGGGGAGCGCAACATCTGGCGGGCGATGATCTGAAAGAGCAGGAGGCGCAGACGGATTGCGCGGCGCGCTGTTGGGCGGAAAACCTTGTGGAGCAGAGAGAGGCGGAGTTTGTCTGGCCAGGCTAGGCCCCACCCAGATCCCGACGAGGACTGCCGTCGCCAGAGCCGCGACCGCACGCCCGCTTTGAAAACCTTCACGCATAGCCGTATGTCCTCCCCAATACTCCTGTCATGCCCCGCTGCATCGGGGCCACGCAAGCCGAAACCATGACCACAGACACCTCTTCCCTCTCCCAACTCGGCCAGATGATCGCCGCCCCGGCCAGTCCGGAAACCGCCGTGCTGGAGCGGGTGCCCAATCCGCATCCGGATACGCTGTATCTGGCGCGGTTCACGGTGCCGGAGTTCACCAGCCTGTGCCCTGTTACGGCCCAGCCAGACTTTGCCCATATCGTCATCGACTATGCGCCCGGCGACTGGCTGGTCGAATCGAAGAGCCTGAAGCTGTACCTGACCAGCTTCCGCAACCACGGGGCCTTCCACGAGGACTGCACCGTCGCCATCGGCAAGCGGCTGGCCGACCTGTTGCAACCAACCTGGCTGCGCATCGGCGGCTACTGGTACCCGCGCGGCGGCATCCCCATCGATATCTTCTGGCAGACCGGCGCAACTCCGGACGGCCTCTGGCTGCCCGATCAGGGCGTGCCAACCTATCGCGGGCGGGGCTAGGCCTGCGGCAAACGTTGCGATTGATTTGCACTGACTGACGGCTGAAGCGACTGCGAACCAATCGCATGAAAGCCGTCGAATGTCGTTTGCTCTTGCCGCCCTCTCCAGCGCCCTTGGTTTTGGCTCGCCTGAAGCCGTCGTTTCGATGGCCGAGACAGACCAGGACCGCGTGACCCAGCTGGGCGAAGTGGTCGTCACCGGCCAGCGCCAGCCGAGGATCGCGGGTGACCAGGTTTCGCGCGGTGTGACGTTGGGCGCGTTCGGCGACCGTGACCTGTTCGAGACACCGGTCAGCCTAAAGAGCTTCACCGAGACCTTCATCGCCGACCAGATCGCGCTGAACTCCAATGAGCTGATCAGCCGCGACGCTTCCTTCGTCGTCACCAACTCGGCCAATCTGAACGGCGCGACCGCCGGACGGCTGCGCGGCTTCCGCATGGAGCCGTTCGAAAGCAGCTACGACGGCTTCTCCTCCATCTCGGGCCGCCGCTATCCGCTGGAGATGCTGGAGCGGGTCGATGTGCTGAAGGGCCCGACGGCGGTCTTCACCAATGTCGTCGGCGGCGTCGGCGGCACCATCAGCTACGTCTCCAAGAAGCCGACCGAGGCGCCCCTGACACGGCTGACGGCGATCGCCGCGGGCGGTTCGGTCTTCGGCGGCCAGGCCGACATCAGCCGCCGATTCGGAGCAGAGGATCAGTTCGGCATCCGTGCCAACTTCGCCCGGCGGGAGGGCGAGACGGTCGTCAACGACATCGACGAGGAGACCTACGTCGCCCACATCGCCTTCAATTGGCGCGGCGAGCGGTTCAGCTGGGACCTGCAGTACGGCGACAGCTACGAGCGGCTGGACGGGGCGGCCAGCGGCTATTTCTACAATCCCGGCGTGCCCATCGGGCGTGCTCCGGACGGCGCCGATGTCAGCGGCCCGGCCTGGGATTTCCGCGAGTATCAGGACCGCTTCCTGCGCTCGGCGTTGCAGGTCGAGCTGTCGCCGAACTGGTCGGCCTTCCTGGTCGGCGGTGCAGTCGATTCCGACGAGCTGTTCCTGGGCCTGACGCCCGCCGTGACCGGCGCGGACGGCACGTCGGACAGCTTCGTCTTCGTGCAGCAGGGCGTCAGCGACTGGGACGACTTCTGGAACGTCGACGCCGGTCTGCGCGGCCGCCTGGTCACCGGTCCGGTGGGCCATGCCCTGACCCTTTCAGCCAGCCGCCAATTCGTGCGCTTCAACGCCACCGACATCGCGCTGGACCCGACCTACGTCCAGCCGATCTTCAACATCTACGACCCCGACAGCTATGAGACGACGGCGGGTCCGGCCGTAATCGGCGGTGACAACGTCTATGTGTTCCAGGAGACGATGACCGACTCTGTCGTCCTGGCCGATGAGTTGTCGATGCTGGACGACCGGCTGCGGCTGACGCTTGGCGTCCGCTACACCAATATCGAGATCGCCAGCTTCAACTACGGTGCCCCGACGCCGGGTGGACCGAACGCGGTCTATGAGGGCGACGACTGGTCCCCGTCGGTGGCCATTCTCTACAAGGTCGCGCCCAACATCTCGATCTACGCCAACGCCCTGACTGCGTTCGAGCGCGGCCAGACCGCGCCGCTGGGGGGCGTCAACGCCGGCGAGCAACTGCCGCCCGGCGTGTCCGAACAGGTCGAGGCCGGGATCAAGGTGGATTTCGGCCGGTTCGGCGCGACCGCCGCGATCTTCGACATCACCCGCCCCTCGGCCTACGTGGATCCGACGACTCTCGTCTTCGGCGAGTACGGCGAGCAGCGGCACCGGGGGCTGGAACTCGACCTGTTCGGCGAGCCGATCGACGGGGTGCGTGTCCTGGCCAGCTACGCCTATCTGGATGCCGCCATCGAGGAGGCGCTGGACCCCGCCGCGTTGGGTGATCGGCCGATCAGCGTGCCGGACCACGTCTTCACCGCCGGGATCGACGCCGATGTGCCGATGCTGCCCGGCCTCGCCGTCCAGGCCAGCGTTCGTTACGTCGGCGACCAGGCTTATGACCTGCCCAATGATCGCTTCATCCCGGACTTCACGACTTTCGACCTGGGTGCCCGCTACGCCTTCACGGCCGGAGACACGCCGGTCACGGCCCGGCTGGTGGTCTCTAACGTGGCGGACGAGAACTATTTCCAGTCGACCGACTTCACTGCCCAGCCCGGCGCGCCGCGCACCGTGCGGTTCAGCCTGACCGCGGATTTCTGAGCCGCCCATGAAGCTGCGGCCGGCTCTCGTCCTGTGGCATCGCTGGTTCGGCCTGATCGCGGCCGTCTGGCTGTTGCTGCTCGCCCTGACCGGCTCCTTCATCGTCTTCATGGACGAGGCGGACCGCGCCCTGAACCCGGACCTGCGACGGGTCGAGGCTACGGGCGACCCCCTGCCGGTCCAGACCCTGGTCGACGCCGTTCGCTCAGCGCAACCCGGCACCTTCGTCGATTATCTGCTGATGCCGGCGGGGCCGAACGACAGCGTGCTGGTGTTCAATGCTCCAGTCCTGACCCCTGGTCGGCCGACCCCCGACCATGAATACCGCCAGATCTACCTCAACCCCTACACCGCCGAGATCCTGGGCGACCGCCGGTTCGGCGAGCCGGGGCTGGACTCGCGCCGCTTCAGCCAGTTCATGTACCAGCTGCACATGGACCTGAACCTGGGGCCGGTGGCGACCTGGCTGCTGGGACTGCTGGCCCTGCTGTGGGTGTTCGATCACATCGCCTCGGCCATTCTCTCCTTTCCGACGGCGCGCCGCTGGATGCAGAGCTTCCGCGTCCGCTGGAAGGCCGGATCGGCCAAGATCACCTTCGACCTGCACCGCGCCCCCGGCCTGTGGCTGTTTCCGATCACCCTGATGCTGGCGGTGACCGGTGTGGCCCTCAACTGGCCGACCGAGACCGACACGGCGATCGAGGCGGTTTCGCCCCTGACCCCCTTCCCGACCGAGGCCCTGCCCAGCCTGCCCCAGGCCGACTATCGCCCCGTCGTCTCCATCGACCGGGCCATCACCATTGCTCGGGGCCAGGCCGACGTGGCCCAGGTCGCGGCCATCTCGACCCATCCGGACAAGGGTTTCTACTGGATCCGGCTGAAGGACCCCCGCGACCTGGACGACGCAGGTGGCCGCTGGGTCGTCGTCGATTTCCGCGACGGCGGCGTCCTGTGGAACCGCCACCTGCGCGACGGCTCGGTCGGCGACGAGGTCAAGGCCTGGCTGTTTCCGCTTCATACCGGCCACGCCTTCGGCTGGACGGGACGGATCATCATCTTCGTCTCGGGCCTTGTGCTGTCCGGCTTCATCGTCACCGGCCTGATGATCTTCGCCCGGAAGCGGTCGGCGCGGCTTTCACGGCGAACGGTCCCGGCGCGCAGGATCGAAGTCATCCAGCCTGCGGAATAGACTTTCGCGTCCGCTCGCAGCGGGCCAGTGTGGCAACAGCACGGAGTCGCAGCACGCGAGCGGGATATATGTTGCAGGATCGACGCGCCAGCCGCCTCCCTCTCGAAGCCTGGGGCCGCTCATGGCTTGAGCGCATCAAGACCCGGGCCGACCGGGCCGCCTGGTCGCGCTACGGCTTCGAGTTCCTGATGTTCGGCTTCAAACAGGCCTGGGCCTGTCTGTTCGGCGGGCTGATGCTGGTCATGATCGTCGGCACCTTCCTGCTGTGGCCGGATGAATCTGCGATCAGCCGCTACGATTTCCTGGTCGTCGGGGCGCTGGCCATCCAGGCCGGCATGCTGATCTTCAAACTGGAAAGCTGGGAGGAGGCGCGGGTCATCTTCCTGTTCCACATCGCCGGCACCATCATGGAACTGTTCAAGACGTACCACGGCTCCTGGGTCTATCCGGAGGACAGTGTCCTGCGTATCGGCATGGTGCCGCTGTTCTCGGGCTTCATGTATGCGGCGGTGGGCAGCTATATCGCGCGGGTCCAGCGCATCTTTCACATCCGGGTGCGGCGCTATCCGCCGATGTGGACGACATGGGTGCTGGCCGCGGCGATCTACGTCAACTTCTTCGCCCATCACTGGCTGCCGGACGTGCGGATCGCCCTGTTCATCGCCACGGCGGTGCTGTTCGGGCCGGGCTGGTTCTATTTCACGGCGGACCGGGCGCGGCGGAGGATGCCGCTGTTGCTGGGCTATTTTCTGGTCGCCCTGTTCATCTGGTTCGCCGAGAACCTGGCCACCTTCGGGCGCGCCTGGGCCTATCCGGGGCAGGAAGCGGGCTGGGAGATGGTGGGGCTGGAGAAGCTGGGCAGCTCGTTCCTGCTGATGATCATCTCCATCGTTCTGGTATCCCTGGTGCATCGACCGGAACGGGAGCCGACATGACTACCAGCACCACCGACGTCGTCATTCTGGGCGGAGGCCACAACGGGCTGGTCTGTGCCTTCTATCTGGCTCGCGCCGGGCTGAAGGTGACGGTGCTGGAGCGGCGTCATGTGGTCGGCGGGGCGGCGGTGACGGAGGAATTCCACCCGGGGTTTCGCAACTCGACCGCCAGCTACACGGTCAGTCTTCTGAACCCGAAGATCATCGCCGACATGGACCTGGCGCGGCACGGGTTGGCGGTGGTCGAGCGCAAGGTGTCGAACTTCCTACCATTCGACAATGGCCGCTATCTGCTGGCCGGGGAGGGACGGACGGCGGGAGAGGTCGCCAAATTCTCGGCGCGGGATGCGGCGCGGTTGCCGGACTATGAGCGGCGACTGGAGGTCGTGGCGGGTGTTTTGCGCGACTGGATACTGAAGGCCCCGCCGAATGTGGTGGAGGGGGGCTGG
>NZ_JAEMRO010000138.1 GCF_016463295.1 Brevundimonas sp.
CCGGGCGACAGCCCGGCGCTCCGCCGGCCCATCCCACCTTCAACCGGCTGCGGGTCTCCGCAGGCGGGGATCGGACGTGCTCGGTCTTTGACATCCACGATCCGAAAGGATCGTCACATCATCCAGACTTCGGACTTCGCCCCCGCCTCGCCCAGCGTATCCACGACCCAGCCACATATCTCCTGGGCTGCCGCCTCGGCTCCGCCGAGCGGGTTCAGCACGACCATGGCACAGCCGTTCATCTTCATGGGATTGGTCAGGGGCCGCAACCGCGCCTCGGCCACCAGCACGCGCTGCGCCCCGACCTGGTCCAGCCGACGCAGGAAACCGTCGAAGGTCTCCATGTCCTTCAGCGGGGTCCAGATCGCCACGGTCGCCCGCGCATCGGCCTTAACAATGGCGGCCCCCGTGTCGGCGGCGCGGTGATAGTCGTCGGGCTTCTCGAACGGCGGATCGATAAGGACCAGCGGGCCGGGCGTGCGCTTCGCTTCGGCCACCGCCTGATCGAAGCCGTCGCCACCTTTGGCCTCGGCGGCCGCGAACGGCGCGAGCGCCTCGGTCAGCATCTCCAGAACAGGCGGGTTCAGTTCATAGCCGATATAGCGATCCTGCGGCCCCAGATGCCGGGCCATCAGCAGGGGCGAGCCGGGATAGAAGGTCACGCCGCCGTCCGGGTTCATCCCAGCGACCTCGGCGGCCAGGGCCTCGATCAGCGGCGGACGCCCCTCGGTCGCCATGAGGCGCGCGATTCCGGCCTCGGCCTCGCGTGACCGCGCCGCATCGCCGGTCAGGTCATACAGGCCCGCGCCCGCATGGGTGTCGATGACCGTGACCGGTCCCGACGCCTGGCGCCGCTCCAGCAGCCACAGCACCAGGGCGTGCTTGACCAGATCCGCGAAATTCCCGGCGTGAAAGCTGTGGCGATAGTTCATGGCCCCGCATCCCCCCGCTGGCCGCTGGGGTCAAGAGGAACCGCGCCGGGTCTTCGCCGTTCGGCCTGTCCGCACCGGACATCGCCCGACATGACCTCGACCGCCGACCATGACCTGATCCCCACCGGCCTGACCTGGTGCAGCGATGAGCATGCTGGCTTCAGTCGGGTTCGATCCGGCAAGGGGTTCTCCTATCGCGACAAGGACGGCGCGGTCATCAAGGACAGGGCGGTGCTGGACCGCATCCGCATGCTGGCCATCCCGCCGGCCTGGACCGACGTCTGGATCTGCCCCCAGGCGACCGGCCACATCCAGGCGACGGGCCGCGACGCCAAGGGCCGCAAGCAGTATCGCTATCACAACGACTGGAGCAGCCACGCCTCCCAGACCAAGTTCGAGCGCCTGCCCGCCTTCGCCCGCGCCCTGCCCCGGCTGCGCGAGCGGGTCGAGGCGGACCTGAACAGACGCGGCGTGTCGCGCGCCAAGGTGCTGGCCACGGCGGTGCGCCTCTTGGAGATCACCCTGATCCGCGTCGGCAATGCGCAATATGCCAAGGCCAACCGTTCCTACGGCCTGACCACCCTGAACAAGCGCCATCTGGAGGTGGACGGCACCCGACTGACCTTCGCCTTCAAGGGCAAGAGCGGGGTCGAGCATGCGGTGCGGGTTCAGGATCGGCGTCTGGCCACCGTGGTCCGATCCCTGCGCGAACTGCCCGGCCAGCAGCTGTTCAAATATCGCGATGCCGACGGCGACCTGTGCCCCATCACCTCGGACGACGTGAACGCCTATATCCGAGAGGCCATGGGCGAGGACTTTTCCGCCAAGGACTTCCGCACCTGGGCCGGGACCGTCTCGGCCGCCCGGGCCCTGCGCGATACGGAGGCCCCGACCTCGCCCACCGACGCCAAGCGCAAGATCACGGTATGCGTGAAGGCGGTGGCGGGGTTGCTGGGCAATACCCCGACCGTGTGCCGCAGCTCCTATGTGCATCCACAGGTGTTCGAACTGTTCGAAGCGGGCAAGCTGATGGACGTCCTGCCCGGCGCGGAGACCAAGGGCTTCGAGCCCGCTCTAATGAAACTGCTGAAGGCCTAGGCCGTGGTCCAGTAGCGGCGGCTGTCCACGCTGGCGGGGCGATCCGCCGCCTCGTCGAGCGCCAGGATCATGGCGCGAAACTCATCGGCCTCATCGTCGCCGCGCAGCAGGCGCAGGGACTTGATGATCCGCGTGATCCGCAGATGGTTGTGATCGTGCGGGACCAGCCAGTGGGTGTTGTGGCTGTAGAAGGCGCTCATCCGGTCCGTCGCGGCAGCCAGGGCGACCTGGCACATCCCGCAGGCCTGCACGTCCTCGACGTCCGCCGCGCTCAGGACCGGCGCGCGGCGGTTGGCCCCGGACGGCTCGGCCAGCGGGAACAGCCACTGGATGAAATCGTGGGTCCGTTCGATCGCCCGGTCGTCCATGGCCACCACGTCGAAGACCGTGCGGCCGGCTCCATCGGTGCCCGCTCCCTTCAGAAAATCGACGATGGCGGCCATGGCTGTTGCCGTACGGCGGGGCGTCAGGCCCTGGACCAGTCCAGCACCACCTTGCCCGACTGACCGGCCTTCATGACCTCGAAGCCCTTTTCGAAATCCTTGAACGGCATCTGGTGGGTGATCAGCGGCTCCAGGTCCAGACCGGCCTTCAGCAGGCCCAGCATCTTGCGCCAGGTCGTGAACATCTCGCGCCCATAGACGCCCTTGATGGTCAGGGCCTTCAGGATGATCGCGCCCCAGTCCGTCTCCATCGGCTTGGACGGAATACCCAGCAGGGCCAGGCCGCCGCCCATGATCAGGGTGTCGACGCACTGTTTGAAGGCGATGGGCGAACCCGACATCTCCAGTGCGACGTCGAAGCCGACCTTCAGGCCCAGCTCGTGCATGACGTCGTGCAGGTCTTCGCGTGTCGTGTTCACCGTCCGCACGCCCGGCGCGACCTTCTGGGCCAGCTCCAGACGGAAGTCGTTGATGTCGGTCAGGACGACGGTCCGCGCTCCGGCGTGGCGCGCCACGGCGGCGGCCATCATGCCGATGGGCCCGGCCCCGGTGACCAGCACATCCTCGCCCAGCAGGTCGAACTGCTGGGCCGTGTGCACGGCATTGCCGAACGGGTCCAGGATCGAGCCGATCTCATAGGGCACGTCGTCGGGCAGTTCGATCACGTTGAAGGCCGGGGCCACGACGAACTCGGCAAAACAGCCCTGGCGATTGACGCCGATGCCGCGGGTGTCGGGATCCAGGTGGAAGTGACCGGCGCGGGC
>NZ_JAEMRO010000061.1 GCF_016463295.1 Brevundimonas sp.
TCAGCCACGAGCTGGATATGGCCGGATTGCTGCGCAAGGCGGCCGAGCAGACGGCGATGCTGGAGATGTCGGAGGCCCTGGCGGGACTGGGGCACTGGCGTTACGACCTGATCGACAAGGGATTGGAGTGGTCCGACCAGGTCTACCGTATCCATGGAACCGAGCCGGGCACCTTCACGCCCAGTCTGGCGGCGATGGGGCCCCTGTATCATCCGGCGGATCGCGATGAAGGGCGGCGTCTGATCGAACGAGCGCTGACGACGGGCGAGGGCTATGACACGCGGTTGAGGCTGATCGTGGACGGCGAAGAGCGCGTCAGCCGCTCCCGGGCACGTGTAGAGCGGGACGAGCATGGCCGCATCGTAGCCCTGTTTGGGGTCGTGCAGGACGTGACCGAGACGGTGCGCGCCGAGCGCGAGCAGCAGGAGCTGGTCGAGACGCTGAAGCTGGCCGAGGATCTGGCCGGCGTCGGCAGCTGGCGGTACGATGTCGAGACCGGCGACGTGCGCTGGTCGGACCATGTCTATCGCATCCATGGACTGGATCCCGCGACCTTCGATCCGGCGATTGATGATGCGGTGTCCTTCTACCATCCGGACGACCGGCAGGCGGTGCTGGACTGGTGCACGAGGGCTATCGAGAGTGGCAAGCCCGACGCGTTCCAGATGCGGCTGATCCGGACCGATGGAGAGGAAAGGATCGTAGCCTCCCATTGTCGACCGGAAGTGGCGGCCGATGGTCAGACCCGGGCGCTGTATGGTGTTTTTCAGGACGTCACCGAAGCCGCGCGAGCCCACGAAATCATCATGGCCAGCGAGATGCGGTATCGGCTGCTGGCCGACAACGCCACCGACATTATCGCGACCTACGGCATAGATGGCCGCTTCCGGTACGTCTCGCCGTCGATCGAGGGTGTGCTGGGCTACTCGGCGGAAGAGTTGGTCGGAGAACCTTGCGCCAGGGTTATGCATCCGGACGATGTCGCGCCGGTGATGAAGGCTTTTGCGGACTATGTGGAAGCCGCACCCGATGCGCCGTCTCCGCGTATCCCCTATCGCGGGCTGTCAAAGGGCGGCGTGTTGGTATGGCTGGAGGCGCATCCCAAGCTGATCCGCGACGCCGAGGGCCGGCCGGTCGAGTTCCACGATGTGGTCCGCGACATCTCGGAGACCAAGGCGCTGGAAGACGCCCTGATCGCGGCGCGGGACCGGGCCGAGGAAGGGGCGCGGGCCAAGTCGGAATTCCTGGCCAATATGAGCCACGAGCTGAGGACCCCGCTGACCAGCGTGGTGGGGTTCTCGGGCCTGTTGCTGAGCAGCGAGGCCTTGCCGGAGACCGAGCGGCGCTATGTGGACCGGATCGCCACGGCCAGCGATGCCCTGCTGGGGGTCATCAACGACATTCTGGATTACTCCAAGCTGGAGGCGGGAGCGGTGACGCTGGAGCCGCTGGCGTTTTCGGCCGAGGCGATGGCGCGGGCCGCCGCCTCGATCGTCGAGGCCCAGTGCGAGGCCAAGGGGCTGGCGCTGGCGGTTGTGGTCGATCCAGCGGTGCCGGAGATCATGATCGGGGACGAGGGGCGGCTGCGTCAGGTGACGCTGAACTTCCTGGCCAATGCGGTGAAGTTCACGGCCAAGGGCAGTGTGAGCGTTAACGTCGGCTGGACCGGTGAACGGCTGCGGGTCGCGGTGACGGATACCGGCATCGGGGTGTCGCAGGACAAGATCGCCACGTTGTTCGAGCGATTCACACAGGCCGACAATTCGACCACTCGGGTTTATGGCGGCACGGGTCTGGGACTTTCGATCAGCCGTCGCCTGATCGAAATGATGGGCGGCGAGATCGGGGCCGACAGCTGCACGAACGAGGGGTCCACCTTCTGGTTCGAGGTGCCTCTGATAGCCGGAGAGCGGCGCGCCGAGCGGCGGGTGCAGGAACCAACCATCGACAATCAGTCGTCGGGACTGAAGATTCTGGTCGCGGACGACGCCCCAGCCAACCGGGAACTGGTTACGGCCATCCTGGGCAGTATGGGCGTCGAGGTTCATGCCGTGGCCGATGGAGTCGAGGCGGTCGAGGCGGCGCGTCTGGGTGGTTATGACCTGATCCTGATGGACGTTCACATGCCGGTCCTGGACGGGCTGGATGCGACGCGAGCCATCCGGGCGCTGGATGGGGTGGCGGCACGGACGCCGATCATCGCCCTGACCGCCAATGTGCAGCCCGAGCAGGTCGAGCGCTGCCGCGAGGCCGGGATGGACGACCACTGCGGCAAGCCGATCCAGGTTGCGGAACTGGTGCGCGTGATGTCGGAGCGGCTGGACCGGCGGGCCGTGGATCGTGGCGGGCCGGGGCGGTTGGCGGGTCAGACGGCAGCTTGAGCCATCAGGCCGCGCACTGGCAGGTTTCTGCCTGTCGGTAGTAGCGTCCATTCGTTGGAAGTTCGGGGATTGTCCGTCGGGTTGGCTGGAGAAAGCCTCTTACCCATAACGACTTGCCGGAAAGTGGAGCCGTTCTGCCTGGCTGAGGACGCTGGTCCGGTAGAGTCTGGGCATGACGGGACATCAGGACAGGGCGGCGGCCGCGGCAGCCTGGATCGAGGCCGGGCGCGAAAAGCTGATCGCGGCCTGCGACCAAGTGATGGACGCCATCACAGCGACCAAGGTCGAACCGGGTGACAGCCTGGGTGCGGCGCGGCAGGTGCGCGCCATCGAAATGATGGCCCGGACCATGCCGGTCGTGGCGACCATGGCTCTGCCTGACGGGATCACCCATGCCGCGAAGGCCAGTCGTGCGTCGAGGCGCGGCGGGTCGGGCGCGGATCGCGATGCAGCAGAGGATCACATGAGCGACGATGAGCGTGACGACAGCCCCGAAACCCTGCAGCGGCTCAGAGACGAACTGGACGCTCGCCTCGCTCGCCTCCACGCCGGATTCGAAAAGAAGGCCGCGGATCGATGCACTGACACCGGATCAACTGCACGAGCTGAGCCAGACGAGATTTGACCTGCTGGACCACCAGCTGTGGTCGCCACTGGACTGGCGGACCTGGGTGCTGATGGGTGGACGAGGGTCGGGCAAGACGTTTGCCGGGGCCAACTGGATCAGCTGGCTGGCCCAGACGGAGAACCTGCGGTTCGCCCTGGTGGGCGCGACCTTGCACGACGTGCGTGAGGTGATGGTGGAGGGGCCGTCGGGGCTGAAGGCCGTCTCGGGGCCGAAACATCGGCCGCGCTGGGAAGGGGGCCGCAAGCGACTGGTCTGGCCCGAAAGCGGAAGCGTGGCCTATGCGTTTTCGGCCGAAGATCCTGACAGTCTGCGCGGGCCGCAATTTCACCATGCCTGGGCCGACGAATTCTGTGCCTGGCGCAAGCCGGAGGCGGTTCTGGACACCCTGAGGATGGGCCTGCGACTGGGGGACGATCCGCGGCTGGTGGTCACGACGACGCCCCGGCCGATGCCGGCGCTGAGACGGTTGCTGGCGCAGGAGGGGGTGATGATGGATCGCGCGCCGACGGCGGCCAATGCGGCCAATCTGTCGCCTCGGTTCCTGGCGCATCTGAAGACGCTGTATGCCGGGACGCGGCTGGAGGCGCAGGAGATCGAGGGGCTGATCGTCGAGAGCGAAGGCGCGCTGTTCCGGGCCGAGGATCTGGCGCGGGCGCGGGGAGCGAGGCCCGCGAAACTGGACCGGATCGTGGTGGCGGTCGATCCGCCGGTGACGGCGGGCGGCGATGCCTGCGGGATCGTGGTGGTCGGGCGCAAGGATCGGGTCGCCTATGTGTTGGCCGACCGGTCGGTGCGGGGGCACAGCCCGCAGGGCTGGGCCGGGAAGGTCGTGGCGGCGGTGCAGGAGTTCGGGGCCGATGCGGTCGTCGCCGAGAGCAATCAGGGCGGCGAGATGGTGAGGGGCGTTCTGGCCCATGCCGACTGTCCGGTCCCGATCAAGCTGGTGCATGCCAGCCGGGGCAAGGTGGCGCGGGCCGAGCCGGTGGCGGCGCTGTATGAACAGGGGCGGGTCGTGCACTGCGGTGCGTTTCCGGCGCTGGAGGAAGAGCTGATGGCGCTGCGCTCCACCGAGCATCGCCATAGTCCGGACCGGGCCGATGCCCTGGTCTGGGGCGTGACGCAGCTGATGCCGGCCCCGAAGGCAGGGCCGAGCGTGCGGTGGCTGTGAAGTCCGCATAGCATCGTTCGTCGAATTGACTCGACACGGTGAAGCTTTGAGCGCGTCGTACTGGCCGGGGGCATGGGAGGACGACATGACACGATCAGTATTCAGGGCGTCGTGGGTGAACTGGGCAGGGTCAGCGGCGCTGGTCGCGGTAATGGCCGCTGTCGGCACGGCGCAGGCCGGCCAGGATACGCAAGGGCGAAGCGGCGTGGTGCAGAAGGGTCGCGAGGGTCGGACCGAACAAGCCACTCCAGCCGATGCCAGGGCGGGCTATGATCTGGCCAAGGGCAAGACGGGACGAACGGAGACCTCCGTCAGTTCAGGACAGATCAGTGCGATCACCGGCGGTGCGGTCGCGGGGATCGTGGTCGCCCGCGCGGAGGACCAAGTGGCTTGCGACAGCGGGACAGCGAGCGCGTGCCGTGCGATCGAGTCTGGCCTGACGACCGGCGGGGCCTGGGCCTTCGTCGACGGCGGAATCACGGCCATGGACGACTGGGAAACGCCGGTGACGGCGGTGTCCTCGTTTGGATCGCTGGCCGGGTCTGGCGGCGGGGCGGCGGCGGCGTCCTATGCACGCAGTAGCGCGACGGCATCGGCCCCGACGGCCAGTGCATCATCGTCCGGCGGGGGCGTGCGCGGTACGCATTTCGCGGACGCGGTGCTGGTGCATCGGGTTCTGGCCGCTTGTGACAGCGGCGACGCGAGCGCGTGCCGCGCGTTTGCCCAGTCGATACGACCCGCCACGGCGACCGAAAGAGCGGAGACCCGGACCTATACAGCCGGCCGCTAGCCACTGATTACTCCTCCCTCGCTTAGTGGGGGAGGAGGTTTGCAAGGAGATCCTCATGTTCGATTGGCGACGACCCCTGGAGGGTCGGCGGCGTAGAGCCATGCCTGAAACCAAGGAGAGCCGCAGCGGGCCGTTGATCGCGTTTTCGCACGGCGGGCGGCCGCGGTGGACACCGCGGGATTATGCGCATCTGGCGACGGAGGGGTTCGGCAAGAATGCGGTGGCCTATCGCTGTGTGCGGATGATCGCGGAGGCGGGCGCGTCGGTGCCGCTGGCGGTGTTCGTGGACGGGGTGAGGACGGACGATCATCCGCTGGCGCGGTTGCTGGCCAAGCCGAACCCGGAGCAGTCTGGGGCGGAGTGGTTGGAGGGGCTTTACGGAGCCTTACAGACCGCAGGGAATGCCTATGCCGAGGCGACGGGGGATGGCGACGGAGACGGTGAGCCGGACGAGCTGTGGGCACTGCGACCGGACCGGATGAAGGTCGTTCCCGGACGCGCGGGCTGGCCGGAGGGGTATGAGTATTCCGTGGACGGACGGTCGGTGCGGATCGGGCGTCAGGCGGATGGCTGGATGCCGGTGATGCATCTGAAACTGTTTCATCCGACGGACGATCACTACGGCTTTTCCCCTTTGGAGGCGGCGGCGTTCGCGATCGATGTGCATAATGCGAGCGGGGCCTGGAACAAGGCGCTGCTGGACAATGCGGCGCGGCCGTCGGGGGCGCTGGTTTACGGGGCCAGGGACGGCGAGCGGCTGACGGGGGAGCAGTTCGAGGCCTTGCGGGCGCAGGTGGGCGAAAGCCATGCGGGCACCGCCAATGCCGGGCGGCCGATGATCCTGGAGGGCGGGCTGGACTGGAAGCCTATGAGCTGGACGCCTGCCGACATGGACTTCATCGCGGGGAAACATGCGGCGGCGCGAGAGATCGCGCTGGCGTTCGGGGTGCCGCCGCAGCTGCTGGGGATTCCCGGCGATGCGACCTATGCCAACTATCGCGAGGCCAATGCCGCCTTCTGGCGCGGGACGGTGGTGCCGCTGGTGCGGAAGACGGCGGGGGCGCTGACGGGGTGGCTGGGCGGACGGTTTGCGGGAGCGCGTATCGAGGCGGACCTGGAGGCGGTGCCGGCGCTGCAGCCGGAGCGGGATGCACTGTGGGCGCGGCTATCGGCGGCGGATTTCCTGACCAATGAGGAGCGGCGGCAGATGGCGGGGGTGGGGGCATGAGCGAACATCAAGTCCGGCGCGTGCCGACGGCCCTGCTGATTGCCCTGACGGTGCAGACGGTCGGGGGACTGGTCTGGGCCGGCGGCGCGGCGGCGAGGATCGGCACGCTGGAGGAGCGGGTCGGGGAGCATAGGCTGGTCGCCGAGCGTCTGGCGCGGCTGGAGGAACAGAGCACGGCGACGCGGGCGGCGGTGGAGCGGATCGAGACCCGGCTGGAGGGGCGCTGATGAATGTGATCGCGGATGAGGGGCTGCGCATTCGGGGGTATGCCTCGCTCTGGAACGTAGCGGACCTGAACGGGGATGTGGTGGCGAGGGGGGCGTTCGCGGCCAGCCTGGCGAAGACGGGCGTGCAGGGGGTGCGGATGCTGCATCAGCACGAGGCGCGGTCGGTGGTCGGGGCCTGGGACCGGATCGAGGAGGACGAGCGCGGACTGTATGTCGAGGGACGGATCATGGACTGGTCCGCCGAGGCGCGGTTCGCGAGCGCGCTGAGCCGGGCCGGGGCACTGGACGGATTGTCGATCGGGTTCCGCAGCCATCGGGCGCGACGGGACGGGCGGTTGCGGGTGCTGGTCGAGGTCGAGCTGTGGGAGGTGTCGCTGGTGACGTTTCCGATGCTGCCGGGGGCGAGGTTCGTGGTGCTGGGGGCTTCGGGCAGCCGCATCGAGGCTGTAAAGAGCTCTTGACAGTTGGGCCCCTGCCTGTAAAGAGCCCTTTACAAGCAGGTTGAGGAATGCGTGCGCAATTTGGTGCGGGAGATGCGGGAGGCGAAGGGGTGGAGCCAGGGTGAGCTGGCCCGCCGCCTGGGTGTCTCGCGTCAGACGATCAATGCGGTCGAGACGGACAAATACGACCCCAGCCTGCCGCTGGCCCTGCGCATGGCGGTGCTGTTCGAGGTGCCCGTGCCGAGCCTGTTCATCGACGACTGGACACCGGAGGAGACGCTGTGACCACCCTTGATCAAGCCAAGATCCGCAAGATGTTGCTGGCCTTCGTTCTGGGGGCGCTGGGCGGGGGAGGGGCCATGGCCGCCTTTCTCTGGCTGGGCTTCGAGCCGGGCTGGAGGGTCGAACAGGTGGCGATTGGCGGGGTGGGCGTCGTCTATCTGGTGACCGGCCTGTTCACCCTGGGCGGGGTGCTGATGCCGGGCATGGGGGCCAGGGTGTTGAACGTCGCGGACCGGGAGGAACTGGTCGAAATGCGCAACATGCTGGTGGGCAGTTCGGTGTCGGCCATCGCGCTGGGGATCATGCTGCTGGCGCTTGTCGGGTCGGGACCGAGCGGGGCCGTGCCCGACGTCGTGGTGATCGCGGCGGTCGGGCTGTCGTTGCTGACGATCGGGGTGATCGGGGTTCAGCAGTGGAGATTGTACGACGAACTGTGGCGTCAGCTGTCGTGGGAAAGCTCGGCGTTCGCCATGTCGCTGCTTCTGCCGATCCTGCTGATCTGGGGCGTGGCGGTGCATCTGGGATGGCTGTCGGCCATGGATCCGCTGCTGGTCATCGCCGTGGCGGCGGCGTCCATGCTGGTTGGAGCGTTCATCGCGGCCGGGCGGCGGGGCATGCTGGCCCCGCGCTGACCGGGGCGGGCGTATTCAATCGCCCGATGCGGCGGCGGTTCGGGCCGAAGCCTGCCAGGCGACGAGCGCCTTGCGAATAGCGGACAGCACGGCGGGGCGGCGGATCATCTGGGCCAGCCAGATGCCGGGGACCAGGACAAAGACCCAGCCGATCTGGAAGATCGTGACCAGCAGGAAGGCGACGACGGCGATAGCGACCCACAGGCCGATGCGCAGGGTCTTGTCATCCAGACTGGCGATGTCGGGCAGGTCGGAGATGCGGCTGCCAAAGCTGGTGCCGGGCGGGATGGGCGGCGGCGTGGAGACGGCCCCGTTGGGACCAAAGGTGAAGGCGCGGTCGCGTTCCAGCGACGCGGGTTGAGGTTTGTAGGTCTGCGGCGGGGGTGCCGGCTGCGGCTGCGGGGGCGCTCGCATCGGTGCGGCCTGCTGGGCCGGGTTCGGGGTGTGACGCGAAGCCGGGGGCGGACTGCGGCGGAGTGGGCGTTCGTCGTCGGTGGAAGGCCGGGGCTCGAACGGAACGGAGCGGCCCTGGGCGTCCAGGGTGAAGACCTGTTCGAAGCCGACGGTGTCGAAGTTGATGGGGCGCGTGTCCTGGCCATAGCTGTCGGCCTGAAGCGCGGCCACTGTGCCGTGACGCATCAGGACCTGGAAGGCGACGGCGTCCTGAAGTCCGTCGATCATGACGTGGACGGAGCCGAACCGGCCGTCCGCCGTGGTCGCGGGATGGGGGCGGTCGAGGGTCAGGCCGGTATAGGCACCGAAGGCCATGTTTCGACGCTGGCTGGCTTTTGCTTCGGCGAACTGGGTGGCGAGGTCCGGGATGGTGTGCCGTAGTTCATGCGCCAGGGCGGCCATAACGGCCCGCTCCAGCCGGGTCAGGGGGATGTTGGCGACCGTGGCGCGGGACGCGGCCATCGCTCAGTTCGCCTCCGGCAGATAGTCGGCGGGCAGGGGCAGGTCGGGGGTCTCGGCCTGCCAGTAGACACTGACGATCCACCAGCGGGTGCCGTCGTCGAACAACTGGATGGAGTTGATGCCGCGCATGAAGGGTCGGGCGTCGGTCGCGGCGCGCCGGGCCTCATAGGTGGAGAACAGGTGGGCGATGCGGCCATAGCGGTCGGTGCGACGGGCGATCTCCTGCTCGTGAAAGCCGTCGCGGATCAGGCTGGGCCCGGCGCGATCGACATAGTCCTGCGGCGTCAGGGGACGCAGCGTGCCCCGACGCTGGGCGTCCGTGCCGGTGGGCATCAGCCTGGCGGAGGGATGGAACAGGTTGCGGAACCGGTCCCAGTCGCGGGCCACGCCGGCGTCGCCCGAAATGCTGGCGTAGAGGGCGGCGACGATGGCGTCCATCGAGGCGACGTCGGCGGCGTAGGCGGGGTTGGAGGCGGGGGCGAGAGCAGGCGGCGGGGTCTGGGCTGAGGCGCTGGTGGCTGTGATAACCAAGGCGAAGGCGAAGATGGCGACGCGCATGAGAGGTCCCTCGTGCCCTGGGCGGGTCAGACTGGCGACATTGCGGTGGAGACGGACGGCTGGTCCTGAGTGGAGAGGCGACGCTTCTGCTCTGTCGCCCACTGACGAATCTGGAATGCGACAAGGACGAAGAGGCAGGCTTGGACCAGTATCAGTCGTATGGGTTCCGACGCGAAGACCGGGTGAGCTTCGGACCAGAAATTTGGGAACAACACCAGGCTAATCGGCAATACAAGAATGCCGATCAAGAACGCGAGTGAGAGCCAGGCAAACCTCCCTTCTGATATCGACCTTGACCCACCAAGCGTCTCGACGATCCGACGCATGATACGAGGGGGACGAAGTCCGTCGGCAGGTGGCTGAGACCATGACTCAAAGCCGTTTTCGGGTGGACGGATCACCCTGTCGCTGAGGTGGCGGACCGAGATCGGGCGGGGCGCGGTCTTGGCTATCGTGCCGAGAAGCCAGATCAGAAAAAACCCTGCCAACAAAACGATGAAATAAGCTCCCAGCAAAGGGCTGCGACTGGGAGAAAAGGCGACCTCTTCAGTGAGGGTCACCCATAAGTAGCCGAACGGCCAAATCAGCTTCCAAAACAGATCGCCGACCAGTGAGTTCTGGATCGCGTCGATGATTTTCCGGGCAAGCGTATCCATGCCCGGACCCTAACCGCAAACCGCGGTTCCTGAAAACCGGAGAGACCATGAAAGAGACCAAGACCGTCTCGGGCACGCCAATTCTGGCGGACTCGGGGGCTCGCGCCGTCATGCATGAAATGATGGCGGCGTTCGAGGCGTTCAAAGGGGCGAACGATGCCCGGCTGGACGAGATCGAGAAGAAGGCGTCGGCGGATGTGCTGCTGGAAGAGAAGGTGGCGCGGATCGATGCGGCGGTGGGCGCGGCCCAGGCGCGGCTGGATCGGGTGGTGAGTGAGGGGCGGCGTCGCGAGATCGGTGCCTCGGCGACTGTCGCCGGTGCTGCCCCCTCCTGGTCGGCCAGGGCCGACCTGTCCTCCCCATCCGCCTACGCGGATGGGGAGGTGAAACAGGCGTTTGACGGGTATCTGAAGACGGGGGCCTCGTTCGGGCTGGAGCTGAAGGCGGGGTTGTCGTCGGCGTCGAACTCGGCGGGCTATGTCGTACCGCCGGAGACGGAGCGGGCGATCGAGCGCAGGCTGATGGCGGGCTCGCCGATGCGCGAGATTTCGACGGTGCGCACCGTGGGCTCGGGCGTGTTCCGCAAGCCGGTGTCGACGGCGGGCGTGGTGTCGGGCTGGGTCGCGGAGACGGCGGGCCGGCCGGAGACGGACCCGGCGACCCTGGCGCTGCTGGAGTTTCCGTCGGCCGATCTCTACGCCAGCCCGGCGGCGACCCAGTCCCTGCTGGACGACGCCATGATCGACCTGGACGAATGGCTGGCCGCCGAGGTCGAGGATGCGTTCGCCGCCCAAGAGACTCAGGCCTTCGTCAACGGCGACGGGATCAACAAGCCCAAGGGCTTTCTGAGCTATACGACCGTGGCCGACGCGACCCAGACCTGGGGCCAGATCGGCTATGTGGCGTCGGGGGCCGCCGGTGCGTTCACGGCGACGACGGCGTCCAGCAACCCGACCGACCGGCTGATCGACCTGATCTATACGCCCAAGGCCCAGTATCGGCCGAACGGGCGGTTCGTGATGAACCGGCGCACGGTATCCACGGTGCGCAAGTTCAAGGATGTGGACGGCAACTACATCTGGACGCCACCGTCGCGGGTCGGTGAGACGGCGTCGCTGCTGGGCTATGCGGTGACCGAGATCGAGACCATGCCGGACATCGCGGCGAACTCGCTTTCCATCGCATTCGGGGACTTCCAGCGGGGGTATCTGATCGTGGATCGGGCGGGGGTGCGGGTGTTGCGCGATCCCTATTCGGCCAAGCCCTATGTGCTGTTCTACACGACCAAGCGGGTCGGCGGCGGGGTGCAGAACTTCGACGCGATCAAGGTGCTGAAGTTCAGCGCGACGTGATGAGCTGAGACGGTCCCCCTCCCCCTCCGGGGGAGGGTGGCTGAGCCGAAGGCGAAGCCGGGTGGGGAGGGCTAAGGCAGGCTGCAGACAATGGCGCTTGCCGCTTGCCGAACCGCCCCCACCCGGTCGCTGCGCGACCTGCCCTCCCCCAAGGGGAGGGAGAACGTCGGCGCGTAATACCAAACATCGGAGAACCCCCATGACAGCACCCGTCAGCCTGACGGAGGCGAAGCTGTTCCTGCGCGTCGAGCACGAGGCGGAGAACGGGCTGATCGGCACTTTGATTGAGGCGGCGCGGGCGCGGGTGGAGGGAGAGGTGGGGCTGAGCCTGACCTCGACCAGCCCGGCGCCGCTGCGGCTGGCGATCCTGATGCTGGCCCTGCGCGCCTATGAGCGGGGCGAGGTGGAGATGGCGGTCGCGCCGGTCGAGGCCTGGATCGCGCCGTATCGGGTGGTGCGGATATGAAGGTGTTGGCCGGCCTGTTCGAGACCGTGGAATCCCGTACGCCCTATGGCGGGGTGGCCGTCAGCTATGAGCCGGTAGGGCACGCCTGGCTGAAGCTGGGGGCGCGGCGGCGGCGCGAGAAGAGCGAGCCGGGGGGGCTGCGGGCCGTCGAGGTGGTGACGGCGGAGACGCGGTCGGACCCGAGGCTGATTGCCGGGCGGGTGCTGCGCTTCGGCGGGGCCGACTGGCGCATCCAGGCGACCGAGACGGTGGGTGGTCGTGCGATCCTGATGCTGGAGCGCAGCCGATGAGCGGGCATGAGCTGGCGCTGCAGAAGGCGCTGATCGCGCATCTGTCGGAGGATGTCGCGGTGCAGGCGCTACTGGGGGATCCGGCGCGGATCTGGGATGCGGTGCCGCAGGAGCCGGTGCTGCCGCATCTGCTGATCGGGCGGTGCGAGAGCCGGCCGGTTGGGGCGGACGGCGGGGGCGTGGAGCATCGGCTGACGCTGACGGTCGTGTCGCGCTTTCGTGGGACCGAGGAGGCCAAGGCGGTACTGGCGGCGGTGCGGCTGCGGCTGACGGACGCGCGGGTTGAGGCGGACGGGGTGCGGGCGATCAGCCTGGGTGTCGTGTTTGCGGACGTGTTTCCGGCGGCGGACGAGGCGAGGACCTATGCGGTGCTGCGGGTGCGGGCCGTGACGGAAGAGGTTTAGGCAACAGGCAACAGGCAACAGGGAACAGGGAACAGGGAACAGGGAACAGGGTGGTAGGCTGGAGTGTGTGCCGCAACCAAGAGCCGATCGACGGCTTGGCATTAGCGCCGTTGCCCGTTGCCTGTTCCCTTCGAGATAAAAAGGAGAACGACGACATGGCGGCACAACGCGGCAAGGATATACTGCTGAAGATCGAAGGGACGCCGGGGGTGTTCACGACGGTGGCGGGGCTGAGGGCGCGGACGATTTCGCTGAATGCGCGCACGGTGGATGCGACCGATGGCGACAGCGCCGGGCGGTGGCGCGAGCTGCTGGGCGGGGCAGGGGTCAAGTCGGCGGC
>NZ_JAEMRO010000062.1 GCF_016463295.1 Brevundimonas sp.
TGCATGAGCCGATGCAGACCGGCCTGAAGGCCATCGACACCCTGATCCCCGTCGGTCGCGGCCAGCGCGAGCTGATCATCGGTGACCGTCAGGTCGGCAAGACCGCCGTGGCGATCGATACCATCCTGAACCAGAAGTCGATCAACGTCGAAGGCGCGGCCGAGAGCGACAAGCTGTACTGCATCTACGTCGCCATCGGTCAGAAGCGTTCGACCGTGGCCCAGATCGTCAAGACGCTGGAAGAGCGCGGCGCCCTGGAATACACCATCGTGGTCGCCTCGACGGCGTCCGAGCCTGCCCCGCTGCAGTTCCTGGCCCCGTTCTCGGGCACGGCCATGGGCGAGTTCTTCCGCGACAACGGCATGCACGCCCTGATCGTGTATGATGACCTGTCCAAACAGGCCGTCGCCTATCGCCAGATGTCCCTGCTGCTGCGCCGCCCGCCGGGCCGCGAAGCCTATCCGGGCGACGTCTTCTATCTGCACAGCCGCCTGCTGGAGCGTTCGGCCAAGCTGAACGAGGACAACGGTTCGGGCTCGATGACGGCCCTCCCGCTGATCGAGACCCAGGCCAACGACGTCTCGGCCTATATCCCGACCAACGTGATCTCGATCACCGACGGCCAGATCTTCCTGGAATCCGACCTGTTCTACCAGGGCATCCGCCCGGCCGTGAACGTCGGCATCTCGGTGTCGCGCGTGGGCTCCTCGGCCCAGATCAAGGCGATGAAACAGGTCGCCGGTTCGATCAAGGGCGAGCTGGCCCAGTATCGGGAAATGGCCGCCTTCGCCAAGTTCGGCTCGGACCTGGACGTCTCGACCCAGCGCCTGCTGGCGCGCGGTGCCCGTCTGACGGAACTGCTGAAACAGCCCCAGTACTCGCCGCTGACGGTCGAGGAGCAGGTGGTTTCGATCTATGCCGGTACGCGCGGTTATCTGGACGATATCGCCGTGGCCGACATCGGTCGCTTCGAAAGCGAACTGCTGGCCCGGATGCATTCGAACCACGCCGGCCTGCTGGACGCCATCCGCACGCAGAAAGCCCTGTCCAAGGACCTGGAAGCCGAGCTGAAGGCCGCCATCGAAGCCTTCGCCAAGACCTTCGCCTAACTGACCCCGAGCTGAGAGAGTAGCGCCGGATGGCCAGCCTCAAGGAAATGCGCGATCGGATCGGAAGCGTCAAAGCGACGCAGAAGATCACGAAAGCCATGCAGATGGTCGCCGCGGCCAAGCTGAAACGCGCCCAGGACCAGGCCGAGAACGCCCGGCCCTATGCCACCAAGATGGCCTCGGTCATCGCCAATCTGGCCGCCGGTGTCTCGGGATCCGATGCCCCGAAACTGCTGGCGGGCACGGGCGGCGATCAGCGCCACCTGGTCGTCGTCGCCTCGGCGGACAAGGGTCTGGCGGGCGGCTTCTCGACCAACATCATCCGTGCCGCGCGCGAGCGCATCCGCAGCCTGATCGCCTCAGGCAAGGATGTGCGCATCGTCGCCGTCGGCAAGAAGTCGCGCGACCAGCTGACCCGCATGTTCGGCGACAAGGTCGTCCGTACCTTCGAACTGAGCGAGCACAAGGTGCTGGGTCTGGCCGCCGCCCAGCCGGTGGCCCAGTTCATCGCCGATGCCTTCGAGAACGGCGAGGCCGATGTGGTCACCCTGTTCTACAGCCGCTTCCAGTCGGTCATCTCGCAGGTGCCGACCGCCAAACAGCTGATCCCCGCCGTGGTGGAAGGCGACGCCGCCCCCATCGACCTGAACGGCGCGGTCTATGAATACGAGCCCTCGGAAGAGGAAATCCTCGAGACCCTGCTGCCGCGCAACCTGACCACCCAGGTGCTGGCCGCCCTGTACGAAAACCAGGCGGGCTTCTTCGGCTCGCAGATGGCGGCGATGGACAATGCCACGCGCAATGCGGGCGACCTCATCAATGCCCTGACCCTGCAGTACAACCGCAAACGCCAGGCCCAGATCACCACCGAACTGATCGAGATCATCGCCGGCGCCGAAGCCCTCTGATCCCGATCCCGCTGACACAGACGTTATTCCGAACCGGAACCCTGCCATGACCGACACCATCGCCAAGACCCCCGCCCCGAAGAAGCCCGCCGCCCGTAAGCCGGCTGCGCCCAAGGCCCCGGCCGCCACGTCCGCGACGGGCAATGCCGTCGTCATCGAAGGCACCGGCACGGGCAAGATCGCCCAGGTCATCGGCGCCGTCGTCGACGTGGAGTTCGAGGGCCAGCTGCCGGCCATCCTGAACGCCCTGCACACCCAGAACGTCGACCAGAAGACAGGCGAGCCCTTCACCCTGGTTCTGGAAGTCGCCCAGCACCTGGGTGAGAACATGGTCCGCACCATCGCCATGGACACGACCGAGGGCCTGACCCGCGGTCAGCCTGTCAAGGACACGGGCGGCTCCATCCTGGCCCCCGTCGGCCCCGGTACGCTCGGCCGCATCATGAACGTCGTCGGCGCGCCGATCGACGAACAGGGTCCGATCAAGACCGAGATGTTCCGCCCGATCCACCGCGACGCCCCTTCGTTCGAAGAGCAGTCGACCTCGTCGGAAATCCTGGTCACGGGTATCAAGGTCATCGACCTGATGTGCCCCTATACCAAGGGTGGCAAGACCGGCCTGTTCGGCGGCGCCGGCGTGGGCAAGACCGTGACCATGCAGGAACTGATCAACAACATCGCCAAAGCCTACGGCGGTTATTCGGTTCTGGCCGGCGTGGGTGAACGCACCCGCGAGGGCAACGACCTGTACCACGAGATGATCGAGTCCAATGTGAACGTGGACCCGACCAAGAACGGTGGCTCGACCGAAGGCTCCAAATGCGCCCTGGTCTACGGCCAGATGAACGAGCCCCCCGGTGCCCGCGCACGCGTCGCCCTGACCGGTCTGGCCCAGGCCGAATATTTCCGCGACGAGGAAGGCAAGGACGTTCTGCTGTTCGTCGACAACATCTTCCGCTTCACCCAGGCCGGTTCGGAAATGTCGGCTCTGCTGGGCCGTATCCCCTCGGCCGTGGGCTATCAACCGACGCTGGCGACCGAGATGGGCAATCTGCAGGAGCGCATCACCTCGACCAAGAAGGGCTCGATCACCTCGATCCAGGCCATCTACGTCCCCGCCGACGACCTGACCGACCCGGCCCCCGCCGCCTCCTTCGCCCACCTGGACGCCAAGACCGTTCTGAGCCGCGACATCGCCGCCCAGGCCATCTTCCCGGCCGTGGATCCGCTGGACTCGACCAGCCGAATCATGGACCCGCTGATCATCGGTGAAGAGCACTACAACGTCGCGCGTTCGGTCCAGGAAGTGCTGCAGTCCTACAAGGGTCTGAAGGACATCATCGCCATCCTGGGCATGGACGAGCTGTCGGAAGACGACAAGCTGGTCGTCGCCCGCGCCCGCAAGATCAGCCGCTTCCTGTCGCAGCCCTTCTTCGTGGCCGAGCAGTTCACCAACTCGCCCGGCAAGTTCGTCTCGCTGGAAGACACGATCCGCTCGTTCAAGGGCATCGTGGCCGGTGAATACGACCACCTGCCGGAAGCCGCCTTCTACATGGTCGGCACCATCGAGGAGGCCGTCGAAAAGGCCGCCAAGATGGCCGCCGAGGCCGCCTGATCCATGGCGGGCAAGCTCCACTTTTCGCTGGTGGCACCTGAGCGCGAGGTCTTCTCCGGCCTCGTGGATCAGGTCGATGCGCCCGGCGTCGAAGGCGACTTCGGCGTTCTGGCGGACCACGCCCCCTTCATGACGGCCCTGCGCGAAGGCGTGGTGACGGTCATCGACGGCAATGGGCGCCGCCAGTTCGACGTGCACGGCGGCTTTGCCGACGTCACGCCCGCCGGCCTGACCATCCTGGCCGAACAGGCCTCGGAAGTGGTCGTCGTCTGATTCCGTGATACGCTGACCGCTATGGTTCAGCGCATCATCCTCCCCATCATCGCCGTAGGCGCGTTGGCCGGCTGTTCCAGCTTGACGGAGCCGGTTCTAGACGCCGATGGCTGCCGTCCGGCCATGGCCTTGTATCAGCCCGCCGTGGGCCCGGGCGGAGCGGGGCAGGTCATTCATATTCCGCGATCCTGCCCGTCCGGAATAACGTACGAAATGATCGCGAGACCTCACGGGACGGGCCTGCCCGCCGATGTGGCGCGCGAACTCGGTGTGCAGCAATCCAACCCTAATTCGCCGTCGGTTCCTCCAGCACCGTCCGTACCGCCCGCGCCGGTCTCTGCCGAGGCTGCGATCCGTAACGGCATCGAGGGATTTTGCGGTTGGTTCTTTGGTGACCAACCCTACTCCTTGGAAGGTCTGCGGCAGGCAGCGTTCGACGCCCACTATGGGCGCGGGGCCCCCGTATCCATCGTTCCCTTGCCGGAAATGTTGCGGGAAATGTCGTTCAGCGCCGTGGGGTTTACCGCAGTGGTCTCGGACGCGCCGAGCGAAGCGCATGGCGTCGCGGCCTTTGTCAGCTTCCACCATCCCGTGTGCCAGATTTAGGTTCATGGCTATGAGGCTGAAGCCGCGGCGGTTTTCGGACAACTTGAAGCGAATGGCTGGCGCAAGGTCGGGACATCCGTGCGCAATGGCGTGTGGGAAACGCAGCGTTATCAGACAACCGACGAGACCGGTAAACGGCTGACGCTCGTGGACAATCGGGTCACAGATCAGACCGCAACCACCTTGCGTCACGTGCTCAATGTCATCCCGGGCCATGAGTCAGTGCGCGGCGTACTGGATTAGCGGCGTCGCGATGCCTTGATTTTGGCGTCCCATGTCGTAGTTATCCCTCAGACGAGGCCACGTCCTCGCCTCGCGTCGCGCTGATCCTGGCGACGCGGGACAAGCCCGGGACGGCCCGGCCCTTGTGAAGGAGGGCCGTGATCATGGCCTGGATCTATCTACTCATCGCTGGACTTCTCGAGATCGTCTGGGCGTTCTCCATGAAACAGTCCGATGGCTTTACGAAGCTGGGGCCCAGTCTGGTGACGCTGGTCGCCATGGTGGCCAGTTTCGGCCTGCTGTCGCTGTCGATGAAAACCTTGCCGCTGGGCACCGCCTATACGATCTGGACCGGCATCGGCGCGATCGGAGCGTTTGTCGTCGGTATCCTCTGGCTGAACGAGGGCGTGCATCCCATGCGGGTGGCGGCGGCTGGTCTGATCGTGGCCGGGCTTGTGCTGATGCGGCTGGCCCCGACGGGAGCGGCAGTCTGACCGTTCTCCCTCCCCTTTATGGGGAGGGATGTCGGCGCGAAGCGACGACAGGGTGGGGTATGTCAGACGGAGCTCACGCCCTTACGAGCCCCACCCTGATCGCTGCGCGATCTGTCCCTCCCCACTTCGGGGGAGGGAGAACTCTACCGTGCCAGCCCAGAGAACGCCGCCACCACCTGTTCGTAGACCGCCCGCTTGAACGGCACGATGAGGTCGGGTGCCTCAGCTAGGTGGCCCCAGCGCCAGGCGTCGAACTCGATCTCGTCGTGCTGGTCCAGGTCAATCTCGGCCTCATCGCCGGTGAAGCGATAGGCGAACCATGCCTGTTTCTGGCCCTTCCAGCCGCGCGCCCGCTTTGTCCCTTCGAAATCGGCGGGAAAGTCATAGGCGATCCAGCCGTCGGTCCGGGCCAGATAGTCGATGGAGGTGACGCCCGTCTCCTCGGCCAGTTCGCGGCGGGCGGCGGTTTCCAGATCCTCGCCGTCGTCGACGCCGCCTTGCGGGAACTGCCAGTTATAGGGTCCCGCCTGCCCTGCTCTTCGCCCGTACCAGACCCGCCCGTCCGGATGGAACAGGACGACGCCGACGTTGGGGCGGTGATGGGGGAGATCGGTCATTGAGGCAGTAGGCAACAGGCAACGGGCAACAGCAAGCAGGAGTAGCGAGCCGCTAGGCGCTGGGTGTCGTGACCCTGTTGCCTGTTGCCTGTTGCCTGTTGCCTCCCGGCTATCTCCCCGGCCGCTGTGTCATCGCCGACGCCGGGGCCAATTGAAGCCCGCGCGCTTCCAGCTCTGACGTCCAGCGGGCCACGGCCTCGACCGTGACGGGGTAGCTGAAGCCGGTACCCATGGCCTGGCCGCGCGCCTTGGCGAGGGCCTCCAGCGCATTCAGCTGGCCGACGATGGCGGAGGGGGTCTGTTGCTCGTCGATGATGCGGTTGGCGCTGGCGCGGGCCCAGGCACCAGGACGGCGGCTCATGGAGCCGTCATCCAGAAAGGCCACGCCGCGCTGGCGCAGCACGCCCAGGAAGGCGTTCATGGCCCCGTCCGAGGTCGCGAACTTGTCGCCCATATAGTTGGTCACGCCGAAATAGCCGGTCGCTCGGCCCAGCAGCCAGTTCATCTTGGCTGTGATGTCGGCGCTGTCGCCACGCGCCAGCAGGGTATAGGGGCCGGGGTCGTTGTCGGGATAGCCGGTGGGCTCCATCGGCATTTCCAGCATGACCTCGTGGCCATGGGCACGGGCCAGGTCGATCCAGCCCTGCAGGCCCTCTGCATAGGGCACGAAGCTGAGCGTCACGTCGGCGGGCAGGCGTTCGATGGCGGCACGGGTCGTCACCGCATTCAGACCCAGACCTCCGACAACCAGGGCCACGCGTGGCCGGCCGTTGGCGCGGAACGGGCGGGCATAGGCCTGGGCCGGGACGCGGCCGTCGGTGGCGATGGTCGGCAGGGGACCGTCGGGGCCCGGCTGCGACAGACCGGCGATGGGCGCGGCCGGGAGGGGCGAGGAGACGGCCAGGCGCGGCGCTGTGACCGGGGCACCGTTGCCGGAGACGGTCGCACCGTTGGGCAGGGTGATGACGGCCTCGCCGGTCATGGCGGGGTCGACGACCGTGCCGTCGGCGGCCAGGTCCTGATAGCTGCCGTAGGCCCCCATGGAGAAGGCTTCCAGACCGGTCGGGGCGGGGGCCTCGACCACCGGGGCGCGGGCCAGTTCGGCCCGGGCAGAGGGCACGCCGGCGCGCGGATCGCCCAGGACGGTGATGAACAGACCGGCGGCAGCCAGCAACAGGACACCGGCTCCGGCCACGGCGACCGGCGGCTTCTTCAGCTGGCGCATCACGGGCGCAAAGGTGTCGCCCACGGATTTGCGGGCCGGGGGCGCTCCGGCGGTGGCGGCAAGGACGGACTGGCGCTTGGCGAACATGGCGGTGCAAGGGCTCGAAGGGCGGGCCCCGCGCGGACGGGACCCTTCAAACCTCACACTGAACGCTGTCGGTTAAGAAAGCCTAACATGACATTAGCCATGCAGGGCCGTCAGTCTTGCGGCAGTTCGTCCGTTTCGGCCTCGGCGATGACCACCGTCGGGGTGCCCGGCGGGGTGACCACGATGCCCTCGGGCGCGGCGGCCAGCTGGCTGAGGTTGCCGCCGGCCCGCAGCACGTCGAAGGCGCGTTCCAGCTGGTAGTCCTTGTCCTCGGGCCAGCTCTCGCCCGGGGCCTCGACCGGCGTGTGCGGCCCCTTGCGCTCCGCCCCGATGGAGGCGTCCAGCGCCGTGGCATAACCCGCCTCGGAATAGATGAAGTTCGACCGCGACACGATCCGCGCCTCGGCCATGGAGCGCGAGACCTCCAGGTCCGGCTCGATGCCGATCTTCTGGATCGAACCGCCCGACGGCGTGTAGTAGCGGGCCGTGGTGATCGACAGCGCCCCGTCGCGACCGCCCCTCAGCGGAATGACCGTCTGGACCGAACCCTTGCCGAAGCTGGTCAGACCCAAGATCGTCGCGCGCTGATGATCCTTCAGTGCCCCGGCCACGATCTCGGAGGCCGAGGCCGAGCCGTAGTTGATCAGGACCACGATCGGCAGGCCGTTGGTCAGGTCGCCCTGGGCGGCATAGTAGCGCTGGATCTGCTCGGCGGTACGACCCCGCTGGCTGACGATCTCGCCGCGTTCGAGGAAGGCGTCCGAGACTGAAATGGCCGCGTCCAGCAAGCCGCCGCCATTGTTGCGCAGGTCCAGGACATAGCCCTTCAGCGCCGGGTTCTCGGCCTTCAGTCTGGCGATGGTTTCGCCCAGTTCACGGCCCGTGTTCTCGTTGAAGGTCGAGACGCGCAGATAACCGAACTCGCCTTCGACCCGGCCCGTGACGGATTCGATCTTGATGACCTCGCGGGTCAGGGTCACTTCGCGCGGCTCCTCGCCGTCACGCAGGAAGGTGACCTTGATCGAGGTGCCGGCGGCCCCGCGCAGCTTGTCGGAGACCTGGGTCACAGTCAGCCCGGCGGCGTTCTGACCGTCGATCACGGAGATGACGTCGCCCGCCTGGACGCCTGCGCGGGCCGCCGGTCCGCCGTCCATGGGCGAGATGATCTTCACGAAACCGCCCTCGGCCTGGATGGTCAGGCCCACGCCGGAATACTGGCCGGTCGTCCGCTCCTGCAGATCGCCATAGCCGTCCGGCGGCAGATAGTTGGAGTGGGGGTCCAGCGAGGTCATCATGCCCTGAAGGGCGGCCTCGATCAGCTTCTTGTCATCGACCGGCACGACATAGGCCTGTTCGACGATGCCCAGCACGTCGCCGAACAGGGCGACCATGCGGAACGCCTCGTTGCGCGGGGTCTGGCCCACGGCGGTCGCGGCCCCCAGGCCCACCAGGGTCGCAGCGGCAGCACCGATCAAAAGCAGCTTACGCATCAAGTCTCTTTCCGTCAGGCCGCAACACCGGCCTTTTCATACAGATAGGAAGTTCTCGGCGACTTATTCGTGGCCAAACGCGGTTTGTCGATCAAAACCGTGTCATCGGGGAGGGATGAGGGATGAGGGGCGAGGAATGAACGGTCACCGCGCGAACGGAACCGCGGCGCGTCGTCAAAGGTCGCTCCGACATCCTCCTCGTCCCTCATCCCTCTTCCCTCCCCCCTATTCCAGCCACGGCCCCGGATCGATGGGCCGTTCGTCGCGGCGGAGTTCGAAATACAGTTCGCCGTCGGCACCCGTGCGGCCCAGCGTCTGGCCGTCGGAGACGGTGTCGCCGGTCTGGACCGACAGGCTGTCCATGCCCGAGACGATGGCGCGCCAGCCGGGACCCAGGTCCAGGATCACCACCTCGCCCCAGCCGCTGAGCGGCCCTGCGTGGACGACACGGGCATTGGCGGGGGCACGCGCCTCGGCCTCGTCGGCCCTCCAGCGCCAGCCCGTCGCGCCCCGGCCATAGCGCTGGGCGGGTGCGGCTGCGATCGGGGCGGTCAGGCGGCTGCGCCCGGCGGGCAGCCGCGCGACGGGGGCCGAACTGGAGGCGTCGGTGGTCGGGATGCTGGCCCCCAGGGCGCGCAGGCGGGCCTCCAGCACATTCGCGGCGCGTTCCGCGGCCTGGGCCTCGGCGCGAAGCACGGTGCCCAGCGCAGCCTTGCGGGCGGTCAGGCTCTCGATCTCGGCCCGGCGATTGCCCTGGGCGCTTTCAGCGGTGAACAGGGCCTCGCTGTTCAGGGCGGCCAGGCGGCGGACGCGACCGACCTCCTCGCGTCGGGTGGTGATGGCCCTGGCCTCCCGACGAATGTCCGGCGCGATGGCCCGCATCAGGATCGAGGCGCGCACGGTATCGACCGCGCGGTCAGCCGGCACCAGCAACGGCGGCGGTGGACGGCGGCTCATCATCTGCAGGGCCGACAGCAGCCGCCCCTCCCGAACCCGCGTGCGTGACAGTTCGGCGATCAGGGTGGCCTCCTGCGCCTGAAGCGTCCGCAGGCGCTGGCGCTGGGCCACGATGCGGGCGTCCTCGGAGCCCAGAACCGCGCGCAGGCGGGACAGCTCCCGCTCCAGCTCGACACTCTCGGCAGCGGCCTCGGTGGCCTGGGTCCGCAGACGGCGCGCACGGACCTGTTCGTCACGATACTCGGCCTGCAGGCGGGCGACCTCGCCGGAACGCGGCTCCTGAATCGCCCAGGCCACGACCGGAATGGTCGCAACGGGCGCGGCCACCGCGGCCAAGGCACAAAGAGGCAGGATCAGGCGGCGCATCAGTCGCGATGATAGGGCGAACCGGCCAGAATGGTCACGGCGCGATACAGCTGTTCGGCCAGCATGGCGCGAGCCAGGGCATGGGGCCAGGTCTGGGGTCCGAAGGCCAGGGTCGAGGACGCCGCCTGACGCACGCTGTCGTCCAGCCCGTCCGCCCCGCCGATGGCGAAGACCAGCCGCCGCTCGCCCCGGTCCCGCAGAGCCGCGATATGATCGGCGAAGGCTCGGCTGGAATAGGTGCGGCCCCGCTCGTCGCAGGCGATCAGATGCGCGCCCTCGGCGGCCTTCAGGATCAGCTCGGCCTCCGGAGCCTTGCCCGGCTTGCGCGGTTCCAGATCGATGAGTTCGAGCGGACCCAGGCCCAGCGCCCGCCCGGCCAGGCCGGCGCGTTCGGCGTAGTCGGCGGCCAGGGTGGCTTCGGGCCCCCGCCCCGGCTTGCCGATGGCGATGACGCCCAGCTTCATCGCCTAAAGGGCCGGTCTAGCCGCGCGTGTCGACGCGGTGGCCGCTGTCGACCGACCAGATCTTCTCGATGTTATAGAAGGTGCGAACCTCGGGGCGGAACAGGTGGACGATGACGTCGCCCGCATCCAGCAGGACCCAGTCGCAGTGCGGCAGGCCCGACACCTTGACCTTGCCCAGACCCTCTTCCTTCAGCGTGCGCTGCAGGTGGTCGGCCAGGGCGCCGACGTGACGATGCGACCGCCCCGACGCGATGATCATGGTGTCGGCCATGGGCGACTTGCCCTTCAGGTCGATCAGGATGATGTCCTGGGCCTTGTCGTCGTCCAGCCGGGCCAGGATGGCCTGCTCCAGAGAGGTCGAGCCGACGGGAAGGGGAGCCTCGGAGCCGCTCTCGTAGGGGCCGTCTTCGGAATGGATCGGATCGATCGGGTCCATTTCGTGCGCCGTGTTGGAAACGGCCTGGTCATGCGCATCGTGCGCGGTCGAGGGGGTCAGCGGAAGGCTCCGGGGGAATGACTAAAGATGTAGCCTATCACGAATGCCCGGCGGCGTCACCCACGCCGCGCGACGCCCGGATCGCCGTCGACGAGCGTGGGTTCAGAGGAGCCGTCAGATAGGTCCAGGCCGGGGCCTCCATATAGGGCAGCAGCCCGGCCCGCGCGGCGGGGACCCTCGCCCCGGCGAACCGGGCGGCGGCGGGGGCCGTGCGGCTGTCCAGCAGGCTGCCGGGTCGGGCGATGACCGCCACGGGCATCAGCCGCATGATGTCGGTCCACCCCCGCCAGCGGTGAAAGCTGGCCAGATTGTCGGACCCCATCAGCCAGACAAAACGCACCCCGGGATGCCGGGCGACCAGAACGCGCAGGGTGTCGATGGTCCATTGGGTGCCCATGCGCGTCTCGACATCCGAGACGACCATGACCGGTCCCCGCGCCGCCGCGACCGCCGCCTGTCGGGCCGAGGCCATGCGCTCGGCCAGGGGTGCGCTGTCGCGGGCGTCCTTCAGAGGGTTCTGGGGCGAGACCAGCCAGACGACGCGGTCCAGACCCAGGCGGCGCATCGCGGTCTCCGCCACATGGGCATGTCCATCATGGGCCGGGTTGAACGAGCCGCCGAACAGCCCGACGGTCATGCCGGGGCTGAGGGTCAGGCCGTCGCGCAAGGCTCCCCTGCGGGGTCCGGAGGTGCGGGGCGCGGGGCCGGCGTGAAAGAAGGACAAGGCGGCAGGGCTCGCGCGGACTTATGCTCACTCGCGCCCTAACACGGCGGCGACGGCGTGTCGCGCCCGATCGTCCGACACCGGACGGCTCAGGCGTCACGGCCGCGTCTGCCCCCGACCCCGGATCACGTATTTGAAACTGGTCAGCTGTTCGGCCCCGACCGGGCCGCGCGCGTGCAACCGGTCGGTGGAGATGCCGATCTCGCCGCCGAAACCGAACTCTCCGCCGTCCGCGAACTGGGTCGAGGCATTGGCCAGGACGATGCCGGCGTCCACCTCGGCCAGGAAGCGTTCGATGGCCGCTTCGTCGGAAGCGACGATCGCCTCGGTGTGGCCCGAGCCATAGCGGGCGATATGGTCGAGAGCGGCATCTGGGCCGTCAACGACCTTCACGGCGAGGATCGGCTGGAGGTATTCCGTCGACCAGTCGTCGTCATTGGCGGCTGTCGCAACAGGGACCAAGGCGCGGGCGGCGGGGTCGGCGCGCAGCTCGCATCCGGCTTCGGCCAAGTCGCGGGCGATCAGCGGCAACAGGGTGTCCGCCACGGCTTTGTCGATCAGCAGGGTCTCGGCCGCCCCGCAGACCGAGACGCGCCGCATCTTGGCGTTCAGCACGACGGCGCGGGCCATGTCGGCATCGGCGCTGGCGTGGACATAGACGTGATTGACGCCCTCCAGATGGCCGAGCACGGCGATGCGGGCCTCGTTTTTCACACGCTCCACCAGCGAGCGGCCGCCGCGCGGGATCAGCAGATCGATCGCGCCGTCCAGCCCGGTCAGAATGTGGCCCACGGCGGCGCGGTCGCGGGTGGTGACGATCTGGACGGTGTCGAGTGACAGGCCGGCGCCTTCCAGCCCCTCGATCAGGGCCCCGTGAATCGCCAGGTTGGACGCCAAGCATTCGGACCCGCCACGCAGGATCACCGCATTGCCCGCCCGCACGGCCAGGGCGGCGGCGTCGGC
>NZ_JAEMRO010000063.1 GCF_016463295.1 Brevundimonas sp.
GCGGGTACCAGGCGGGCGACGAAGACGGGCAGGGGGCCGAACACCTCGACCAGCTCCGGGTCCACCTCGGGCGCATCGGCGGGCAGCAGGATGACCACAAGGTCCGCGCGGGCCAGACCGGCCTTCAGCGGTTCGCGCATCGGACCGGACGGAAAGACCGAGCCGTCACCGAAGGGCCATTCCCCGTCGCGCGTCTCTCCGTCCACGACGATCAGGCTGAGCGTCTTCTTCAGCGCCGGGTTCTGATGCGCGTCGTCCAGGACCAGAGCCTGTGCTCCGGCGACCGCGGCGGCCTGGGCCCCCGCGACGCGGTCGCGCGCGATCCAGGCTGGACTATCCAGCGCCAGCATCAGCGGCTCGTCCCCGACCTCGGCGGCCGTATGGACCGCCAGATCGACCCGCACCGGCCCCTCCAGCGACCCGCCATAGCCGCGCGACAGGGCCTGGGCGTCGATCCCGGCGGCCCGCAGCAGGCGCAGCACCTCGCGCGCCACAGGCGTCTTGCCCGACCCGCCGACCGTCAGATTGCCGATGGAAATCACCGGCACACCGGGATCGACCGGCACGGTCCGGGCAATGCGCCGCGCAGTGACGGCGGCCCAGATCCAAGACACAGGCTTCAGCATCATCCGCTGCACCGGCGCATGACGCCGGTCGCGGTCGTACCACCAGCGGGGCGTGTTCAGCTTCAAGATTCCTTCTCCCCTTGCGGGAGAAGGTGGCCGAGCGCAGCGAGGTCGGATGAGGGGTTTCTCCGGCTGGCGACGATAGACAGTCGGGCGTCCTTCTCCAGCGTCTCGGAGCGGTGCGACCCCTCATCCGTCAGTCCCGGACTTCGTCCGGGACTGCCACCTTCTCCCGCAAGGGGAGAAGGACGATGAAACGCGATCATTTGCGCACCGCCCTGATGGGAAGAAGCGTCTCGAGCATCTCCCACAACCGCTCCAGCCCCGAGCCCGCCTCTGCAGCGGCGCGACGGCCCCGCTCGCCCATCACACGCGCGGCCTCGGTATCGGCCAGCAGGGGCGCAAGCACGGCGGGCAGGTCCGACGGGCTGTCGACGACGGCCAGGCCTCCGGACTGGACCAGAGCCTCGGTCACGGCGGACCAGTTGCTCATGTCCGGCCCCGTGACGGCGGGCTTGCCCAGACGCGCGGGCTCCAGCGGATTATGACCCCCGACCGGCGGCTTGTTCAGCGCAGCGGAAAAGCTGCCGCCCATGACCACGACATCGGCCAGCCGCAGGAACAGCCCCATCTCGCCCAGAGTGTCGGCGACATAAAGGTCCGTTTCCGCATCCGGCTGATCGCCGCGCGAGCGCAGGGCGAAGCGGTAGCCGTCCGCCGTCAGGGCGCTGGCGATCGCGACGCTCCGCTCCGGGTGGCGCGGCACCAGGATCAGGCACAGCCGGTCTGCCAGATTGTCGAGCGCGCGGACCAGGGCGATCTCCTCGCCGTCATGGGTGCTGGCCGCGACGACCACGGGCCGGTCGCCGATGGCCGCGCTCAGGCGGGTGAAGGCGGCGCTGTCGTGCGGCGGGGCCTCGCCCGACAGCTTCAGATTGACCTGACCGTCGATGCGCGCGCCCAGGCTTTCCAGCCGGACGGTCGAGGTCCAGTCCTGCGGCAGGACGCGGTCGAAGGCCGACAGCACGCGCCGCGCCGCGCCCGGAAACCGCCGCCAGCCGTTGACGGTCTTTTCGGTGATGCGGGCGCTGGCCAGCACCAGTTTCACGCCCCGCGCCTGGGCCGTCAGGATCAGATTGGGCCACAGCTCGCTCTCGACGAAGACGGCCACGCCGGGCCGCCAGTGATCGAGAAACGCCGCAACGACGTTCGGGCCATCCACCGGCGCATACTGATGGATCACCCCCGCCGGCAGGCGCTGGGCCAGCAACGCCGCCGAGGTCAGGGTGCCCGAGGTGACCAGAATGGTCAGGTCCGGCCGGCCCGCGCGGATGCGCTGGACCAGCGGCAGCAGCGACAGGGTCTCGCCCACGCTGACGCCGTGCAGCCAGATCAGGTCGCCGTCAGGACGCGGCGTACGAGTGATTCCGAGACGCTCATCGACGCGGGTTGCATCTTCCTTGCCCTGTTTGACGCGGGCATCCAGCAGGCGCGGAGCCAGCGGCTCCAGCAGCCGGGTCAGCAGGCGATAGGCGATCAGGGCGGGGCTCATCGGTCAGACGCGCTCCAGCCCGGTGATCGCATCCGCCTCGGCTTCCACCGCATTCAGCCGCTCGGTCCAGGCGAAGGCGACGTCGGCCAACTCGGCCCCTTCCGGATAGTCTGCGACATCCCAGACGATGGCCCCCTTGCCGAACGGCAGGGGCAGGACGGCCTTGTCCCAGCTGTTCAGGCGGATGGCCGGCTTGCACGACAGGCCGATGAACAGGATGGGGGCCTTGGACAGCCTGGCCATCAGGGGCAGGCCCTCGGCCATCTGGCGCGCCGGGCCGCGCGGGCCGTCGGGCGTGATGGCCAGGGCGCCGAGCTTGAGCTGTTTCAAGCCGTCACGAAGCGCCTGGGTGCCGCCCTTGGCGCGGTCGGCCTTGTCCTTGTTGGCCGATGAACCGCGCACGGCCGGGAACCCCTGCAAGGCCACCGCCTTGGCGATGAACTGGCCGTCGGGGCTGAGCGAGATCAGCGCCTTGGCCGGTTGCGCCCGGTCCAGCGGCCAGCACGCAGGCGACAGCCCGATGCGTGAATGCCAGAAGGCGCACAGCACGCCGCCACCCTTGGCCCAGACGGCTTCGGCCACGCCCTCGTTCTGGTGCGTCCAGCGGATGGTGGCGAAGCAGAACCGCATCCACTGCGCCAGAACCCAGGCGAGCACGGCCTGGATGATCGGATTGCGCAGAGGCCTCATGCGACGGTGTCGACCGTGGCGACTTCACCGTCCAGCGACTGCTGCCGGGCCAGACGGGCGTACAGGTCGCCCTGGCGGACGAGGCTGTCATGGGTCCCGGTCTCGATCACCCGTCCGGCGTCGATCACATAGATGCGGTCGGCATTGCGGACGGTCGACAGTCGATGGGCGATCATCAGGGTGGCGCGTCCCTGCATCAGCCGGTCCAGCGCCGCCTGCACCAGGGCCTCGCTCTCGGTGTCCAGCGCACTGGTCGCCTCGTCCAGCAGGACGATGGGCGCATCCTTCAGGAAGGCCCGGGCGATGGCGACGCGCTGGCGCTGACCGCCGGACAGGCGCAGGCCGGCCTCACCGGCGCGGGTGGCATAGCCGTCAGGCAGGGCCGTGATGAAGTCGTGGGCGGCGGCGGCGGCGGCGGCGGCCTCGATCTGTCCTTGCGTCGCGCCGGGGCGGCCATAGGCGATGTTGGCAGCCAGGGTGTCGTCGAACAGGAAGGGCTCTTGCGTCACCAGGGCGATCTGGCTGCGCAAATCCTGCAATTTCAGCTCTCGGATATCGCGCCCGTTGACGGTCACCGACCCCGCCGTCACGTCATAGAAGCGCGGCAACAGGGACAGGATGGTCGACTTGCCGCCACCGGACGGGCCGACCAGGGCCACGGTCTCGCCCGGCGCGACGGTCAGGGACACGTCCGACAGCGTCGGCGCACCACCTTGGGCTGCTGGCGCATAGGCGAAGGAGACGTTGTTCAGGGCGACGGTGGCGGGGCCCGGTGCAAGCGGTTCGGCCTCGGGGGCCTCACGGATTTCGGGCTGGATATCGAGAGCGGCGAACAGGCGGCGCGACGCGGTCAGCCCCTCGGCCATGACCGTCTGCAGATTGGTCACCTGACGCAGGGACTGCCCCGCCGCCATCAGCAGGCCGATGAAGGCGGCGAACGCTCCGACCGTCATTCCGCCGGACTGGGCTCGCCATCCGGCATAGGCCATGACGGCGGCGACAATGACCATGGCGACCAGGTTGGAAAACGGACCGGCAAAGGCGCGGGCGTCGGCGGACTTGATGACGTGACGCTGGCGGCGCGACACCACCTCGCCGACGCGGCCCTCCTCGGCGGCTTCGCGGTTCTCGATCTTGATCAGGCGTACGCCGTCGAGATTTTCCATCAGGGCGGTGGAGAGGTTTTCGGTCTCCAGCATGGCACCGGTGGTCGCCTTGCGCGTTTTTCGGCCAAAGCGGCGGATCACCAGGCTGATCAAGGGCGCGCCCAGCAGCACGATTAGCGTCAGTCGCCAGTCCGTCCAGGCCATATAGGCGATGACCGCGATCAGGGTCAGGCCGTGCTGGGTATAGTTGACCACGCCGTTGGTGAAGGCCTCGCGCACCAGATTGGCGTCGAACAGCACGCTGGAGACGAAGCCGCCGGAATGCTGGCTGCGCAGCCGGGCCAGGTCGGCCCGGATCATGGCCCCGAACAGCCTGACCTGGATATCGCCGACGATGCCGTGGCCCAGCCGATTGACCAGAAACGCCTGACCCAGGGCCGCGACGGTCCAGACCAGCGCCAGTCCCACGATCAGCGACGGGATGGCGACCAGCGCCTGTTCCGGCGGAATGACGAAGACGCGCCAGACCGTCACCGCCTTGCCCAGAAACAGGCCGTCGATGGCCGGCTGCAGCAACTGCAACACCGTCGCGGCCATGATCCCGACCACGGCCGCGCAGACGATCGACAGGATCAGCGCGGTCCGGTGATGCGAGAGATAGTCGCGCCAGATACGCGCCAGCAGCGGGCGCAGGCGTTCCTTCTCCGAAGCGGCGTGGGCAGGCGTCGTCATCGCTCCGAGGTCGGACGGCAGACGTGGGAAGTCAAGCGGCTAAGCCTTGTCGATCGTAGAGTGCTCGGTGCGCCTGTTACGGTAGCGAGACCATGCGGCTGTCATGTCCTTGCCCAGTTGAATGTAGAAGAGATGGATGCCGTATGTGCCCCAAGCCAAGGCGCTGATGAACAATCCGACCAAAACCAGTTGCCAAAGAGGCGTGCGGCCAGCGCTCTGGTAGATGAAGAGAAGAAATATCAGAGCGCCCCAGCCCTGAGCGATGAACAGCATCCACTTGTGGGGTAGCGGAGTGCGGGCTTTAGGCTTGGCGGGTAAAGGTTCGGGACGGGCCGATTGCGCCTCTCGCAACGCCGTCGACTGCTCCAGCGCAGCCAACTGCGTTTGCAGGGCCTTTAGCCGTTTTTCCGATGAGGTCTCGTCCACCATGATCGGCGATCTATCACAGTCGCGGATGACGAGTCGTCCGCAAGTCACTATCTCCGACCCTATGACACGCTACGATCTTTCCACGCCTAGGGGCCGGTTCAAGGCGCGGTGGGACTATGTCTGGAAGGATCATGCCTTTCTGAGGCGGTGGTTCATGAATGCCCACTGGCTGGGGCCGGACCTGGTGCGGACCAACCAGCCGTCACCCAGGCAATTGGAATACTGGAAGTCACAAGGCATCAGGACGGTCATCAACCTGCGCGGCGCGCGGGATGAGGCCTATTACGCGCTGGAAAAAGACGCCTGCGCGCGCTTGGGGCTGACGCTGATCGATGCGCCGCTGGATTCGCGCGATCCGCCGCAAAGGGACCGCGTGCACCGGGCGCGTGAGCTGTTCCGGACGATCGAATATCCAGTGCTCATCCATTGCAAGTCCGGTGCGGACCGGGCGGGGATGATGGCGGTCTTCTATCGCCATTTTCATCTGGGCGAGCCGATCAGCGTCGCGATCGAACAGCTGTCGAAGAAGTATCTGCACCACCGCGAGGGGCTGACCGGTGTGCTGGACTATACGCTGGAGAAGTATCTGGCCGAGGTCGAGCCCACGGGGGTCAGCTTCATCGACTGGATCGACAGCGACGCCTATGACCCCAAGGCGATTAGGGCCGAGTTCAAGGCCGGATGGTGGGGGACGATTCTGACCGACAAGCTGCTGCGGCGGGAGTAGGGCTCAGCCCCAGGGGCCGGATTTCGGACCGGGGCCGGAGCCGGGCTGCGCCGGATCGGACTCGCCGTTCTCGGCGCGGATTTCGGCGTCGCGGCGAGCCTTTCGTTCGGCCTCCCAGCCCTTGAACCAGCTGGCCCAGTCGCGCTCGCCCCGCCACGCCATCAGCCAGATCGTCAATGTCAGCAACAGACCGACGAGGGCGACGATTTCCTGCGTCTCCAGGGTTCGGCCGAATACGGTCATGACTTGGGCGTCTCGTCGGAAGGGGTGTCTGGCTTAACCCGGTCGTTCCAGGCCGTATCCTGATCCATCTGCTGTTCGGGCGGACGGGTGGGTTTCGAGCGCCGGGCGATCCAGACGGCCACGCCGAGCGCGATCGCTCCCAGCACCAGGATAATCAGAAGGGTGTCCATAAGCTCACGTCCTTCACAAGCGTTGCACTATACGCCTGTGGAAGCGCGCCGGACAGGGAGCCGGTTCCGTTTCGCCTAGTGAGCGTCGCCGCGCGGATCGATCATGCGGTGGGCGTGCAGGATGAAGAATCGCATATGGGCGTTGTCGACCGTGGCCTGGGCGCGGGCTTTCCACGCCTTCTTGGCCTCGTCATAGCTGCCATAGGCCCCGACGAACTCGACCTTGGACAGATCGCGAAACACGGGCGCATCCAGATGGCGCAGTTCGCCGCCGATGACGAGGTGAAGCAACTGCGGGGTTTCGGTCGTGGCGGAGGCGGTCATGACGAAGTCCTTCGGCAAGGCGGGCAATCTAGCGGGGCGCGAGGGGAATAGGCGCTGTCCGTCCCACGATCAACGGGTGAAGGGCCGGGGCGCTGCAGATCAGGCTGTTCTGGCGCGGATCCGCCTGGTTGAAACGCCAGGGCTGGCCGTGGTGGTCGCTGACGACGGCGCCGGCCTCCTCGGCGATCAGGGCACCGGCGCAGATGTCCCAGTCCCATTTCGGGGTCAGTGCGATGGCCGCATCGAAGGCCCCGGCGGCGACCAGGGCCATGCGATAGGCGATGGCGTTGCGCTTTTCATAGCGCATGGGCGGCCATGGCTCGTCCCAGTGCGGACCCTCCATCAGCCGCGCGTCGGCCAGCACGGAGGCATCGTCCAGATCGTCGGTATCCGACGCGCTGATCGGCTGTCCGTTCAGCGTCGCGCCGCCGCCCAGGGTGGCGCAGAAGGTCTCGTTCAGAGCGGGCGCATGGATAACGGCGGCGACGGGCCGGCCATCCTCGACCACGGCGATGGGGATGCACCACCACGGCTTGCCCTTCATGTATGCGACCGTGCCGTCGATGGGGTCGACCACGAAAATGCGGCGGCGGGCCAGACGCTCGGCGCTGTCCTCGGTCTCTTCCGACAGCCAGCCATAATCGGGGCGGGCCGACAGCAGGACATCCTTGAGCACACGATCCACGGCCATGTCGGCAGAGGTGACCGGCGAGCCGCCGGTCTTGGACCACGTCTTCAGCCCGGCCTCGCGCTCAGCGAGGGCCAGTTCGCCCGCTGCCAGGGCCGCGTCGCGGATCAGGGCCAGATCGGAGGCGTAGTCGCTCATTTGCCCGCAATGGCCACGGCGTCGAACAGCAATGACGGGCTGTTGAAGCTGGAGCGAAACTCCAGGTCCGCGCCGCGCTGCATCCGCGCCCACAGGTCGATCAGGTTTCCGGCGACTGTGATCTCGCTGACCGGATAGGCGATCTGACCGCCTTCGAACCAGAAGCCGGACACCCCGGCAGACCAGTCGCCTGTATTGCCGTTCAGCGACGGGCCGAACATGGAGGTGATCAGCAGGCCCGTGCCTGCATCGCTCATCAGCCCGTTCAGATCGCGCTCGCCCGGCTCCAGGTGCAGATTATGCGTCGAGACGCCGGGAGGGCCCGCCGATCCGCGCGAGGCATGACCCGTCGAGGCCAAGCCCAGCTGAGCGGCCGAGGCGCTGTTCAACAGCCAGGTGGTCAGGATGCCGTCCTGGACGATCGCGCGACGCTCGACCGCCACACCCTCGTCGTCGAAGGGGGTAGAGCCGTGGCCGCGCGGGCGGAAGGGATCGTCGATCAGGTCGGCTCCGACCGGCAGGATGCGCTGGTTCAGCCGATTCTTCAGGAAGGAGGTGCCGCGCGCGATCGACGGCCCGGATATGGCACCGAGCAGCGGCGAGATCACCTGTGTCGCCATGCGATTGTCGAAGATGACGGGCGCAGTGGTCGAGGCGATCTTGCGCGGGCCGACCCGGGCCACGGCACGCTGACCGGCCCGTTCGCCGATCCAGGCGGCATCCGGCAGGTCGGACAGATGGCGGGCGCTGCGGCCCTCGCTGCCCCGCTCCATCCCGCCGTCCTTTTCGGCGATGACATCGACGCCGAGCGAGAAGGACGAGCCGTGATAGGCCCCGTCGAAACCGCCGGAGGTCACCAGACGCCAGCGGCTGGTGGAGTGCGAGGCATGGCCACCCTCGGACCGGGCGACGCCGGGGATGGCCAAGGCAGCCGCCTCCGCCTCGGCGGAAACGGCCTCCAGTTCGGCGGCACTGCGCTCGGTGGGGTCGAACAGGTCCAGATCGGGGAAGGGGCCCTTGGCGAGGCGATCCTTCGGAGCCAGCCCGGCATAGGGGTCTTCGGGGGCCAGTCGGGCCATGGCCACGGCGCGCTCGATCAGGCGGGCGCGGGTCGGCTCGGACAGGTCGGAGGAGGACACGGTTGCCTGACGCCGTCCGATGAAGACCCGCAGCCCCAGATCGCGGCTCTCCTCGCGCTCGACGTCCTCCAGCCTGCCGTTGCGCACGCCGACCGACAGGGCTGCGCTTTCGGAGGAGACCGCCTCGGCGGCATCGGCCCCGGCGCGCAGGGCACTGGCGACGAGATCATGAAGAATGTCGGGGGAGGCGGCAGTCTGTGGGGAGGGCATGGCCCGATATGGCGGACGGGGCGGCTGATCGCAACGGCGCGGGTGCGTATCAGCCCACGAAGGCGTGCACCACCAGCATGGCCCCGGCCAGGATCAGGGCCACGAAGGTCAGAGCCATGCCGATGACCCGACCCGGCGTCGGTTTCCGGTCGGACAGGCTGATCGCATGGATCACCCGACCGGCGAATAGCAGCCCGCCGACCATATGCAGCGCATAGGCGGGCAGGCCCAGCAGGGTCAGGACGGCCAAGGCCGCGATGCCGGCCGGAATGTATTCCGAGGCATTGCTGAACACCCGCCCGGCGAGGATGACCTGGGCATTGCCGCCGTCCCCCAGCAGAACCCGGTTAGAGCGCCGCGCCAGTACGACCCGCACCGACAGCGCCACCATCAGCAGGATCAGCAAACCGCTCCACAGGGCGGCGGCCTGAGCAGGTGACATCTGCGTCAGGAACGACATGGCTCAGCCCTCGCGGCCCACGGGATACAGGCGGTAGCGGTCATCATAGAACGGCGTGCGCTCGTAGAACCACTGGAGTCTCGCATCGCCATCGGCGGCGAATGCGGGCTCGGCCGCCAGCTTGGCCTCGAACTCGGCCTTGAGCGCGGGATCGGCCGCCAGCATGCGCTCGGCCAGGGGAGCGATGGCATAGCCCTCGATATACTCGACCCGGCTCAGGACCTCGGGGAAGAAGCCCCAGGCAAAGAAGCTTTCGCTGGATTGCGGCTCCAGAAGCAACACGACGATGTCGCCCAGCGGCTGATCGGTCGGCACGCGGACAGAACCGGTCGGGAAGGTCCAGGTTTTGCGCTCGGGCGTCACGCCGGAGATGCTGACGGCGACGTGGCCCTCATTGGCGCGGGTGGCCAGGCGTGGGTCGTTCAGACGCAGCATCTCGACATCGACGGCGCGGGGCTCGGCGACGGTCTCCATCCGGATGCCATGGATGGCCAGCCGCTCGATGATGTCGGTGCGATAGGACGGCACCCAATAGGCGACGGGGCGGCGCAGGGTCAGGGTGGGGTGCGAGCCATAGAAGGGCATCTGCCACAGCTCGGGATCGGGCTGTCCCGACCACCGGATTTCGCGACGGCCCGAGGCGGGGCTGTCATAGGTGCCATAGAGAATGCCCTTGAACGGGCGCGTCGAGGACGGCGCTTCGTCCTGCACGAAGTTGGCGGGGATTTCGGCGGGTCGCAGGGCGCTGTCGGCGGCGATGGCGGTGCGCAGGTCGCCGCCCCGCTCGGCAAGGGTTAGCATCGCCTGTTCCAGGAAGACATAGGTGCCCAGCACGCGCTGTTCATGCGGCTTCAGGCTGTGGTTTTCGACCAGGATGGTCGGCACGCGAGCGGCCGAACCCCAGCCGTTGGAGAACCGCTCGCCCAGGCCACCGTCGTTCAGGCCTGCGCGGGGATTGGCGTCGTCCTGACCGAAGACCAGCTCGCCGGGGATATGCCCTTGCGCTTCCAGCGCCGCATTCATCGCCGGCTTGAACGCCTGATCCAGCCAGGTGGCGATGGCGGGCGAGCGGCTGTAGCTGCCGTTCTCGCCATTGTAGCCGTAGGTCACGTCGTACTGGTAATCCAAGCCGTCGGTGACGTGGATATCGACATAAAGATCCGGCTTGTATTTCAGGATCAGGCCGCGCACGGCCCGCATCTCCGGCTGGTCCAGTTTCAGATAGTCGCGGTTCAGGTTCTGGTTGGTCGCCGTATTGCGCCAGCCCTGGATGCGGGGCCCGCGCTGGTTCGGGCGCGAATAGGCGGAGGCCCGCTCGTGCCCGTCGACCGACAGTATGGGGATCAGGATCAGATTGACCCGGTCCAGCAGGTCGTCGCGGCCATAGAAGGCGATGTCTCGCAGCAGCATCATGCCTGCGTCCTTGCCGTCGATCTCGCCCGGATGGATACCGGCCTGGGCCAGCAGAACCGGCTTGGAGGGGTCGAGCGTGTCGCCGTCCTTCGACGCGATGACGGCATAGATCGGGCGCCCTTCCGGCGAGGTACCGAACTGTTCGATGCGGATCAGGTCCGAGGCCGCGTCCAGCCGGTCGAACCAGGCGCGGGTGTCGGCATAGTTCGGGCTGAAGTCGTGGCCGGCATCGGCCTCGAAGGCCGTGACCCACGGGTCGGACGCGTCGCGCAGCAGGCTTCGGCTGGCTCCGTTCCACTCCGGTGCGGGCGGCAGGAAGGGCTGATCCCACGGGGCGGCATTGGGCACGGACGGCGACTGGGACATGGCGGGCGAACTCAGGGCGAGAAGGGCGGTGGCGAGCAGGATGGGGCGCATGGGGCCTTCGTCGGCCGATCTCGCTCTTCTGACAAGGCTTAACCGCCCGAGGCAGGCAGCCAGACCCCATCCTGGAACAGCAAGACGCCAGCCCGGACCATATTCCACAGGGTATAGCCCAGGACGATCATCAGCGCCGCCGTGACGATCTTTCGGGATCGGCCGAATGCGGCGGTCGCGGTACAGGCACCAAACAGGACGACGCCGATCAGAACGCGCGGCGTCCACATGTCGGCCCACAAGGGGTGGGCCAGCGCCAGAAGCCCCAGCAAGGCCCAGACCATGGCGTTGGCGGTCAGCACGCAGCCGAAGATCACACGCCGATGCGCCCAGAAATGTTCGTCCAGGTCGATTCGCGTCTCGACGCCTTCGGCCGTCACGCGCGGAAACGTGATGCTGGCCGCGACATAGAAGGTGGCGGCGATCATCAGCCCGATCAGCAACAGGGCCGGATTGAAGGGCGCGCCGCGAAAGAACCGCCACGCCTGAACCCAGAAGGTGGCCAGGTCCAGTGCCACAAAGACCGCAAGGGACGGCGTCAGCCAGCCGAACTTCACCCGATGCCGCTCATGCAGCAGCCGCGCGAACCCGCCCGTCAACTCTGCGACCGACAGGCCGAGCAGAAGACCATAGAAGCTGAAGAAAAACTCGAACGCACTCATGACGGCCCCCGCCGACCTGCCATCGATAAGACTTGCGACCGGCGGAGATCGGAGGGACTAGGAGCGTCGGCGGTCGCGCTTGGCTTCCAGACGTTCGACGGTCTGCTGGGCTTCAGCCCGACGTGCCGTATGCGCCTGGATCTGCGCCGTCTGCTCGGCTGTCAGGCCGCCCGCCGCTTCGCCGGCGGCCTGTATGTTTTCGATCTGCGCGTCCAGTTCCAGCACCAGGTCCTGCGCGGCGTACAGACGATCTTCTTCCGCCGGGCTCAGTGCGGGACGGGGCGCGCGGCTGGGGGCCGACCTGCGACCCGTGAGGACCTGTGCGTCTGAAACACTGGGTACCGACACGACGGGCATGGCCGTCACCAAAGCAACGGCGGCGATCAGGGCAAGCTTCATCTTGAATCCTCGAACGGGAGAGCGTTGAAAGGACCTTAGATTACAAATCCGTCACGTGTGAAGCGGGATTCGGACACAATTCCCTAACTGTGTCATTTCCATATCGGTCTGCTGTCGCCCGGCAGGCCGAGCCGATCCCAGATGTCGGACACCCGCTCGACCACCGCTTCGTCCATGCGGATCTCCTCACCCCATTCGCGCTTGGTCTCGGGCTCCCACTTGTTGGTCGCATCGAGCCCGATCTTCGACCCCAGACCGCTCTCCGGGCTGGCAAAATCCAGATAGTCGATCGGCGTGTTCTCGATCAGGGTGATGTCGCGGGCCGGGTCCATCTTGGTCGAGATGGCCCACATGACCTGTTTCCAGTCGCGGGCGTCGATGTCGTCGTCCACGA
>NZ_JAEMRO010000012.1 GCF_016463295.1 Brevundimonas sp.
ATGAGGAGAAGGTGGAGACCGCGACCCGAAGGGGAATTCGTTGTGGCTGCTGCCTTCCGGCCCTGACCAGATTGGCGAAACCTTCGCCCGCGATCTCCATCTCCAATATCGCGATTTCCGATGGTGGATGCAAGCGCCGCGCGGCTAAAAGGTCCGCATGCCCCTGACCGCGCTCAACACCTTCGCCGGCAATCCGCTCGATCGGGCGGGGGATCGGCGTAACGACCCGGACTGGCTGGTTGAGCAGGGCGCGCGCGACGACGCCCTGGCCCTGGTCTTGTGGGAGGGGCGGCCGCTGCTGGAGGCGGGCGATGAACCACGGCTGGCCTGGCTGGCGCTGTCGCACGCCCGGGCCGTAGTGCCGGATAGGGAGCTCTTCCTGGGGCTGTGGAAGGACGCGCCGGTCTTTGCCGTCGAGGTCGAGGGCTCGATCGATCCGACCCACGGGCCGCTGCAGGGGTTGGGGACCTTCCACGAGATGCGCGAGGCGGCGGGTCTGCTCAGCGGGCCTGACGCGGCCATGGCGGGAACGGCCAAGAGCCTGTTCGACTGGCGCAGGCGTCATGGTTTCTGCGCCGCCTGCGGAACCGAAAGCGAGAACGCCTGCGGCGGCTGGAAGCGCGTCTGCCCGGCGTGTGGCACCGAGCATTTCCCGCGTGTCGATCCGGTGACCATCATGCTGCCCGTCTACCGCGGCGGTGCCGAGCCGATCTGCCTGCTGGGCCGTCAGGCGGCCTGGCCCGAGGGGCGGATGTCGGCGCTCGCCGGGTTTCTGGAGCCCGGCGAAACCATCGAAGAGGCCTGCGCCCGCGAGATCGAGGAGGAGGCGGGCCTGACCGTGACGGCGGTTCGCTACCACTCCAGTCAGCCTTGGCCGTTCCCGTCGCAGCTCATGATAGGCCTGATCGCCGAGGTCGATTCGGACGACGCGCGTCCGGATCAGACGGAGCTGGAAGCGGTGGCCTGGCTGACGCGGTCAGAGGCCGCCGAGGTGCTGGCCGGGCGGCATCCCGCCATCAAGGCCCCGCCCCCCATCGCGATCGCGCGGACGCTGCTCCAGGCCTGGGTGGACGGGTTCGAGGTTTAGACCCTGCTGGCGGCGATCGCCCGCGCCGCCGCCAGATCATCCGGATTGTCCACCGACAGCGGAGCCTCCTCGATCACGCTGGCCCAGATCTGCAGGCCCATTTCCAGCGCCCTGAGCTGCTCTAGCTTTTCGCGCGTTTCCAGCGGCGAGGGCGGCGCGGCGCAGAAGCGCTCCAAGGCCTCGCGCCGATATCCGTACAGACCGATATGCCGCCAGACAGGCGCGTCGCCGTACAGGGTCGAGCGGGTGAAATACAGGGCGCGGCCATGATGGTGGCCCGGCGTCAGGGCGACGACGGCCTTGACCACATCCGGATTGCTGCGATCCGAAGCGTCAGCCTCCGGCGCGATCAGGGTGGCGATGTCGCAGGACGGCTCACCATGCAGCAGGGCGGCGCAGGCGGTGGCCAGACCGGGATCGGCGAAGGGCATGTCGCCTTGCAGGTTGATCACCGCGTCATGGGCACCGTCAGGATCGAGCACATTCAGGGCTGCGCGAATGCGGTCGGAGCCGCTGGGCAGGGCCGGATCGGTCAGGACGGCGGTGCCACCCGCGGCCTCGATCACGTCCACGATGGCCTGATCTCCGGCCGCCACGGCGACGGGCAGGCCGGACAGCATGGCCTGCTCCCAGGCCCGCACGATCATGGACTTGCCCCCGATGTCGGCCAGAGGCTTGTCGGGCAGGCGGGTCGCCGACATGCGAGCGGGAATCAATATCAGGGGATTCATCGGCCTGGCCCTCTGGTCTGCGCTATCGGGTCGCTTCAAAACCGGCTTTGCGCCCGTTGCGAAGGCGGCGCTAGCGTGTCAGAGACGGCCACGCAAGAATACGCCGGATCGCATGCGCCCTCCGGCCGTTGTCAGAACGTCTAAAAACAGGATGCGACCCCACGCATGAGCGGCAATCTGGAGTGGAACAAGATCTTTGGTGCCGGTCTGGCGACCGCCCTGGTCATCATCGCGGTGCCGCAGATCGCGGGCGCGATCTATCATCAGGAAGCGCCCGAGAAGATGGGCTATTTCGTCGATGCGCCGGAAGAGGTCGCGGGCGGAGCCGAAGAAGCCGAGCTGCCGCCGGATTGGGGTACCGTCCTGCCGACGGCCGATCTGGCCGCCGGTGAGGCCGCCTTCGCGCGCTGCCAGGCGTGTCACACGATCGCATCGGGCGGTGCTGACGGCATCGGTCCGAACCTGTGGGGCGTCTTGGGCGGCCCGGTCATGCACCGCGCAGGCTTCGCCTATTCCGATGCCATGGCCGCACACAAGGCCGAGGCCCCGACCTGGGGCTATGACGAGATGGATCAGTTCCTGACCGCCCCGGCCCGCTATGTGCCTGGCACCAAGATGTCGTTTGCCGGTCTGCGCGATACCCCGACCCGTATCAATCTGATCGCCTATCTGCGCTCGCAGGGTTCCAGCCTGGGCATCCCGGCCCCCGATCCCTCGCGTCAGCCGGGTGCGGCGGTGCCAGCCGACGGCGCGGCCCCTGCCGAGGGCGAAGCGTCGCCGGCGACAGGCGCCGATGCCGCGACGGGCGCTCCCGTGACGGGCGCTGCTGCCCAGCCGACCACAGAGGCCACGCCTGCCGCACCGCCCGCCGCGACCAGCGAGCCTCCCGGCAACTGAGCCGGACAGCGTAGAAAGACATGAGGCCGCCGGGCAGATCGCCCGGCGGCCTCTTTCGTTATGGGTGGATGCTTTCGCCGTGCTGGGTGTAGTCCAGCCCCTCGATCTCGTCCTCGCGGCTGACGCGCAGGCCGGTCGTGAACTTGCAGATCATCAGGATGATCCAGGTGCCGATGCCGCTCCAGGCGATGACGGCAACCAGGCCGATGGCCTGATTGAGGATGTTGGCCCCTTCGCCGACTGGGTTGATCGCGGCCGAGGCGAAGACGCCGGTCAGCAGGGCCCCGACGATGCCGCCGACGCCATGCACACCGAAGGCATCCAGGCTGTCGTCATATTTCAGCGCCCGCTTCAGCCAGACCGCACCGGCATAGCAGGCCGGGCCCGACAGGATGCCGATCAGGAAGGCGCCCTTGGGATCGACGAATCCTGCCGCCGGCGTGATGCCGACCAGGCCCGCCACGATGCCGGACAGCATGCCGAGCAGGGTGGGACGCTTGTGGTCGAACCATTCGATCGCGGTCCACCCGATGGCCGCCGCCGCCGCCGCCAGTAGGGTGTTGAAGGCCGCCACCGCCGCGATCCCGTCCGCCGCCCAGGCCGAGCCGCCATTGAAACCAAGCCAGCCGACCAGCAGCAGGCCTGTGCCGATGGCGGTAAAGGCCAGATTATGCGGAGCCATATTGTCCCGCCCGAACCCTTGGCGCGGCCCCAGCACCAGGGCGCAGACCAGCCCCGCGATGCCCGCATTGACGTGCACCACCGCTCCGCCCGCGAAATCCAGCACGCCCAACGACCCCATCCAGCCGCCGCCCCAGACCTGGTGACAGATCGGCGCATAGACGATCAGGTGCCACAGCACGAAGAACAGGATGGTCGCCGAAAACTTCATCCGCTCGGCAAAGGCCCCGGCGATCAGGGCCGGGGTGATAATGGCGAACGTCAGCTGATAGGCAATCCAGAGAAACTCCGGCAGGCCAGGGGCGAGGCTGTGCGCCGTGCCGGTGCCGACACCGTTCAGCAGCACCGCCTGAAAGCCGCCGACAAAACCGTTGGTCGCTTCCGGCCCCGTACCGAACGAGAGGCTGTAGCCGACAGCGAACCAGAGCACCGTCACGATGGCCAGGGCGGCCGTGGACTGGGCGATGGTGGAGATGACGTTCTTGCGCCGCACCATGCCGCCGTAGAACAGAGCCAGCCCCGGCAGAGTCATCAGAAGGACTAGTGCCGTCGAGGTCAGGATCCACGCCGACGACGCCTCGTTCAGTACGAGCGGGGCCTGGTGGTTCAGCAGGGGCGCGGCCACGGCAGGCGAGGCGAAGGCCGCAGTTCCAACGAGAGCCAGACAAAGGGTGCGAGGATTGATGATCGGCATGCGCGTGTCCGGACGGTTTGGAGCGACGTGGATGCGCCCCGAACCGCGTTCGTGGCCGCGGGTAAGGATAGGAGCCTATCGCAGCGCAACAGGCAAATCATTTCGTGTGCGGCGCAATAATCTGTGCGCGATTGCAATAGAGCCGTCCGCCTGCGCTATTGGCGCATGATCGCACCTGATGGGTTCGCGGCTGCGTGAGCGTGGTCGGCGACATTACGAAACTGCAACAATTACAGTCTTGCGCGGACGGTCGTCGCGGTTACCACTTCCGCACCGCGTTCTTTCAGATCGGGCCACAGGGGATCATTTTCATGCGCAAAACCCATCGTTTCACCTTGCTGGGCGGCGTCGCTGCCGGCGTCATCCTGGCGGCCGGCGCCGTTTCGGCTCAGACCCTGCCCGCCAGCGCCGCCGTCGCCGCGCCTCAGTCGCGTGGCCAACTGGCCCCTCTGCCCGATGTGGACATTCCCTACACCCGCTATGTGCTGGACAACGGCCTGACCCTGATCGTGCACGAGGACCGCAAGGCCCCGATCGTGGCGGTCAACATCTGGTACCACGTCGGTTCGGCGCTGGAGCCCGAGGGCCGCTCCGGCTTCGCCCACCTGTTCGAACACCTGATGTTCAATGGGTCGGAAAACTTCAACACCGACTTCTTCAAGGGCACGGAGCTGTTGGGCGCGACCGATCAGAACGGCACCACCAACACCGACCGCACCAACTATTTCCAGAACGTGCCGACGACGGCGCTGGACTCCTTGCTCTGGCTGGAAAGCGACCGGATGGGCCATCTGCTGGGCGCCATCGACCAGGCGCGTCTGGATGAGCAGCGCGGCGTGGTCCAGAACGAGAAGCGTCAGGGTGAGAACCAGCCCTATGGCCGCGTCTTCAACGCCATCACCGACGCCACCTGGCCCGACGAGCACCCCTATGGCCACACGGTCATCGGCTCGATGGACGATCTGAACGCCGCCGATCTGCCCACCGTGCAGCAGTGGTTCCGCGACTACTACGGTGCCGCCAATGCCGTGATCGTCCTGGCGGGCGACATCAGCCCCGAAGAGGCCAAGGCGAAGGTCGAACGCTATTTCGGCGACATCCCATCTGGTCCGCCCGTCACCCAGCCCCGCCGCATGATCGTGCCGATGGTCGGCGAGCAGCGCGAGGTCATGTTCGACCGCGTTGGCCAGCCGCGCCTGTACAAGGTCTGGAACACCACGCCGGTGGGTGACGCCGACAGCGACTATCTGAGCATGCTGGGCGACGTCCTGTCCTCGGGCCGCTCCTCGCGTCTGTACAAGCGTCTGGTCATCGACGAGCAACTGGCTACCAACGTCTCGGCCAGCCAAGGCAGCCGTCAGATCGCCGGTCAGTTCCTCGTCGTCGCCACGGCCAAGGCCGGTGGCGACCTTGAACGGATCGAGGCCATCATCGACGAGGAAATGGCCCGCCTGCTGCGCGATGGTCCGACCGCTGAGGAGCTGGAGCGTGTCCGCACCCAGACGGCCGCCGGCTATATTCGCGGTCTGGAGCGGATCGGTGGATTCGGCGGCAAGTCCGACCGTCTGGCCGCCTCGCAGGTCTTTCTCGGCGACCCCGGGGCCTGGCGCGAAAGCTATCAGCGCGTGGTCGCCGCACGACCCGCCAATCTGACCGAGGCCGGCCAGCGCTGGCTGACCGACGGCAGCTATTCGCTGGAGGTCCAGCCCTTCCCCGACTTCACAACGGCCCAAACGGGCGTAGACCGCTCCGCCGGCGTGCCGCCTGCACCGCCCGCGCCTGCCGCCGTCTTCCCGACGGTCGAGCGGGCCCAGCTGTCCAACGGTCTGAAGATCATGTTCGTGCGCCGCGACAGCGTGCCGACGGTGACCATGAATCTGGTCCTCGACGCCGGGGCCGTGGTCGATACGGACGCTCAGGCCGGTCTGGCCCAGCTGACGCCGCAGGTCATGACCAACGGCACCGATGACCTGACGGCCATCGAGATCAGCGACCGGCTGCAGCTGCTGGGCGCGACCCTGGGGGCCGGATCGGGCACCAATGCCACGACAGTGTCGATGACGGCCCTGTCCTCGCGTCTGGACCCGTCGCTGGACCTCTATGCCGACGTCATCCTGAACCCGGCCTTCCGTCAGGAGGACTTCCAGCGCTCCAAGGTCATGCAGGTCGCCGGCATCCAGCAGGCGAACCGCAACCCCGGCGCCATCGCCTCGCGCATCCTGTCGCAACAGCTTCAGGGGCCGGGCAGCCCCTATGGTCGTCCCGCCTCGGGTACGGAGGCGACGGTCAACACTCTGACCCCCGCCGATGCCGAGGCCTGGCACAGCACCTGGGTCCGTCCTGACAATGCCACCCTGGTGGTCGTCGGCGACACGACCCTGGCCGAGCTGACGCCCAAGCTGGAGCGGGCCTTCGCCGACTGGCGCGCGCCCTCCACGCCGATGCCCGCCAAGCCGGGACCGGCCGATGCGCCCGAGCCGGGCCAGCCACGCATCCTCATCGTGGACCGCGCCGGCCCGCAATCGACGATCCTGGGCGGCCGCATCGTTCCGGCCTTCGATGCCGCGACCGAACCGGCCATCGAGACGATGAACACGGCGCTGGGCGGCTCCTTCACCAGCCGGATCAATATGAACCTGCGTGAAGACAAGGGCTGGTCCTATGGGGCGGGCGGCGGCGTGCCCTATGCCCGCGGCGAGCGCATCTATTCCGTCAGCGCGGGCGTCCAGTCCGACAAGACGGCCGAGAGCCTGGCCGAACTGCGTCGCGAACTGACCGAGGTCGTGGGGTCGCGTCCGCTCACCGACGCGGAAATCTCGGCGGCCCGCTCAAACATGGTTCAGGGCATGGCCGGCAACTGGGAAACCAATGCCGCCATCGCCGGCGAGCTTCAGAGCATGGTCGTCTGGGGCGTGCCGGAAAACTACTACGAAACCTACGGCCAGCGGGTCGGGTCGATGACGGCGGCCGAGGCAGCCCGGGCAGCTCAAGGCATCGTCGGCGACGGCCCCGATCTGTGGGTCGTGGTCGGCGACAGGGCGACGATTGAGCCCAAGATCCGTGCCCTCGGTTTTGCCGACGTTCAGGTGGTAACGCCGGAAGGTGTGCCGGTCACCCAGTGACCGGTCTGTCGATGTGAAGGCTAACGGGGCGGTGTCGGCGACGGCACCGCCCTCTTTATTGGCCTCAGACGCCGTAGAAGTCGCGGTACCAGTCCACGAAGCGGCCGACCCCGACCTCGATGGGCGTGGAAGGCGCATAGCCCAGGGTGGCGCGCGTCTCGGTCACATCGGCCTCGGTACGGCTGACGTCGCCGTCCTGGACCGGCATCAGGTTCAGTGTCGCCTTCACACCCAGTGCCTCTTCCAGCACCGCGATATAGCGCATCAGCGGCTCACGCCGCCCGGCCCCCAGATTCAGGACGCGCCAGGGTGCGACTCCGGAGGTCGAGGGGTTGGGGCTTTCGGCCTGCCAATCGGGATCGACCGCCGCAGGACGATCCAACGCCGCGATCACGCCCGCGACGATGTCGTCCACATAGGTGAAGTCGCGCTCCATCTGGCCGTGGCCATAGACGTCGATAGGCTGGCCCTCGAGCATGGCCTTGGTGAACTTGAATAGGGCCATGTCCGGGCGTCCCCACGGCCCATAGACCGTGAAGAAGCGCAGGGCCGTCGAGGCAAAGCCGAACAGGTGGGAATAGCTGTGCGCCATCGCCTCATTGGCGATCTTGGTCGCGGCATAGACGGTCAGGGGGTGGGCCACGCCCTGACGCACCGAAAAGGGCAGGGTCCCGTTGGCCCCGAAGGCCGAACTGGTCGAGGCATAGACCAGATGCTCGGCGCCGACCGCCCTGGCACCTTCCAAGATGGTCAGGAAGCCGACGACGTTGGAATCGACATAGCTTTCGGGGTTCTCGAGGCTGTAACGCACGCCCGCCTGGGCCCCCAAGTGGACGATTCGACGCGGCGTGTATTCTGCAAACAGGGCAGCCACGCCCTCGCGATCAGCCAGATCGAGAGTGTGATGACGATAGCCGGGAAGGGCCTGCAACCTCACCAGCCGTGCCTGTTTCAGCGCCGGATCGTAATAGGCATTCAGGTTGTCCACCCCGATCACCTGCTCGCCACGCGCCAGCAACTGCCGCGCGGTATGAAAGCCGATGAAGCCGGCGGAGCCGGTGACGAGGACGGGGCCTTTGGCGCTCATGGTCCAGCGATAGCGCCGACGGTCGGGGACCGCCACACCCGAATCAAACGCCTCAGCGGCCGGCCTGACGTTCAGAGGGTTGTCCGGCCTTTTCGAGCAGGGCAGCGCAGACGGCGAACAGTACGGCCAGGGTCGCGGTACGTAAGGGATAGTCGACCGCCGAATGGGCCAGCATCATCAGTATGCCGACGGAGGCCGCGCGTTGCAGGTCGCGTTCACGTGAGGTTCCGGCCCTCCAAGCCGCCCATGTGCGCCGCCCGTACCAGATCAGAAAAGCGATCAGCAGGGCCGCCGCGGGCCATCCAGCTTCGAGCCAAAGTTCCAGGTAGTCGTTGTGCGCGTGGTTGAAGAAGGTGGGGTCCAACGTTTCGAGTGGCTCCACAGAACGGAAGACGGCGTCGAAACTTCCAATCCCGGAACCCAGCGGCAGATAGGCATCGGAGGCACCGGCCACAATCGGCCAGTTCTCGAATCGACCCTCGGGAGCCGATTGACTGTCGAATCTCTCGAGGATCGGAGGCAGGGCGACAATTGAGACTGCACCGATAGCGACCACAAAGGCTGCCGCCAGGCCGATCAGGGCCGGACCTGGCCGTCCGCGACCGGCTGCGATCCAGCCCGCCAGCAGGCTGAGCACGATCGACGGGCCCAGAAGGATGACACCGGCACGTGACCGGATCGCGGCCAGGCCGATGACGACGATGCCGATGAAAACCGCGCCGAACCAGAGCGGCAGGCGACGGTCGTCGTGCCGACGTCTCAAAGAGGCGGCCCCCATGGCGACCGCGAAGGGCAGCATCACGACCAGCAGGGTCGCCAGATGGTTGCGGTTGGCAAACAGCCCATTGACGGATCCCGCTGCTGTGGTGGCCCAGACATAGAGTTGCTGACCTCCGCTGGCCAGTTGCGCTGCGCCCAGGAGAACGCTGAGAACAGCGGCGATCAGGTATACGGCAATGATGCGTGTCGCTGTTGCCTGGTTGAGAGACAGCATGCCGACAAAGGCGGCGATCGGTGGCAGCAGGGCGAGGAAGGCCTGCCAGGTCAGGTCCGGGCTGAGCGTCACAGGCGCTAGCCCGGGCTGAAGCCCCGCCAATTCCAGAGCCAGCACCATCTCCGACCGACCTGCAAGCCCGGTCCAGATGGCGGGTGGTAGCGGAATGAGCTGAACAAGAGGCACGGCCGCGATAAGCGCCGTCAGTCCAAGAGCGAACCGGTGATTGCGCCATTGGCCTGTGGTCAGCAGTCGAGAGAGACCAATGACGAGAAGGGGGAGGGCTGCGAGCTCCACCATCGCCAACCTCAAGGCATGCTCGCGGCTGGCTCCTCCGAAAACAAAAGAAAAAGCCAGCAGAACAAGCGCTGCAATCGCAACGCCGTCCCACTGGCCTTTCAAAACCCTATTTGTCACGCGAACGTCGGCTATTCAGCTGTCGTGCGCGATCCCGTCCGGATTTAGTCGCTTTCCGAATCGTCGTCCGTGGCAACCACGACGGTCGCGACGATGACGGCTGCGCCGATCAGCAGGACCGGCAGCGGAATGCCGGCGAACTCCGAGCCGGCGTCGGCACGAGCGCCCACGCGGTCACCAACGCGGGCAGCGGCGGTGTTGTTGGCGGCGGCGGCTTGGCCGGCGACGAGCAGCAGGCCGGCGGTGACGGCGGCGATGGTTTTACGCATGGATAATCCCCTTATGTACTCGTTTATGCAGGCGAACCCGCGTGGCACGTGTAACTCGTATAGTCGCCGGAAGTTGCCAAATCAATACGATTTCGGCTTTCAGGAGAAACTGTCACAAATCAAACAGAGCAGATTCCGCTTACGGAACAATGCGAGAGATCGCCAGACGATCGAACCATGTGGTCGTATTGGACCGGCGCTCGTCGGGCACGGATTGCAACGTCAGCCACTGTCCGCGACAGTCTGCGGGGACGGTGAACTGGGCTGCACCGGCCGTCCAGACATCGGCTTGTGCAGGTGCGGCGGGGGCATTGAGCACCCGTCGGTCCCCAGGGACGCAGACGACCGACCATCTCAGAGATCGGGATGCATCGCCGGTTTCGTTGCGCGCTTCAAAGGCCAGGCGATAACGTCCAGGTGAGAGAAACAGCAACTGCTCGGCAATCGTCTCTTCGGTGTACCCGTCGAACGAAACCCTCAGCGCCGGATCGTCGGCTCTGACGTCGTCGTTCAAAATCTCGGCCACGATTCCGGCACCTTGCGCGATTCGCCATTGGAACGGCTCGGGCGACGAGGCGTCGTCGAAACTGCCGTTCGCAACGGCGGCGCTCATAGCGGGTCGGTTCAGGCGCTCGCGCACGGTGCGGGCACCATCCAGCAGGCCTCGATCGACCAGATAGAGGTAGAGCTGCCTAAGCTCTGCGTTGGTTAGCGGTGCGTCACCGGCCTCCAGAACGATGGCCAGGTTGATTGCGACCCGTAGTCCCTCATCGCTGGCGTACAGACTGTCGAGATAGTCCTGTCTCCAAGGTGGTTTGGCCGCCAGCAGACTGGCGATGACGGGCAGGGCGCGTTGGGTGTCCGCCGTCGCGGCTGTCGTGAACAGCCGGAAGATGCCGGGTCTCAGTGCTTCCCGGCGACGGGCCAGGGTATCGGCATGGGCGAAGGACGAGACATAGTCGCCACGTCGCAGACGATAGTCCACCAGCCAGGCATGGGACGGATCGTCTCTCAATGACCAGTTTCCAGCCAGAGTCAGCAACTCGTCCGCTTGGGCTTCCCGCCCTGCCCTTGCCTCGCTCAGACCCACGACACGCAGCGAAGCCGCATTGAACGGGGCTCTGGCCAAAGCGTCCCGGCCCAGGACGCCGGCATCCTCATTGGCCCGGGCGATCGCTTCGGTCGTCTGACCTGCCCGGTCCGCTGCCATCTGCCGGGCCTCGGCGGCACGGCGCATGACCGTCGGCGAGCCGGGTGCGACCCGGATGGCCAGCTCCGGCGGTGCGCGTTGGATCACCGGCTGCAACACCACCTGCCAGCCCAGCCAGACCGCGCCGACTGTCAGTGCGTACGGCAACCACCCGCCAGTCTTGTCACCTCGTCGCGAGCGTGCGCGAGGTGCAGGCGACGGCGCGGCCACCCCGTCCCTCAAGGACGCTTGTCCTTGGAGGGCCTAGCGTCACCCTCTGCGGAATTACCGCCGTAGTTGTAATCGTAGGCGTAATCGTATCCGCCGTAGACCGTAGCCTTGGTATTGAACTTGGTCAGCACGGCTCCCAGCAGGCGGGCGCGGCCGACGCGCAGACGCTTCAGGGCACCGCGCGCCTGCCCACGCCGGGTCCCGCGCGACTCCAGGACGAACAGCGCCCCACCGACATTCGCGGCCAACAAGGGGGCATCGGCAAAGCCGAGGACTGGAGGACCGTCGATCACCACATGGTCAAAGCTCTGGGCGCATTCGGCCAGGAACTCACGGACACGATCGCCGCCCCACAGTTCGGCCGGATTGGGCGGCAGGGGTCCGCAGGGGATGAAGAACAGCGTGTCCTGGCGGGTGCGTTGCACCACCGAGGCCAGATCGGCGGAACCCGACAGCAGGTTGCTCATGCCCTTTTCGTTGTCCACGCCGACGACCCTGTGCATGGACGGATTGCGCAGATCGCCGTCAACCAGCAGCACGCGCTTGCCGACCCGCGCGAGATTGAGCGCGGTGGCATAGGCGGTCGTGGACTTGCCCTCGGCCGGACGGGCGCTGGACACCATGATGCTGGTCGGAGCGCCATCCGGGGTGGAGAACTGCAGCGCCGTTCGCAACGAATAATAGGCCTCGGAGAATCCGGATCGGATATCGGCCATGGCGGCGGCCGGCGTTTCGCCCTTGGCCAGCAGGGGCACGACGCCCAGCACCGGCACGCCCAGCTTGCGTTCCACATCGTCCGGCGTGGCCACGGTCTCGTCCAGGGCTTCCAGGGCGATGACGGCAACGGCACCCAGGCCGATCCCGAACAGGGCCGCCAGCGCCAGATTGATCAGTAGATCCGGCTTGGACGGCTTTGTCGGGGGCACAGCGGTGTCGATGATGGAGATGTTGTTGGCGGTGATGTCGCCGGTGATCCCCACCTCCTTGTACCGCTGCAACAGCCCCTCATACAGGGTGCGGGTCGTGTCCAGCTCGCGCTGGAGAATATTGTACTGAATCGACCGGTCGCGAAGGTCCAAGACGTCGGTCTTCAGGCCGTTGACCTGAGCCTGCAGCGCGCGCTCGTTGTTTAGCGCGACGGTGTATTCATTCTGGATCGATGCCCGAATGCTGTTCGCGATCGACTGCAGTTGACCATCCGCTTCGGCGATCTGGGCCCTTAAACGCACCATTTCAGGATAGTCGGGCTGAAACTGACCCAGCTTCTGTTGATACTCCGCGGTCAGCGCAGCCCTTTGCTCGAACAGGCGCTGAGCGGAATTGTTGGCCAGAACCTGCGGCAGGTTCAGAACCGGGGTGGAGCTGGCGGTGCGCCAGCGCTGTTCAGCGGCAGTGCGGGCCGCCTTGGCCTGAGCCAGGGCATTGTTGATCGCCACAAGGTCGTTTGACGCCAGCGACTGGGTCGCGCCTGTACCCGAGCCGTCCTCATTGTCGCCGACGTTGATGATCTGTTCTGCGGTTGCATAATCGACCAACTGACGCTCGGCATCTTCCAGCCGCTCCTTGGTCTGGGCAATCCGCTCTTCCAGGAATTCGCGCGCGTAGGACGAGCTCTCATATTTGCGATCCAGATTGGCCTGGATGAAGTTTTCCGCAAAGCCGTTGGCGATCCGGGCGGCGACCTCGGGGTTGGGGCTGTCATAGCCGACCGCAACCAGGCGCGAGCCGCGAATAGGGGAGACGCTGAGGTTCTGCTGGATCGTACGAATAGCCAGTTCACGCCTGGCACGGGCCCGTTCCGCAGCGGTTCCGTCACCATCGGGCAACGAGACATAGAGGCTGGTCAGAGCTGCGTCCGAACTGGCCAGGCCTAGACTATCGACCACGCGCTCCGTTAGCGACCGACTGCGCAGCAGGCCGTACTGGGTCTGATAGAAGTCCTCACCTTGTGTCATGGTTTCGCGCGGGGTGACGTCTTCGGAGTTGAAGACCCGGGCCGCTTCACGGTCGATCTGCAGGGTCGCTTGAGCCGTGTAGATAGGCGTCATCAGCAGCGTGAGGGCCGTACCGACCGCCAGTGCACCCAGGAAACAGGCGATCAGCAGGATGCGGTGCTTCTGCGCCAGACGCCAGTAGGCGGCCAGGTCGAAGACCGGCGCGCTATCTTCGTCGGCCGACCATCCCCCCTGATCAAGGGACGGCGCGCCTGCGGGGGCGAAACCGGCCGGGCCACGAGATGTATTGCTGATGCGCTCGTCAACGAACGGGTTGTCGGCCGGCATGGGCTATCCGCTTACACTGGCGCGATCGTCGACCGCGCATTGAAACTGTCGGGCTGATAGCCCAAGGACGCTCGCCGCGCACACGAAATTCGTTCTTTGGGCGTTCGCGCGAGGCGAGCGACTTGTGCGGCAGTGCCGACGGGATGACAAGACGCCGACCCTCTACGTGGTATCGGGCCGCAGAGAAATGGCAGGTATGAGCTGATGTCTCTGAAGATTCCGCGCGTTGATCATCGACTTTTTCGCCTGGCAGCTGTGGCCGCCGGCTTGATCGTGGGCTGGTTCGCTTTCAGACCGGCCATGGAGGCCGAGGGCGGTCTGCCATGGGACAAGGCCAATCACGCCCTGGCGTTCCTGATACTGACGGTTCTGACTGGGCTGGGATGGTCACGGATGTCGTGGCCCTGGCTGATGGGGCTGATGTTGATGTCGGGTGTGGGAGTGGAACTGATCCAAGGGCTCGAAGAAATCGGGCGCGACGCGGATGCGATGGACGTGGTCGCGGATGGCGTCGGCATTCTTGCTGGCCTGGCCATCCTCCGCGTTCAGGGGATCAACGGCTCACGCGCCGCCTGACGTCGGGCGATGTCGGCGATGACCGGCTCCAGGGCGCGACGGCGGTCAGGGATGGACCGATAGACGCCCCGCAGATTGACTTGGGGGTAACGCGACCCCGGCGCGGTTGCCTCATAGGCGCTCAGGAATTGAACCGCGCGGCCGGGGTCGAAACCGGCGCGCGCCAGCAGATACAGACCTAATGTGTCTGCATCGCCCTCAGAGGAAGACGACAGTCCCCGTCGCAGGCTTAGCTGCGCATTGGCTTCACCCCGCCCGCCTTGCACATCCGGCACGGTCGCATGCTCCAGCACCGCATGCGCCAGTTCATGCGCGAGCAGGAAGGCCAGCTGGTCGTCGTCCTGCGCGATATCGACCAGGCGGGCCGAAACGAAGATCGTGCGTCCGTCAGAGAGCGCCCGCAGGTCATCCCGAACCTCGACCTGGGTGTCATAGGCGCATGTTCTTTCCGGGGTCACGGTAACCGATCGCTCGATGCCGTCACGGCGCACCGTCAGGGCCATCGGACCCAAGGTGGCCGCGCTGTTCAGGCGATCGATATTGGCCTGGAGTCCGTCGTAGGTCTGGTCGCGCGCGCGTGCGGCGATGCCGGTGCTCAGAGGCTGGCCATCGACGGCCACAATGACATCGCCGGGACGCAACCCCGCTTGTTGAGCAGGACTGGCGGCGGGGGCCGAGAGGATGCCGGGCAGATCGCCCTGCAAGCCATAGGTTCGTTCGGCGACGGGTCGCAGTTCTGTGCCGTACTGGCTCGCGGCGTGCAGGGTCCAGCCCGCCTTGAGCCGCGTCGCGGGGCAAAGGTCGGCATTGTCGACTGTCAGCCGCCAGGCGACGGCGGCGACCCTCTGATCCTTGGCCACCAGGGCTGTCAGGCGAGCCTCGGCATTATTCTCGGCCACGCGGCCCGTGTCGGCCGGTGTGGCAGCGGGATGGCTACAGCCCGCCAGTCCGGCGGCGATCAGGCCGGCGGCCACCGGGACGCAGAGGCGGCGGGACAGCCGCATCATGCCTCAGTAGGGGCGGAAGACGGACAGGCCGGGCAGGGCGGCGATGACGTCACGCATGAACACACTCATCTGCGAGGTATCGACCACGATGATGTCGTCGCCTCGGACCGCCGGATCGTCGGCGCGACCCTGACGGATGGCTCCCAGATCGAACAGGGCCACGGAACGCTGGCCGTCGACGGTGCGGAACACGGCGACCTTGCTCAGGTCGGCGACGCGGGTCGGACCCTCGGCCATGGCCACGGCCTGAAGCAGGGACGTCGTGCCGCGCATCTCGTAGACACCGGGCTTGGTGACGGCACCATCGATGGTGATCTTCTGGCTGGCGGCTTCCAGAACCACCACGCTGACCTGCGGATTGCGCAGATACTGTGTGCCGAGACGACCGGCGATGTCCGTCGACAGTTCGTTGGGCGTGCGACCGGCCGCGCGGACTGTTCCAATCAGGGGCATCTGGATTTCGCCAGAGGTGTCGACCACGATTTCCTTGAAAGACAGATCCTCGACCTGAAACACACGTACGTCCAGCTTGTCCCCCGGCCCGATGCGATACTCATTGGCCTGACCCAGCGGAGAGAACAGCGCCGCCTCCACGGGTTGGGCCGCCGTCATCTGCGAGATATCCATCTTGGGCCCGCCACCGCAGGCGGACAGCATGACGGCGGTCAGAGACAGAACCAGCGGGAGCGCACGCAGCATGGGAGACATGACGTAGAAACCTCAGGCGGCCTTGAACAGCCGTTTGAAAAAGCCCGCGCGAGGGGCCGGGCGCGCCTGTCCTACAGCAGCCAGGACAGAAGCGGGAGAGGCGTTTTCCAGCACGGCCCGGGGCCGCGTCAATACCATGTCGTCGGCGGCCGGCTGGCCCAGTCGTTGCGCGACGGCATGGACGGCCTCGGACAGAACCGGTGCCCGACTACGCAGATTATGGGCGTCGGTCGCCAGAATATGCACCAGGCCCTCATCCAGCATTCGCTCGGCCCAATACTGGGTCCGCTTGCCGAAGCGACCGGTGACCGAGCCAGCGGTCAGCTGCATCCAGGCCCCCGCCTCGACCAGTTGACCCACCAGGGCATAGTGTTCCTCGATCCAGCGCAGGCGCTCCGGGTGGGTGATGATCGGGTGGAAACCGGCGGCCATGCAGTCGAAGACCGCCTCGGCCATACGCGGCGGGGCGGTGTTGTGGGGCGGTTCGAAGAGAAAATAGCGCGTATCGGCCAACGTCAGACGCTCGTCGCGTTTCAACGCACCGGCCAGCCCCGTAATCAGATGAACGTCGGCCCCCGTGACCAGGCACAGGGGGATCTCGGCCTTTACAAGCTCGGCCTGCAAGGCTTCGACGGCTGTGCGGACACCCTCGGACGTATTGTCGTAATAGCCTGGCATCATGTGCGGCGTGCAGGCTGTCACAGTGATGCCGTCGTTGACCGCGATCCGCGCCATCGCCAGCGATGTCTCGAGGTCTGGTGCACCGTCGTCGATGCCGGGCAGGATATGGCAATGCAGATCGATCAAGGATGTAGTCCCGACAGCCAACGACGACGGCTTAGAGCCTGATTTTGGGGCGCAAGCGTGGCTTGGCGGCGCCGGACGTCAAACGCGCCACATCGGCCCAGGTTCAGCTCAGGTCACCGCAGGCGTCGTCCAGCAGACCGTTCCGGGAAGCCGCCGCGACCTCGTCCAGTGCGCCCATGATGTGGTACAACGAACTGGCCGGGGCGGGTTCGGGCAGAAAGCGACCGTGTTCGTCCAGCTTGTCGCGCCATGTGCCGTTTGGTGACAGATACCGACGCAGGGCCCGTAGGGCTTTCGCGGCATCGTCCATACGCAGTTCGCGCGTTTCGCCCTCGCTCATCGCCGCCATGTTCAGTGCGGCCCGCAGCCATTCCGACTGGGGCCACAGGCGTGCCCGCCCCGTCGCCATGGTCAGGTCCGCATTCAGCGCATCGACGGCAACCAGACGGCGAGGATCGACACCGCGCATGCCATGGTCGTAGAGCACCCGAGCCGCCGCGATGGCCCGCGCGTCGCCCCGCGTCCGCCCGTGTTGTGACAGAAGCCAGGACCATTCGAACTGATGTCCCGGTTCGATCAGTCGTCCGTCCTCGCCGGCCGCGGGTTTCCAGTCGACATCGAAGAACTCGTGAAGCGCCCCTGTCTTCGGATCGATCAGGGTCGTCAGGGCCAGGTCGGCGATATGGTCGGTGATCCGGCTCCAGCGCGGATCGACACCGCGCGCCTCCCAGGCCTGGGCCGCCTCGAAGAGATGCATATTGGCATTGGACTGCCACGGATGGTTGCCGACCTCGGTCCAGCCCCGGCCGGCCGGCGGCTGACTGGCCAGCAAAGCCTCCAGCATGATGGCCGCCTGCGCCTGGCAGCGCTCGGCCATCACGTCGGCTTCGTGCGCGGCGGCCAGGCTCAGCAGACCGAATGCCTGCTCATACAGGGGCGCGCTGTCGTCAAGCACCGACCCGTCCAGCTCCAGCATGTTGCGAATGGCCCCGTCGGGTCGGACATAGGCCTCGAACAGGCGGTTCAGGCCCGCCTCGACCCGCGCCCTCCACGGCCCGGTCCAGCCCAGTTGCCCTGCGCGGCAGAAGACGAAAATCTGGCGGGTCTGAACGCGCGCCCGTCGCTTCATTTGGGCGGCTCGACCCTCCAGATCGAGGGCCTCGACGAAGCCGCCGCGATCGTCCACGCCCAAAGTCGACCACAGGGGCAGGGCGGCGGTCCGCATCCAGTCGGCGAATCGCACATAGGGTCGGCCCTCGCGCAGGTCGGGCGCATCGGCATGGTGCGGGGCCTCGGCCTTGATCCGTTCGACCAGGCTCTTGATGTCCTGCGACCGGCCCAGATCGGCGACCAGGACGGCGTCCGGCTCGACGATGACCGCCAGGTTTTGCAACCCGATGGTGGCCACGACCATCCCTTCGGGCGCGCGCACCAGGCAGGTTTCGCTGTCTATGCCGATATGGAGGCCCGCTGCGCCCGACCCTGTGGCAAGCACCGAATCCCAGGCCCCGAGATCGGACCAGGCGAAGCTGACCGGCAGCACGCTGGTTCGGTCGCTTTTCTCCATCACCGCATAGTCGATGGACAAACGCGGGGCCGCGCGGAAAGCTTCTGTCAGGCGCACGGTCTCATGATCGGGCTCGGGCGGTAGCGAAGCCCGCGCGGCGGCGACCATCTCGGGCGCATGGATCTCCAGCTCAGCCAGCAACGTCCGTGCACTGACGATGAAGTTACCACTGTTCCAGAGGTAGCCCTCTGAGACATAACGGGCGGCGGTCTCGGCATCCGGCTTTTCAACGAACCGCTCGACCGGGGCCAGTCCGGGCCTGGAAGGGCTGATGTAGCCATAGGCCGAGGACGGCTCTGTCGGTGCGATGCCCAGCGTCACGATCCGGCCTGATGCGGCCTCCTTTGCAGCAGTTTCCAGAGCCGCTCGGAACGCCTGATCGTCCGGAATGTGATGGTCCGAGGCGATGATGGCCATGATCCCGTCGGGATCGCGCCGGGCGACCAGCGCCGCCGCCGCCGCCATCGCGGGCCCTGAATCGCGCGGCTCCGGTTCCAGCAACAGGGTCGCCGAAGTTTCGAGTTCGGCCAGCTGTGCGGCAATGGCATCTGCATAGCCGGTGCCCGCCACCACGATCAGCCGACGGGCATCCTGGCCCTGTGCGATCATCGGGGCGACGCGCAGAACGGTTTCCTGAAACAGCGACCGGCTGCCGGCCAGTGCGAGAAACTGCTTGGGCCGTCGGGGACGGGACGCCGGCCACAGACGCGAGCCCGCGCCGCCGCACATGATCACTGGATAGAAGGTCATCGGCACTCCACGCCCGTTCACGCGGATGTCTCTAGACCATAACTGTTTCAGCTCGAATCCCGGGCGGGAAAAAAGTTACGGTTCTTGGCCGCCGACACCTTGAAGGCGGCAAGTGACACTGTGCCGCGAACGCACTAGAAGGCCGGTTGGCTGGCCGCGCTTATACCGGGGCGTATCGGGCCGCCATCGCCGTAACGACGACCGGAAGACCGTATCTTGAGTAAGTTGTCTCTCCTGCTCCTTCGCGGCCTCAAGATCGGTGCGCGGGCTGCGATCCGCTTCGCCGCGGTGGTCGGCGGCTATATGATCGCCTCGGGTCATGCCTTCAGCATCGTCACGACCCTGAACGCCTTGCAGGATGCGGCGCTCTATGCCGGTCTGTTCGCCGTCCTGGGCTTTGCGCTCGACAATCTGTTTCGTACCGACAAGGCCTTGTGGCGCTATGTGTCCATCGTCGATGTCGGGCCGATTATCCGCACGTCGGTGCTGTCCACCCTGATCTTTCTGGCCCTGACCTTCCTGCTGGATCGTGGCGAGGCGCTGCCGCGTTCGACGCTGCTGTTCGTTCCCGTGCTGGACGTGGGCATGACCCTGGCACTCGTCCTGGTGAGACGCATGATCCACGACAAGGAGGCGCTGGTCGCCATCGCGCCCTTCCTCAGCGGTGCGTCCCGGCGGACGCCGCTGATCGTGCTGGGCCACATGGGGCGGGCCGACACCTTCCTGCGTGAGCTGGCGCGGGGCGAACAGACCTATCAGCCCATCGGCATCGTGACTCGCACGCCGGGTGCCGCCACACGACAATTGCGTGGCGTACGGGTGCTGGACTCGGTCGAGGTCGCGGCGGACCTTATGGACGACATGCTGGGGCACGGCTTGACCCCCGCCATGATCTTTGTCGACGACCAGCTTCAGCCGTCCGATTTCGGAGCCGAGCGGCTGGGGCAACTGCGTCTTCAGGGCGTCAAGCTGCTGAAGGTTTCCAGCCTGGTCGAGGTCGGCGGCTCGGGCGAGGAGACCGCCCTGCGCGAATTCGCGCTGGAAGAACTGCTGGCCCGCCCGCCGGTCCAGCTGGACGATGCCCCCTTGCGGGCGCTGGTTTCGGGTCGGCGCGTGCTGGTCACGGGCGCGGGGGGTTCGATCGGCTCGGAGGTCTGTCGTCAGGTCGCCGGCCTGGGCTGCGCCCATCTGGCGCTGCTGGACAATGCGGAGTTCAGCCTGTTCTCGATCGATCAGGAAATCGGTCATCGCTGGCCGGAGCTGTCGCGGGCCGAATATCTGCATGACGTCCGTAATGCGGCCTTGCTGACCTCCTGTTTCGCAGCCGAGAAGCCCGACATCGTCTTCCACGCAGCCGCCCTGAAGCACGTGCCGATGATGGAGCGGCATCCGTGCGAAAGTGTGCTGACCAATGTCGTCGGCACCTGGAATGTTGCCGAGGCGGCCAATGCCGCCGGCGTCCAGCACATGGTCTTCATCTCCACCGACAAGGCCGTTGATCCGCCAAACGTCATGGGGGCCACCAAACGCCTGGCCGAGGGTGTGATCCGGGCGCAGCAGACGGGCGCGGGCAACACCCGGTTCAGTGTCGTCCGCTTCGGCAATGTTCTGGGTTCGGCCGGTTCGGTGGTGCCGACGTTCCGGGCCCAGATCGAGCGCGGGGGCCCTGTTACCCTGACCCATGCCGAGATCGAGCGCTACTTCATGACCATCCCCGAGGCGGTGCAGCTGGTCCTGCACGCGACGGCGCATTCGGCGCAGCAGCCGGATGGTCCGCTGGGGGTGTTCGTGCTGGACATGGGCAAGCCTGTGAAGATCATCGACCTGGCCCGCCAGCTGATCGGCCTCTACGGCAAGGTAGCGGACAAGGACATCGCCATCCAGATCACCGGCCTGCGGCCCGGCGAAAAGCTGTTCGAGGAACTGGTCGATTCCAGTGAGGTATCAGAAGCTGCCGGTCCCAGTCTGATGCGGGTCACAGACCGCATCGCCGGTGCCAGAATGACCGAAGCGACGGTGCGGGCGCTGGAGCAGGCCGCACGATCCGGCGACAATGCCGCCGCCCGGGCCCTCGTGTTCGACGTCCTGGCGAAGGTGCGGGCGGTGGAGACAGGATCTGTCTCGCCTGCACAAGAGCCGGTCATAGGAGCCTGAGGCGCAGACCTTCGATGCCGAAGGCCTAGTGCGATATGTCTTTGGCGTGGATCACCTTGCCGATGGTCATCCAGAGGATCCGGATGTCCAGGCCAAGCGTCCAGCGCTGCAGATAATAGATGTCCAGCACCACCTTGTCCGGAATGGGCAACTCGTCGCGACCGTTGACCTGGGCCCAGCCGGTCAGGCCGGGGCGCAGTCGGTGGACACCATGCTCGGTCCGCAGTGCAATCAGGTCGTCCTGGTTAAAAAGGGCGGGACGGGGACCGACGACGGACATGTCGCCGACCAGTATGCTCCAGAGCTGCGGGAGTTCGTCCAGGCTGGACTTGCGCAGAAAGCCGCCGATAGGGGTCAACCACGACGTGGTGTCGGCGAGCAGATGGGTCGCCACCGCAGGCGTATCGATCCGCATCGACCTGAACTTCGGCATGCGAAACAAGCGATTGTCGCGTCCAACCCGGTCCGACCAGTAGAGCGCCGGTCCCGGCGACGTCAGCCGCACGGCCAGGGCGATGATCAGCATCGGGATGGCGAAGACCAGCAATGCTCCGCTTGCGAGCAGCAGATCGAACAACCGCTTCATGGCTTAGCGGCCCTTCAGAATGCCGCGCATGACATCAATGATCCGCGCGATCTCGGCAGGGCTCATGTTTGAGCCGGACGGCATGCAAAGTCCGGCATCGAAAATCTGGTCGGCAACCGACGTGTTGCCGTGCGCGAAATGGCGGCAGCCTGCGAAGACAGGTTGCTGATGCATGGGCTTCCATACCGGGCGGGCCTCGATCATCTCTTCGGCCAGTCGGGCGATGACCTGATTGGCCGATATGCCTGCCACCGCCGGATCGATCGTCAGGGCGGATAGCCAGCGGGTCGAATAGCTCCAGTCCGGTTCTGGCATCCATTCCAAGCCGGGGATATCCGCCAGACCGTCGCGGTAGGCCTCAAACACACCACGCCTCGCCTCGACGCGGTCACCCAGTACCTGAAGCTGTCCTCGCCCGACCCCGGCCAGGATGTTGGACATCCGATAGTTGAAGCCGATCTGGCTGTGCTGATAGTGTGGGGCGGGATCGCGCGCCTGGGTCGCCAGGAACCGCGCCTGCTTGATCAGATCCTCGTCGTCGGACACCAGCATGCCGCCGCCCGACGTGGTGATGATCTTGTTGCCGTTGAACGAAAAGATCCCCATCCTACCAAAGATACCGGACGGTTTGCCCTTGTATCGTGCGCCCAGACTCTCGGCGGCATCCTCGATCACCGGAACGCCATGGCGGTCGCAGATTTCGACTAGGGCATCCATATCGGCGCTCTGGCCGTACAGGTTCACCACAATGACGGCACGCGGCATCCAGCTCTCTGCCTGCGCTGCATCGAAAGCTCTTTCCAGCGCGACGGGCGACATGTTCCAGCTGCCCGGCTCGCTGTCGATGAACACCGGCTCGCCGCCTTCGTAGACGATCGGATTGGCCGAGGCCGCGAACGTCAGGGTCGAGCAGAAGACCCTGTCCCCCGGCTTCACGCCCAGCATGCGAACGGCCAGATGAATGGCGGCGGTGCCGGACGACAGGGCGGCCGCATGGCCGACGCCGACCAGATCGGCGACTTCCCGCTCGAACGCATCGACGTTGGGGCCCAAGGGCGCGATCCAATTGGTGCGGAACGCTTCCTCGACGAAATGCAGTTCTGCCTCGCCCATATGTGGCGTGGACAACAGGATGGGGGTGCCGATGTCGCGTCGGTTCAACACGCGGACAATCCGACCGTCGGCGTCGATCAGCGGAAGATGATTGATCTCGTGCTGATCCATCACCGCCAATGCAGCCTTGCGACTGATACCGTCGGGTGCGGTAATCGAAGCGAGGGGAGGCAGCTGTGCCAGGGTGTCGCCCATCTCCGCGCCGTTCAACAGAAGGCGACGCAGGTCGCCGTCGGTCACGGTCCGCTCGAACCGGTCCTGGGCATCGACCAGCAACAACATCTGCATGCCCGAGGCGTTGATGGTCTCCATCGCCTGCCGCAACGTCGTCGAGGCGCGGGCATAGAATTCCTTCACGTCGATCATCATTTCAGTACCGGTTGACCTTCATCAGCAGGTCGTTGTCGATGACGACCTCGGCCAAATGAGCCGCCACGCGGTTCGCGGCCGTACCCTCTGGCAGGCTGTATACATTGCCCGCCGGATAGCGGCCACGGGACAGCAGATCCTGGACGCCCGCCGCGATCGCGTTCGGCTCGATTTCGACGTCGGTCGTATTGGCGTTTCGTTCGCGCAGGTTCTGACGTCGCCCGACATTTAGCACCGGTGTGCCGAAACTGGCTGCCTCGGTGATGCCTGAGCTGGAGTTACCGACCATCAGATCGGCGATGGCTAGCACGTCCAGAAAATCCTCGCGCGGCAGATGGGTGCGCAGCTGGACATCGGTCTGCCCCACGGCTTGTTTCAGCGCCTTCAGCACGCCGTCGCTGCCCGCATCCGCATTGGGGGCCAGAGCCACGATCTGGCATCCGGCCGCAAGCAAGGTGTCGATCAGCAGCATCGTGTCCGCCTCGGCCCGCGCTGCTTCCTGCAGGACCGGGTGATAGACCATCAGGGCGATGGGCCTGGCAGGATGCAGCCCGTGTCGGGCGGCGACCAGCACGCGATCCGCCAATGGCCTGTCGTCCAGTCCGTCCAATCCGGGGGCTCCCACGACACAGACGTGTTCCGGGGCCTCACCCATGCGGATAAGCCGCTCGCGGGCCCCCTCGGTTGCCGTGAAATGCAGATGTGACAGCTTGGAAATGGCATGGCGCACCGGTTCGTCCACCGTCCCCGACCGCTCACCGCCGCAGACATGCGCCACCGGGATGTTCAGGTGGATGGCGGCCAACGCCCCTGCCAGCATCTCTCCACGATCACCCAGCACCAGCAGGATATCGGGTCGGTCCGCCTCGAGCGCGTCGACAAACGCCCCGATCATGATGCCGATCCCACGCGCCATGGTCGCCCCCGTCGCGGGTTCCAGCGCAACGGGAACGCGAGCGGAAATCGCCAAACCGGCCGCTTCGATCTCTCGCACCGTGTCGCCGTGCATGGGCGACAGATGCATTCCGGTGGCGATCACCGACACCTCCAGGGCCGCATGATCGCGGATGGCCTGAAGCGTGCGCCGCATCAGACCGAAGTCTGCCCGGGTGCCGCTGATGTAGCGCACGCGCCGCACGGTCAGTTCAAGTCCGACCATTGCAGGGGCTGGCCTGCGGGAATGGCCGTCTTGATGACGCGCCCCACCACCTCGTCCAACTGCTTGGCCGGAATGCCGCTGGCGGGACGCAACAGCATCAGGTCGGCCTCGCTCAGGGTCTCGCCGACGGCCAGATCACGGCCCGCAGTCACGGACCGGCGCACCACAGCACGCACGGGGATTTCGGAGGCGGTCGGGGCCTTGATCGGTGAGCCGAGCGCTGCCTCCACATCGCGGATCTGGCGCACCAAGGCGGTCAGTTCGGCTACGTCCAGCGAGGCAGTGTGGTCCGGCCCGCTCAGGCTTTTGTCCAGGGTGAAGTGCTTCTCGATCACCACCGCCCCCATCGCCACCGCCGCTGTCGAGACCGCGATCCCCAATGTGTGGTCCGAATACCCGACAGGCAGCCGGATCGCGTTGGCGATGGTCTGCATCGCCCGCAGATTCACGTCCGCACATGCGGCGGGATAGTTGGAGGTGCAGTGCAGGACCGTAACGCGCTCGGCCACCGGCGTGGTCAGGCCCAGGCTGGCGCGCGTCTCGGCGATGAAGGCGACGGCCTCTTCGACCTCCTGCAGGGTCGCCATGCCGGTCGAGACAATCAGCGGCAGGTCCTGTTTCACCAGATAGCGCAGGAACGGGAAGTTGGTGATTTCGCCCGAGGGCACCTTCATCCTCTTCATGCCCAACCGGACCAGCAGGTCGACCGAGCCGTTATCGAATGGCGTCGACATGAATTCGATGCCCCGCTGAAAGCAGCGCTCGACCAGCCGCTCGTGATCGGTGTCTGACAACTCCAACGGTCGAACCATATCCCGCTGGGTTCCTTCGCCGGTTTCGCGTTTCTGGTACTCGGCCTTGCCTGCGGTTGGACCGATCACAAGATCGGTGGAGAAGGTCTGAAACTTGACCGCGTCAGCTCCGGCGGCGGCGGCGGCATCCACCATCGCCAAGGCCCGCTCGGCGTCGCCGTTATGATTGACGCCAGCCTCGGCGATGATGAAGACGCTCAATGGGTATTCCTCGTTCTCGGACCCAGACCCGGCCCGGTCGATGCCGCCTGACCTAACCCATCGCGCCTGTGTGCGGAAGGCTTGTGGGATGCCAGTTCAGGGTCCGACGCGTATGGGCAATGTCCAGTTCTAGGTCGCCCAGCAGTTGCGACCGCATCGCCGTCCTGCCGAGCGCGCGCAAACCGAGATCTAGCAGGAGGGGCGGCATCGGCCACAGCTTCGCGCGTCGGCCCTGCCGCGCGGCCATGTCGACCAGCAGTTGGCGGGTCGAAACAGGTCGGCCATCGCTGATCAGAAAGGTCTGCCCCCTCGCGGCCGGATGATCCAGGCAGACGCCGATCAGATCGACCAGGGTTTCACGCGACACCAGATCGCGCCGGTTCCCGGTGACCAGACCCAAGGGTAGCGGAATGCCCCGGTCGATCCAGCGCGCCAATGTGCCCAGATTGCCCTTGGCATCCGGTCCCGTGACCAGCGGCGGACGAATGACGACCAGCTCCATCATCCCGTCGGCAGCTATCTCTGCCAGCGCCAGTTCAGCCTCATACTTGGACACCGCATAAGGGGACTGCGGACGGGGCGCGTCATGGGCCGTGAAGGGTTTGCCGGTCGTCTCGCTGCCATTCACACCAATGGAGGAAATGAAGACCAGCCGTTGCACGCCGGCCGCTTTCGCCTGCCGGGCCAAGGCCGCCGCCCCTTCGGTATTGGCCCGACGAAACGCGGCCAGCGGATCGTCCGCGGTCTCCCTGAGCACATGGGCGCGGGCGGCGCAGTGGACGATCACCTCCACATCCCGCAAGGCCAGTGACCAGTCCGTGTCGGGCCCCAGCTCACCGACGCGGACCACCTCTACCCCGGGGTGCCAGTTACCCGGGTCGTGACGCACAGCCGCCCGTACGCTCCGGCCCTGGGTCGCCAAGGCGCGCACTACGGCCTCGCCCAGAAACCCGGTCGCCCCGGTGACCAGCACGCGTTCCCCGCCTTGCGTCATTTGAAGGATCCGTCCTGTTCCGATGCGCGATGGCCGACAGCCTATTGGCCGGATCGCGCGGTCCGTGCAAATGTCCGACGATGAAGATCGCGATCTATGGACCCGGCGGCTTTGGTCGCGAACTGGTGCAGGCGGCGCGGGATGCCGCAGGCGACCATGGCGATGTCGTCTTCGTTTCCGACAATCCCGGCGAAGTGGGTCAGGTCATCTGCGGCGTGCCGGTGATCGGGCCGGACGCATTGGACTGCCCGGCCGTGATCACCATCGGCGATGCTGCCATCCGGCGCCGGATCGCGGATCGAATCACCGGGGGGCATCTGGCAGCCCGGACCCATCTGCGCGGGCCGGACGTGACGGTGGGCGAGGGCTCGGTGTTCTGCGACTTCACCGTGGTCACGGCGTCGGCCACCATCGGCCGGCATTTCCACTGCAACATCTATTCCTATGTCGCCCATGACTGCGTGATCGGCGACTTCGTCACCTTCGCCCCCCAAGTTGCCTGCAACGGCAATGTTCATATTGAGGACGACGTCTACGTCGGCACTGGTGCCATCCTGCGTCAGGGCACACCGGGCAAGCCGCTGCGCATCGGTAAGGGCGCTGTGATCGGCATGGGGGCGGTCGTGACTCGCGATGTGCCGCCCGGCGTCACGGTGATCGGTAACCCGGCCCGGCCGATGGAGCCCCGAAGATAAAGCCTTCAGGCTACTTTCAGATAGCTGTCGATCTGCTCGGCGCTAAAATAACCCTTGTCGCGACGCAGGGGCGAATCGAACGGCACGAAGACCAGGTCGACCTGGGCCAGGGCATTGTCCAAAGCGCGATAATGGCCCTCGAGCGTCTCGTAGCAGGCAAAGCCCAGCTCCTGCATGCGGACGACGATTTCGTTGAACTCCGGTGCGCCGTGGCGGAACTGGTGGAACGAGCATTCCAGGATAATCACATCGATCTGGTCCAGAATACCGGATGCTCCCTCAAGCACCAGCAGCTCAGCCCCTTGCGTGTCGACCTTCAGCAGGCAGGGGCGGGCGATCGGCTGGTCGATGATGCTGTCCAGGCGCCGCACCGGTACCTCGACCGTCTGGCCATCGAGCCGAGCGCCTTCCCACTGATCGAAGGTGGAAGAGCCGGAAATGTCGCTGTGAACGTTGAAGCGGATCAGACCATCGGTTGCCCCCGCCGCGACGTTGAAGGTTTTGGCCCCCAGCGTCCGCTCATACTCCGCCAGGATGGGTGCACAGGCCGGCACCGGCTCGACGAGATAAAGCTGCGCTCCTTTGGTGGACTTGTAGAGGCCCGGTGTGCCGTGGGCGACACCGACATCGACCACGGTCTTGAAGGTGCACCCCAGCCGCCCGAGGTGTGCCACGAACGCCTCGAAATCACGGTTGGGTGTGCTGGCCGGAACCAGCTTCAGCGCCGCGAGACCGAGCACACCATTGATCAGCGGCAGGATGCGCGTGCGGACGTATTCTTTAAATCGCATGATGTCTTTCGGGCCTTGCTGGGGGGCCAAGCCTTAGCAATCTTGGAGGGGCAGGGCAGCCCTTTTCGGAAGTGTTGTTCAGAACCAGCGTCGAGGGCTTGCCGCTACCGCCACAACCGGACGCACTCTGACGTTGACCGTGCACAGAACGCCGATCAGCCATAGGTGCGTGATCAGCCCATTGGAAAAGCCGACAGGCGTGCCGATAATGCTGAACAATATGCCTACGACGACGAAGGGGACAGCCAGAACCCAGCGAGGGTCCCGGCCCAGCTTGACGAGGCCATACACCTTGCCCGTCAGCCAGCCCCAGATCAGGCAGGGGATGAGGCCCAGGAACTTCAGGTCAACATACAGTGTCCCGAATGCGGACGGCAGGAAGCCATAGACGTTGATGGCCCCGAGATGAGCATAGCCATTGGCGACGAACTCGCCGTTAAGGCGTCGCATCACGGCTGAGATCAGATCGACACCGTAAACCCCATACAGCATGGGCCCGTCATAGCTGGTGAAGAGTGTGTTCGACATCACCAAGCCCTGAAGAAGATACCAGAAGCTTACGAACATCAGGTAAGCACCCTCGGAACCCAGGAGCTGGAAGATGGTGTTGGAGCCGGGACCGTTGAAGTTGACCCCCCACGACTGACCCGCGACCCCGAACATTGCGTCCACACCGCCTGAAATTTCGGCTCGCGTCAGGAACACCTGCATGAAGTAAACGAACATGACCGCGCCGAGAACGCCGATCACGGCCTTGCCGGGGGCTCCCAGCTTGAATGGGCGCCGCGCTGGGCGCCGCACGTGTCCCATCGTGCGCTGAACCGCTAGGCCCGCCGGTCGGGCCGCTGGTTTGGCTTTGGGATGCAACTGCTTTCGCAGATTGAAAGCGTAGATCATCATGACCAACGCATAGAGCAGCGGCGAACGGCCCCCCATGGCCAGAGCCGCCATGAGGACAGGCAACAGGCCGAATATGCCGATACGCCAAGGTACGGGGCGCGGTCGGAAAGCGATTTCACGTACCAGATACACATAGCCGGCGGGGTAGGTCAGGAAAGCAAGCTGGAACCAGATAGTACTGGCGGATTCGCCGCCGCTCATCAGAGCTCCGGCGGTTTCGGACCGCGCTTTGTAGGCATCAGCCAGGTCGAAGAGGTTGCGCCCTTGCGTATCCATGAAGGAGGCGAAAATGGCGATGAGCGCCGCCGCGATCAGCAGGCGGTCCGCCAGGCGAAAGTCGACGACGATGTCCGTCCGTCTGGGTTGCTGCCGCTGTGGCCGGGCGGCCATCATGGCTCCGAAGCAGAAGACCCCGATGAACAGGAACAGGATCAGGTAGCCATACAGGCTCATCACCCGGTTCTCGAGCTGGAACGGCAGGATGAAAAAGGCGACCACGCAGGTCAGCCAGACCATCAGCATCAGGGCGGCGGGATGAAATCTCACCCGATCACGCAGGTGATGACGCGGCGCTCGCCCTCGACGACCATGCCGCCGCGGTGGATGCCCTTGGTGTCGAACAGGACGATGGACCCTTTGGGGGCCTGGATGGCCCATAGTCCGGCGTTGATGTCAGCGCTGATCGGCGATGCCGGGGTCAGGTCGTTGCCAAAGGCCCCCTTTTGCCGCAGCCGGGCGGGCAGGGCGGCGAACTTGCGGCGTGCCTGAGGATCTGTGGTGCCAAGGCCGTTGCTGTCATTGACCTCGCAGATCAGATCATCCAGTCGCGAGATGCGCATGCGGTTCGACCCCAGGACATAGCTGAATGGCCCGTTCCGCTCGCCTACGTCGCTCAAATAGATAATGGCCTTCAGGTCGCCGCCAGAAGCGTCACGGTGGCAATAGGCCGTGGCTGGAAGCTGGTCGGCGCTGATGTCCGGAAAGATGTCGCGCCAGAAGCTGTCGGTGACGTCGTTGATCTGTGGATTGACGTCGATCAGTCGGGCTGGCCGACCCAGATAGGCGTCTGACGCCGCCATTACCCCAGCATCGCGCAACAAAGTCTCGATCTGTTCGAAAAGGGCCTGGGCCTCGGCGCGGCTGGCCTGCCCGCGGGACTCTTCGAAGGCGCGCTTGCCGTTGGACTGTCCTCGCCGTGCTGCCAAGGCCGCGAACTGGGGTGCGGAGGTCTGTTCCAACTGGGTGACGCGGTCTTCGGGAACCGCCACCACCATGACGCCATGCCGGTCCAGGCGGCTGCCGTCGGCCGAGGTCGTCGCGCTGGCGTGGCGCTTGCGCATGGACCCGGCTGCCATGTTCCGCAGCGCGGCACCCACAAACCGCAGGCGGCCGCTGAGCGAGCGGTCGCTGCGGATATCATACGGAATCATCTCGTAGCGGATGGTTCGTTTCAGCAGCAGCTTGGCCATGCCGGTCGCGAATGTCGTCCCGGCGCTCAGCCGCGTCTTGAGATCGACCGTCTGTGCCAGGTCGCGATAGGCCTCGTGCTTGTCGTAATCGACCATGGACGGATGCCAGGCCACATCGGGCATGGCCCGAAGGTCGGGCCCCGGGTCCAGGATCACATAGCCGGGCGACGTCATCGGACAGGCCTGTCTTTCTGCTGCGCGAGACCGCTTGCTGGCCCAAAAACGCGGGCGATACCAGACCCGTCTCCTATCCAAGCCGACCCCGTCAGGTCAAGCAAACCCGCCCCGTGGTGCGCGTCAGCGCAGGGGTGACCCGTCATGTCCACCCCCGCCCCTGGGCATGTGCCGACCGTGCCAATTCTCGCCGTCTGGCCCCAGCAGCCTCAGCCGCGCGCCCAACTGACGACCCAGTTCGGCGGTGGTCTCGTCAGGTGATCGGTCGTCGAACCCCTGGAAGCAGAAAAAGTCCGCGTCGAAACTGCCCTGCAGCAGCCGGGCAACAATCCTGGCCTGACGGCCATACAGATCGGCAGGCAGCATGGTTTCGTGCAGACGATGCGGTAGGACGCTCAGGCCGTGCCAGGTTTTCAGGACGATGAAATCCTGTTCGTTCGGTACATAATAGGCCTCCGCTGTGACCGACTTCAGGCCCAGAAGAGCTGCCTGAAGACCCAGGGTACCGGTCGCGGTCAGGCTGACGCCACATGTCGCCAGCATCTCGTTGCCGCTGACCTCATAAGGCGCAATGACGACGTTCGGCAGGGCGCTTAGGCGGCTCAGAAGCTCAGTCTGGCGAAAGCCGAATTGCAGAGGGTGATCCTTCACCACCACGATGAAGCCGTCAACGACCAGGTGTCGGGCCGCCTCGACAAGCATGTCCTCGTGGCGCACCATGGCCAGGTCGTCGACCCAGTAGTCTATGGCCGCCTCGGGCAACAGTTGCAGGCCGAACAGGACGCGGCGGTCCCGGGGAAAGGTCTGGACCCTGGCTTTCCAGTCCGCCTGGACCATGTCGATGACGCGGATGTCCGAAAGCTGCGGCTTGTGCCCCAGGCTGGACTGGGCATCCAGGTAATGCAGATTCAACGGATCACGTTTCAACCACGACACGGCCTTGAAAACCCACCCTCTAAGCCGAAACCGCCAGAAGGTCCTCAGAAACCGCGCCCGCGTGAAGGGGGCCTGGTTCTGCACATAGGTGGGGGTAAAGACCGGCGCGGCGATCTCGCGGATGCGGGTTTCGACGGCCCCCGCATCAGCCTCGACATCGCTGTTGATCAGCCGGCCGCGGTGCATCAGCATGCACATACCGGGCAAGGCGCTGGCCGTGACCTCGAAGTAGGGAATGCCTCGGGCTCGTGCGCGGCGGGCCAGTACGTCGGAAACATAGCTGTCGATCGGAAAGCCGGTGACGACGGTGGGCCGAACCGTGTCCAGCACCCTCTCCATAGCTGTCGCCATGGCCTGCGCCATCGCCGTCGCTTGATCGGTAGGCAGCCAGCGCAGAACGCGACAGCGGGCAATGATGTCGGTGATCTCGGCAGGGGCCAGCAACGCGTCCCGCGCGCCGCTATTTGTCCGAAAGTTCTCGTAGGCGGCGTAGAAATCGTCCGTCACCCACCGATCGCCCTTGCCGCGTCGGTCGGTCAGAACCACCGCATGATCGAACCCCATGTGGTCACCGATATGCCGCCACCAGCCTTCCATGCGGTGGATGGCATAGATCAGAACCGTTCCGGTCATCGCGTCTCTCCGGTCGTCCGGTCCTGTGCGATCAACCAGTCGGCGGTCCGGCGAACACCCTCGGCCATGCTGATCGTCGGTGGTCCGGCGATGGTGTCGATCGGAGTGGTGTCGTAGACATAGTCGGTCATCATATTGTCCAGCCGCCGCGAGGTCAGAGGCGTCTTCAGTCCGGTGGCGGCAGCCAGATCGCCCATCACGCCCAGCAACCGAGCCAGGGGCTCGGGCAATGTGTAAAGCCGCCGCCCGAACTGTGCCGCGAACGCGTCCGACCAGGCCCGCAAATCCACCGGCGGGCTATCGGCCAGATACATGACACGACCCGCGATTTCGGCTTCAGCGACAGTGCCGAGTGCCTCCAGCTGGGCCGTCAGGGTGTCGATGTAGGAATAGGATTTCAGACGCGGGGTCCTGCCGACATGGAAATACAGTCCCCGACGTATCAGCCGCAATATGCCCAGATAGTGCTCGCTCATGCCCGGACCCCAGATGGTGGTCGAGCGCGCGATGACCCAGGTCTTGCCGCCCCCGTTCGCCGCTCGGACGCGCCGCTCGCCCTCGGCCTTGCTGGCTCCATAGCCCCCGTCCGGATCGAAGTGAGTATCCGATGATGGCGGGCGTCCGGGACGATTGACCAATTGGGACGACATCCAGATCACGCGCTGCACGGATGGTGCGTTTGCGACCGCCTCCAGCAGGTGACCCACTCCGGCGGTGTTGGCCGCATAGCCGTTCTTTGGCGGCCCCTTCAGGTCCGTCTCGGCAGCAAGATTGTAGATCACGTCAGGCTGAAAGGTAATGAGGGCTTCGCGGATTGAGGTGGGATCCAGCAGGTCGCCTCGCAGCGTATCGTCTCCGCCCTGACGGCTGAAACCGCTGACATGATGCCCGCTATCGACCAGCCGTCGCATCAGGGCAGCTCCCACGAAGCCCCGGCTGCCGGTGATCAGGACCTTCATGCCCGGACACCTTTTCCAGTCAGGCGAAACACCCGTTTAGCGACCAATACGAGATACAGTCCGGACGTGATGACCAAGGCCGTTGCCGCGCCATAAACCCCGAACTTCCATGTCAGTATGGCCAGCACCACGGCACCGACGGCGAAGGCCATCGTTTGATAGCGGAGCACTACGCGTTCGCGATGCAGGGCGTTCAGGATCAGGGCGTTGAAGTCCGCTGCAGCCCGCAGAACAAAACCTCCCAGCATAATCGCGATCAACGGCAAACTGAGATCAAACCGCTCGGCATAGATGCCGTCTGTCAGGGTGTCGGCCAGCCAGAGTAAACCCAGCAGCAGAGGTGCTCCGATCAGGGTCTTGCCGTATTCGCCCATCACTCGCCACCGCAGGTGGGCCACATCGTGCGTATGGGCTGCGGCGAAAATGGCGGGCGTAATGCGGTTGAACGAAACGACGTTGAACAGTTGATAAGCCAGGGACACCAGTACCGTGTGCCGGAAATACAGCCCGACCTGATCCAGCGGCATCAGAGCCCCGACCGCCAGCCGATCGTACTGAAGGATCACCAGAGCGATGAGCCCCAACATGAAATGCACCCCGGACGCCCGGTGTTGACCCAGGATGTCGACGGCGAAATGAAACGGCCTTTCACGTGGCGCAGCGATACGTATGCGCAGCCACATCAGCGCCAGGGCTGCCGTGCACAGGACGGCGCCCGCCGCCCACACCGCCAGGACGAAGCCAAGGTCCAGCCCGGTCCCCGACAGCAGGGCCTGGTAAAGCACCACCCCGACCAGCACCAGATTCTTCGCCGCCACCAGCAGCAGCAGTGGATAGTAGCGGGTTGAAATCAGGGCGAAGAAATACGCCTGGTTCGACAGATGCTCGCCGATCACGATGACCACGGCGAACGCGATCAGTTCCGGGCTGACCTGGGCCAGCAGGACGATCGCGCCGATGAACAGCGGCACCATCAGAACCCAGTTGAAGGCGAAGAACCCCAGCGCCGAGGAGACATAGCGGTCAAACACCTCATAAGGCTGACCGGCGGTGCGCCTCTGGATGTCGATGTGGCGCTCGAAGTTGAATCCGAAGGCGAACAGGCCGACCAGGGTCGTCAATAGCCCGAACTGCCCCGCCTGGCTGATGGGCAGGGCATAGGTCGCGGCCAGGATGAAGCCTGCGCGTGCCGCTACATCCAGCAGCTTGACCACGATCAGATACAGTTGGCCCCGCCTTTGGTCTGTAATCACCAGGCGGTCCATCCGCCGTCGACCATCAGCACATGGCCGGTGACATAGCTGGAGGCTTCGCTGGCGAGGAACAGCAGCGGCGGCACCATCTCTTCGGCTCGCGCCATCCGGCCCATCGGTACCCGTGCGGAATACAGATCGTTGAATACACCATTCTGACCGCTGGAAACGCCACCGGGCACGATGCAATTGACCCTAATGCCCTTGTCGGCCCAGTAGGTGGCCAACCATTTGGTAAATCCGACCACGGCCGCCTTTGATGCTGAGTAGACCGCCGGCGTATTGATCGGCCCGCCCAGATAGGACGAGCCTTCATAGATGCGATTGTCGGGGCCCACGACCCCGTAGATGGAGGCCGTCTGGACGATCCGGCCCTTGATGCCGCCCGCCAGCATGGTCTTTCCGACCGCCTGGGCCATCAGGAACATGCCGTCGATATTGACCGACATGATCTCCCGCCAGGTCTCAATGGAATAGTCCTCGAAAGGAGCCATACAGGCGCGCACGTCATCGGTTTTGGTCGCAGCGTTGTTGATCAGGATGTCGATCCGCCCGAACCGTTCCATCACTGCCGCAACGCAAGCTTTAACCGAGGCGGCATCGGACACGTCGCAGGCAAATCCCGCCGCGCTTGCGCCCAGTTCGGCGGCGGCCTCACCGGCGGCGTCGCCGAACAGGTCCACGACCGCGACGCTGGCCCCGGCCTCAGCCAGTCCCTCGCAGAAGCGTCGACCCAGAATGCCCGCGCCTCCGGTCACCAGCGCCACCTGGCCATCCAGTCGCGAGACGTCAGCCATCAGTTGTGGGTCCTGAAGACGGGCTTGATGACGTGATCGTCTTTGTAGCGATCCAGGCCTTCGTCCAGCGCGGCGGCATAGACTTTCAGGGCACCATCCAGCGCCTCCAGCGTCATCTGAAGCTCGGTCTCGCCGTGCGCCTGACAGGTGCCGAGCCAGGGCATCATGACGCCGCGCGCGATCATCTCTTGCGACAGCAGCGTCCGCATGGCCAGCGACGGCTGTCCGTCCCGGTCGCGGGTAACGTAGTTCATCAGAATCTCGGGACCCTCGGTGACGAAGTGGTCCTGCAATCCGCGGGCAGCGGCGACCTGGGCAAACCCGGCCCTCAACTTGCGTCCGTAGGCCCACAGGCCCAGCGGCACCTCCTCTTCAGCATTGATGCGGGTCGCTTCGACAAAGGCGCCCAGCGCGGGCATTTCGCCGCCATGGGTGGTGGACAACAGGAAGGTGCGTTCCATGCCGGGCTGATCGGTCGCGCCGACCTGCATGTATTCGCGCTTGCCCACTACAGCGGCCAAGGCAAAGCCGTTGGCCATGGCCTTGCCGAAGGTGGCGATGTCCGGTTCGATCCCAAAAAGGTAAGACGCCCCTTTCAGATGCCAGCGAAAGCCGGTGATCATTTCGTCCAAGATGAACAAGGCCCCGCCCGCATGGGCTACGGCCTTGGCTTGATGTAGAAAATTGCTCTTGTTGTTCGGGCAGGCCGAGCACGGTGTGGCAGGCCAGTCGGCCTGCATCGGGCAGGTGCCGCAGGGGGTGATGTGCGTCGCGGGCTCCAGCATCACCGCCGCGATCTGGCCGGGATAGGCGTCGAAATGCGCTTGTAGCGAGGCGACGTCGTTATAGTCGAACAGCAGCGTAGACTCCGCGTGGTCCGGCAAGGTGCCGCGCTTGACGGCGGTCGAGCCGATAAACCAGTCGTCGAAAGAGAAAAACGGATGCTGGCGCGGCACGCAGACGTAGCGGCGGCCGGTATAGGCGCGTGCGATCTTGACGGCGGCGCTGGTTGCGTTCGAGCCATTCTTGGCGAACTTGACCATCTCGGCACAAGGCACGGTATCGCAGATCAGTTCGGCGGCCTGAAGCTCGATCTCGGACGCGCGGGTCAGATTCACGCCGTTCTCGATCTGACGGATGGCGGCAGCGTTCACCCTGTCGTCCGCATAACCTATCGATATGGCCCGCAAGGCCATGCCATAGTCGAGGTAGCGGGTGCCGTGCGTGTCCCAGACATATGCCCCTTTCCCCCGCGCCAGCACCGGCGGTGCATTGGTTGGAAATTGGTCATCGCCGCGCGAATAGGTGTGCGCTCCACCCGGAATCGCCTTGTGCAGCCTCAGCCGCAGAGCGGCGAAATCCGCCGCCGAGTTCGAGGCGATCTTCAGGTCGTCAGGCATGATCTCAGGCTCCGTGGGTCCGCCAGATCGGCAAGGGGCCGTCTTGACGTCGAACGATGGCGGTCTTCGGGCCTCCAATATAGAGGCTGTTGTCCGGCAGGTCGCGGTCCAGAACCAACGATTCCGTGGCGATGTGGCAATAGTCGCCAATGACGCATCGCCCCAGCACAGCGCTGCCAGGCCGCAGCGTCACGTGCCGGCCAAAGGTCGGGTAGAGGTCCCGGTTCGACCCGACGCCGCACCGCTGATAGGCGATGAAATAGTCACTGTAGGTGCCACGCCCCAGAACCGTCCCCAGCGGGTGCACCAAAAGGAAGATGTCGGGCAACTGCACTTCGTAGAAGGCGTCCAGCCCGTGCAGGGCCTTGTTCAACAGGAACAGTTTAGAGCAGACCGAGGCGGGCCCATCCTGGCGATGCAGTTCATTGGCCAGCAGATACAGCCACATGGCGTATTGATCGCCGTGCAGATGGTTGAACACGACCTGTTCGCCGTCGAAGAAATAGCGATTTTCAACATGGCTGAAGCAATGTTCAAGCCGAGCCAACGCGACCTGAACCGCAGGCATCAGCGTGTCGAGGCCGACCGTTTCGCCATCGGGAAAGCTGGCATTGCACTGAGCGGCGGCATAGGCGGCCAGGCCCCTGGCGTCCAGACTGGCGCGAACCCTCAGGCTCACGAGCGGCTTCCTTTCTGGCTGCGGACATTGACGCCGTTGGTGCTCAGATAGGTCCGCACCTTGATCGGGCTGTGGTCGGTGAAGATAAACATCGACGAGATGGTGATCGCCGATGCCCCGGCGTTCAAGGCCCTGATACAGTCGTCCAGACTGCCCGCGCCTGAGGACGCGATCAGGGGAATGTCCAACCGATCCGACAGGGCCGCGATCATGTCCAGGTCATAGCCGTCCATCATCCCGTCGTGGTCGATGGACGTCATCAGGATCTCGCCCGCATGCAGGTCCTGCATGCGCAGGGCGAACTCCACCGGATTGTGGGTCGTAGCGACACGGCCGCCGTGTCCGAAGACCCGTTTGCGACCGAATTCGTCAGCGCGATAGTCGATGGAGACGACGATGCACTGGTCCCCGAACCGGCTCGCGGCCTGGGTGATGAAGTCGGGGTCGTCGATAGCTGCGGAGTTGATGCTGACCTTGTCCGCCCCGCTTTTCAGCAGGGCCTCGATCTGCGCCAGGGTCCGTACGCCACCGCCGGCGGTCAGGGGCACAAAGACCTCCTCGGCCACGCGCTCGATGATCGGTCCGGCCACCGTGCGGCCTTCAGCAGAGGCGTCGATGTCGACGAAGATCAGCTCGTCCACGCCATAGCTGTCGTAAACCTTGGCGGTCGAAACGGGGTTGCCCGCCTCGCGCTGATCGTCGTGAAAGCGGCGCATCTTCACCAGACGGCCGTTCCGTATAAGGAATTTTGGGATGATCCGTTTCTTGAGCATCAGAAGTCGTGCGCCAGCCAGTTCTGCAGAAGCTGCAGCCCGTTGTCTTGGCTCTTTTCCGGGTGGAACTGCGTCGCGGTCAGGTTTCCACGCCGCACTGCAGCCGTCACGACACCCCCGTGATCGGTGGTAGCGATCAGGTCCTGCGGGTCCCGACAGGCCATGTGGAATGAGTGCACGAAGTAATAGTCGCTCTCGCCCGACGGCAGGCCGGCGAACAGCCATTCGTCCGGCGCGAACGAGACGGCATTCCAGCCCACGTGCGGCACCTTGGCCGGCGGGGCCACATCCAGCGGCAGGATTTCCGCATCCAGCCAGCCCAGGCCCCGATGCGTGCCGTGCTCATGGCTGACCCGGGCGAATAGCTGCATCCCCAGGCACACACCCAGCACCGGCTTCTTCTCCTCCAGCGCCAGCCTGTCCAGCGCATGTCTCAAGCCCGGCTTGGCTTCGATCGCCTTCATTGCATCGCCGAAAGCGCCTACACCGGGCAGGACCAGCCGATCGGCAGCCTCTAGTTCATCGACGTCGGCAGTCACCACCGCGTCCTCGCCGATGTACTCGAAGACGTTCATCAGCGAGCGGACGTTGCCCATGCCGTAATCGACGATAGCGATGGTCATCGCTTCCGTCCCTACTCGACCTTGGCCTTCGGCGGCCCCACTGGAATGTGGCTCAGGTCCGTGCGGTCCCATTTGTCGAAGTCCGGCATGACCGGCCCGGTTTCCATATTCTTGCGGTCGAACTTCCAGGGATGGACCTGATGCGGTTCCAGATAGGCGTAGAACTCGTCCTCGGTCATCTGGATCTGTTCCAGAAACCAGTCCATCGAGGCGGGGCGCTTGCCGTCGTATTTGGCCTCGATCTCCAGCGCTTGCTCACGCGTCTTGCGACCGTTGCGGATGTCGATCGACAGCAGGTGGTTGGCCCGGCCATAGCCGCGCTTCACGAATTTGGACCAGTCGCGCATGCCCTGGAAGGTGCATTCGATTTTTTCGTAGTCATATTCGGGAGGCACGCCCTCGACCGGTTGGCCTTTCCAGCCCAGTTCCTTCTCGATCAGGGCGACGTTGTTCTTGGTGTCCCACTCGATGTAGTTGCCCAGGCAAATGGAGCGAACCTTTAGCTTCAACAGGTCCTTGCGCTTGGGATAGTCGAACATCCACAGGTCGCGGCGTTCCACCCGCCCCTGCAGGAATTCATACATGTCGTCGGCGGTGATGCCCTGGTTCATCAGGCGGTTGAACCGTTTCTCGTCGACCTCCTCCATCTCTTCGAAGGTGTACCAGCTATGGTATTCCGCCGAGGTCTCGCCCCAGAATATCAAGGGGATGCCAAATCGCACAGCCATATGCATGACGCCGGAATAGATGCCGGTGTGGCAATGCCAGCAGAAATCGCCCCGTCGCTTGAAGCTCTCCAGCATCAGCTCACGCACGACGTGGAAGTTCGGCGTGAATTCGACGACATCGACGCCCAGCTGCTTGAATACCGAGGTGTTGTTTTCCTCCACCTTGGGCCGATAACCCCAGTGGTTGTAGCGGACCACGAGCGGCTTCAGCTTCAGCGTCTTGACGATGTAGTAAAGTTGAAAGACCGAGTCCTTGCCGCCTGAATAAGGCACGATGCAGTCGTAAAGGTCCTTGTCCTTGTATTCGGCGATTATATCATCCAGCTGCCGCTGACGGTCAGCCCAGTCGATCTTGTCCTTTTTTGCTTCTATCTGGCGACAGACCGAGCAGACGCCTTCTTCATCGAAGGTGATGGTATCGACGGTCTCCGGGACCAGGCATTTGGTGCACTTACGCATATTCTATCTCTCGCTGGACGGTATGGTCCGGCTTTCTTCTTTCAAGATGGCGTCCAAATTCTCGCTGATCGCCTCGATGCAGATGAAGTCGATCAGATCGTCCACCTCATAAGCCTTATGGCGGGCGGTACGGTACCCAAGCGTGCGGCTGTGGCAGAAGCCCAGCTCGCGGCGCAGCGCATCCACGCTGGATATATACAGGCTGCCGTCCAGGCTGAAAACTGGTTCCAGGTCCTGTCGGCGCGGCATGGCGGCGAACCCGCCGGGTTGCAACGGATGGATCGTTCCATCGGTCGCCTGCCGAACCGCATAGGCCGGATGGGTCGTCTCCAGCAGGGCGATGCCGACGATCGCATCCGCCTGATCGCCCGCCTGGATCAGCTGCGTCAGCGCCGCATCGACGTCGCTGCCTTCTGTCAGCGGTGAGGTCGGCTCCAGGAGGACGATATAGTCATAGACTTCGCCGCCCTCGGCCAGGGTGTCCACCGCATGCAGAATGAAGCCCAGGCTGGGTGCGGTATCGCTGGCCAGCTCGGCCGGTCGCAGGAATGGTGCGTCGGCTCCGTGCGCCACGGCTATCTCGGCAAAGTCCTGGTCATCGGTCGAGATGATGACACGGTCCACATGGGCCGAGGCTTTCGCCGCCGCGATCGGCCAGGCCAGCAGGGGCTTGCCGGCCAGGGGGCGGATGTTCTTCAGCGGCAGGCCCTTGGAGCCCTTGCGCGCCGGGACGATGGCCAGAACCCGCTTGCCGTCGATCATCTCGACCCTGCCTGGTCGGCGATCAGATCGGGAACCTTGACGAAGGGGGCGCGCGCTCTCTGGATCGAACGGTCCACCACCTTATGTGCCAGGAACAGGGCCTTGGGATAGTTCAGTCCGTGGGCCATCTGGCTGGCGCGGATTTCGTCGTTCTGGCGCATGATGCTGGAGGCCGATCCTCCCGTCGCGCCACCAGACCGCATCCGCACCCAGATGTGAGGCAGATAGACCGACTTCACCCTGGCCACATAGAAGGTGCGCAGCAGGAAGTCATAGTCCGCAGCCAGTCGGTAGGTCGTATCGAATGTGCCGACCTTGTCATAGACGGACCGCCGCAGGAACACCGTGGGGTGGGCGGGAATGAAGCCGCGGCGCAGGTTCTCGATCGTTGCCGGCCGCGACTTCCAGTGGCGCTCGATCTTGGCGGTGTCTTCGGGGCTGACATAGACCAGATCGGCGTGGACCGCCTCGACGGACGGGTCTTCGAAGGCCGCCATCACCTGCTCCAGCACATCAGGCGAGCAGTAATAGTCGTCGGAGTTGATGAAGCCGATGATGTCGCCGGTCGCCCGCGCCAGGCCCTTGTTATAGGCGTCATAAATGCCCTTGTCGGGCTCGGAAATGGCCGAGGTCACACGCGCGCCGTCGCGCGCAACGATCGCCATCGTATCGTCCTTGGACCCGCCGTCGACGATCAGATATTCGAAGTCAGCCAGGGTCTGGGCGTTCACGGATTGCAGCGTGTCGGCAATCGTTTTCGCGCTGTTCCAGCAGGCGGTGATCAGCGAAAGCCTGGTCATGCGACGCCTCTTGCGGAAGACAGGGGTGGGGCCGCGCGGTCCTTGTCGGACAGGATAACAGTCGTCACGCCCAAAAGCTCTGGCAGCCGGTCGGCGATGGACCAGGCCTGCTCCGAGGCCTCATCATACCCGCCGTCGCAGGCATATTCGAACACCGTGTCCTCCAGGGCGTAGAAGCCGTGGGCATATTGCGCCTCGATCCGAACCCAGCCATCGGCGGGCGTCAGTGTGGTCGTCTTCAGTTCGAGCGCAGGATCAGCCACGTCCACGACCACGTCGATGATGCTGCCGGATACCACGCGAATGACCTTGGTCTGGGCCGAGGGGGCCATCTGCACATGAAGCCCCCGAAACACGCCCTTCCTCGAGAACGAGCGCTTCAGGACCATGCTGTCGCTTTCGTACAGCACCTCCAGCCAGCCGCGATTGTCTTCGCGGCGATGGGCCGTCTGATCCAGGCGAACGAACGGGTCCACGATGATCAGCCCCAGTCCGCGTTCTTCAGCAAGACGGCCTTGCGGGCCGCCAGCAGATCGGCCTCCATCATCTCGTCGACCATGGCCTCGAAGGTGATTTCTGGCTCCCAACCCAGCCTGGCCTTGGCCTTGGCCGGATTGCCCAGCAGGGTCTCGACCTCGGTCGGACGGAAGTAGCGGGGATCGACACGCACGATGGTCGCGCCGGCCTTGATCGCCGGACAACGGACCTCGGCATGGGCCGGATCAACGGCCTCGACGATGCCGACCTCATCGACCCCCGTGCCTTCCCAGCGCAAGGTCACGCCGATACGGGCCGCCGACACCTCCACGAATTGGCGCACGCTGTACTGCTTGCCGGTGGCGATGACATAGTCCTCGGGCTCGTCCTGCTGCAGCATCAGCCACTGCATGCGGACGTAGTCCTTGGCGTGACCCCAGTCGCGCAGGGCGTCCATATTGCCAAGGTAAAGACAGTCGCTGAGGCCCTGCGCAATCTCGCCCAGACCCCGGGTGATCTTGCGGGTCACGAACGTCTCGCCCCGCCGCTCGCTCTCGTGATTGAACAGGATGCCGTTGCAGGCGAAGATTCCGTAGGCCTCGCGGTAGTTCACGCACATCCAGTAAGCGAACATCTTGGATACCGCATAGGGGCTGCGCGGATAGAAGGGTGTGGTCTCCGACTGGATCGGTTCCTGCACCAGGCCGTACAACTCGGATGTCGAGGCCTGATAGAATTTCGTCTTCTTCTCCAGCCCCAGGAGCCGGATCGCCTCCAGCAGCCGGAGCGTCCCGAGGGCGTCGACGTCGGCGGTATATTCAGGAGTCTCGAAACTGACTGCCACGTGGCTCTGGGCACCCAGATTGTAGATCTCGTCCGGCTGAACTTCTTGGATGATGCGCACCAGATTGGAAGTGTCGGTCAGGTCGCCGAAATGCATCTGAAAGCGCACGTCGCCCTCGTGCAGGTCCTGATAGATGTGATCCACACGATCGGTATTGAACAGCGACGAACGACGCTTGATGCCGTGAACGTGATAGCCCTTGTCCAGCAGAAATTCGGCCAGATAGGAGCCGTCCTGGCCGGTGACGCCAGTGATCAGCGCGGTCTTGGTCATACGGGTCTCCAGCACCGAAACAGGCCGTCGCTCAAGGAAATAGCCAGATCGGCCCGGGGTCAGGCGCGATTGGACGACCGGCGCGTGGTCCTATCGCACGCGGCCCATCCTCGACAAGGGCGCATGCGGCCAGCGTCGCACATAGCACGGTTACGCTTGTCGCCCGTCACCGGCACGCTAGTGTGCCGTCGACGAATTTCAACGGGGACGACCAATGTTCGACACCTTTGCCTCCAGCCGCTTCGCCACGCTGGACGATACGCTCTCTGAAACCGGCTCCGGCGGAGGGTCCGGACGGTTCCGCGAAGGTGACGGACCGGCGACCAATCCGTCCTTCGGGGCGATCGCCAGCTATCAGATCTGCGGATGCTGCGGCGTGTTCCGCGGACCAACCGACGGGTCAGACGGCGGCGGTCAGGGCATCATCCTGAACGGCGATGATCGTGGCGACGTCGGCAGCAATGGCAAGATCTCGCTGCTGACGGGCGACGCCGGTGCGCAGATCACCCGCTCGAACCAGAGCTGGGCGACCGCCCTGGGTACCGCAGCGACGGTGACCTATTCCTTCCGGGCTTCGGCTGCGACCATGCCGACCGATACCCAGGGCTTTACCCAGTTCAGCGCGGGACAAATCGCCGCCACCTTGCAGGCTCTGGCCGCCTGGTCCGATGTGGCCAACATCACCTTCACGCGTGTCAATGACGCGGGGTCGGAATATTCCAACAACGCCACCATCGTCCTGGGCAACTACAGCTCGGGTCAACAGGGCGCTGCAGCCTTTGCCTATCTGCCGGGCGGACAGCCGGGTGCAACCGGTGCAAACGCGGTCCAGGGCGATGTCTGGATCAACAGCTCGCTCAACTATAATGCCAATCCGGTTCAGCAGGGTTATGGTCAGTTGACCCTGCTTCATGAGATCGGCCACGCCATCGGCCTCAGCCACCCGGCGGCCTACAACGCGTCCGCAGGCTCCTCGATCACCTACGCCAACAACGCGGTCTATTTCGAGGACTCGCTGCAGTACAGCGTGATGAGCTATTTCGAGGAGACGCAGACGGGGGCCAACTACCGCGTCAATAACGTAGGCTCGACGCGCTACGCCTCTGTGCCGCAACTCGACGACATTTCGGCGGCGCAGCGTCTGTACGGCGCGAACATGAGCACGCGCACGGGTGATACGACCTACGGCTTCAACTCCAATGCGGGCCAGGTCTGGTTCAGCGCCTCGAGCGCCAGCTCTGCCTTGATCTTCGCCGTTTGGGATGCGGGCGGTGTCGATACGTTCGACTTCTCCGGTTACACCTCCAACAGCGTCATTGATCTGCGCCAGGCGGCCTTCTCCAGCGTCGGCGGTATGGTCGGCAATGTGTCAATTGCTCTGGGGGCCGTGATCGAGAACGCCATCGGAGGCACGGGATCGGACACAATCCGCGGCAACTCGGGCGACAACCGCATCACAGGCGGCGGGGGCAACGACACGATCGACGGCGGGCTGGGGACCGACACCGTCGTCTTCTCCGGTGCCCGCTCCAGCTATACCATCACCTGGAATGGCCAGACCGGAACCGTGACGGGACCAGGCGGCACCGTCACGGTCCGCAACGTCGAATTCCTGGCCTTCTCCGACGGTACCATTGCCGCAGCACCGACCGGTGGACTGAGTGTCGCTGGTGATATCACCAATGAGACCATCAGTGGTTCGGCTCTGGGCGACCTGATCGGTGGTCTCGGCGGCAATGACACCATCAACGGCCTGGATGGAAACGACACGCTGGACGGCGGCTCGGGTGCCGACATCCTGAACGGCGGTAACGGCGACGATATCCTGGTCGGCGGGCTGGGCAATGACACGCTGAGCGGCGGAGCCGGAATCGACACCGCAGACTATTCGGGAGCGGCCGTCGGCGTCGCCGTCGATCTTTTCGACGGAGTCGCATCTGGGGGAGCTGGCGTCGATACGCTGACCTCCATCGAATCCGTCACTGGTACAGCGCTGGCCGACACGATCACGGGAGATGCCAACGCCAACATCCTGCGCGGTGGCGGAGGCATCGACGTCCTTAGCGGCGGCGGCGGCGACGATCAGCTCTTCGCCGGAGCGCCGGGCCTCTCCAGCGCGGCCCCCGACATCGTCAAGGGCCCCACCACGGCGAACAGCACGATCGCCACGGCGGTTTCACTTAATGGCGCATTCGACCTGCTTCCGAACGCGGATATCGCCAACGCCACGACTATTCCGCATGCCACCGTCGTCGCCACGACGCATGGAGGTGTCGAATATTATGCCATCACGGTCCAGGCAGGCGAAACCGTGGCCTTCGATATCGACGGTGCCTCTTTCGATACCACGCTCAGGCTGTTCGACGCTGCGGGCAACGAACTGACGTCGAACGATGACTCGTCGGCGGATGCAGGGGCCGCAGGAACAGATTCGGCCCTGACCTTTTCGTTCGGCGCTGCCGGCACCTATTATATCCAGGTTGCCGAATGGGCCGCCAATGGCGGCGGCACTTTTACGTCCAAGGCTCCTGCAATCGGCGGGCGTTATACCCTTCACATCTCGTCACCGGATCAACCGGCCGCTCCGACGATACAGACGGGATCGACGTTGAACGGCGGCACCGGTGCAGACCGACTGGAAGGGGGAGCCGGCGTCGATACGATGAATGGGGGTGCCGACAATGACACCATCATTGGTGCAGGCGGAAACGACGTAATCGACGGTGGTGCCGGTACCGACACGGCTGTCTTCACCGGCAATTTCTCGGCCTATACGATCACCACGACCAACGGCGTCACCACGGTCACTGGCGCGGACGGAACGGACCGGCTGACCAATGTCGAACAGCTTCAGTTCGCGGACGGCCTGCGTGACATCAACGGCAACACCATCGTGGGTGGCGGGCCGATCAATGGCACCTCCGGTAACGACACCCTGTCCGGTACGACGGCTGGGGACACCATCAACGGCGGTGCCGGCGACGACGTCATCACAGGTCTGAGTGGGAACGACACGATCGACGGGGGCGAGGGCACGGACACGGCCGTCTTCAGCGGCACGATCACCACCTCGACCGTCAGCACGGTGAACGGCGTGACCACGGTCACCGGTCCGGACGGTACCGACACCCTGACCGGCGTCGAACGCCTGCAGTTTGCAGACGGCACGCTGATTGTCGGGGCTGGCGGCGGGCAGTACTTCGGTGGCACCGGGGCCAACGACATCACGAATGGGACGGCATTTGCGGACGAGCTGTTTGGCCAGGCCGGCGACGACATTCTGAATGCTCTGGCAGGGAACGACCTGATCCGCGGTGGTGACGGCAACGACCGGATCAATGCCGGAACGGGCGTGGATCAGATCTACGGTGACGCGGGAGACGATACCCTGGTGGTAACGTCTATTGCCTCTGGCCAGCCCTTTTCCACCTTCGATGGTGGGACAGGCTCCGACACCTTCGATGCAAGCGCGATCTCTACAGCCATGAGCGTCTCGGCCACACCGGCAGGCGGCTTGCAGGTTGGCAACTACACAGCTTCCAGCGTCGAACGCATAATCGGAGGCAGCGGTAATGACACTTTCAACCTCAGTGCAGCGGTTGGGGGTGTCGAAGTGTCGGGTGGTGCCGGCAACGATGCCATTCAGGGCGGTAACGGTATTGACCGTCTGAATGGAGGTGAAGGCGACGATCTCATCACCGGTCTGGCTGGTGATCAGTTGTTCGGAGATAATGGCGACGACACTCTGGTCTTCGTCGCGGGTGCCAATGTTGCAGGCACCCTTATTGCAGGTGGGGCCGGTACCGACACGGCGATTCTCAGGGGCAGCTCAGCTTCGGTCGATCTTGCGCAAGGGACGGCTTCGGTCGGATCGAATTCGGCAGGAATTTTCGCTGTCGAGAACGTCGTCGTAGAGGGTATGGGCGCAGGCCTGCGCACTGTTCTCGGCAATGGTGGCGACAACAGGTTGGAAGTGGGCAACCTCGGCAATGATGGCAGCTTCGGTGTCAACTTCGATGGCCGCACCGGCAATGACACCCTCTTGGGCGGGCGCGGTTCCGACACTCTGAATGGTGGAGACGGCAACGACGTCCTGCGCGGAGGAGCCGGCAGTGACACCCTGATCGGCGGTGCCGGGGTCGACACGGCGGACTATGGCGGCGCGGCGGGTGGCGTGGTGGCCAGTC
>NZ_JAEMRO010000064.1 GCF_016463295.1 Brevundimonas sp.
GGATCGTAGAACTGGCTGACCTCGCCGCCTTCATAGACGCCGGTGTCGATGCGGACGTCGTCGGGCAGGACGAAATGCTCCAGCTTGCCGATGCTCGGCAGGAAGCCGTTGGCGGGGTCCTCCGCATAGAGCCGCGCCTCCATGGCCCAGCCGTTCAGGGGGATGTCGGCCTGTTTCAGGGGGATGGGCTCGCTGGCAGCGACGCGGAACTGCCATTCGACCAGGTCGACGCCGGTGATGGCCTCGGTGACCGGGTGTTCGACCTGAAGGCGGGTGTTCATCTCCATGAACCAGATGCGGTCGGCCTTCAGCCCGTCAGAGGCGTCGGCGATGAATTCGATCGTGCCGGCACCCTCATAGTTGACGGCCTGGGCGGCGCGGACGGCGGCCGCGGTGACGGCGTCGCGGGTCGCCTGGTCCATGCCGGGGGCGGGGGCCTCCTCGATCACCTTCTGATGGCGGCGTTGCAGGGAGCAGTCGCGTTCGTGCAGGTGGACGACGGTGCCGTGGCTGTCGCCGAAGATCTGCACCTCGATGTGGCGCGGGCGGGTGATGTAGCTCTCGATCAGGACGCGCGGATCGCCGAAGGAGGACTGGCCCTCGCGCTGGGCGCTGGCCAGGGCGTCGGCGAACTCCTCGGCCCGGTCGACCTTGCGCATGCCCTTGCCGCCGCCGCCGGCCACGGCCTTGATCAGGACGGGATAGCCGATGCGTGCGGCCTCGGCGGCCAGGAAGTCGGCATCCTGGTTTTCGCCCTGATAGCCCGGGGTGACGGGCACGCCCGCCTCGATCATCAGCTTTTTCGCCGCGTCCTTCAGGCCCATGGCGCGGATGGCGGCAGGCGGCGGTCCGATCCAGACCAGCCCGGCCGCCATGACGGCCTCGGCGAAGTCGGCGTTCTCGGACAGGAAGCCATAGCCGGGGTGGATGGCCTCGGCCCCCGTGGCCCTGGCGGCGGCCAGGACCTTGGCGGCGTCCAGATAGCTCTCGCGGGCCGGGGCCGGACCGATCAGGACCGCTTCGTCCGCCTCGCGCACATGCAGGGCCCTCGCGTCGGCCTCGGAATAGACGGCGATGGTGCGGATGCCCATGCGGCGGGCGGTCCGGAAGACGCGACAGGCGATTTCGCCACGGTTGGCGACGAGGACGGATGTGAACATGAAGGCTGCATAGCCGGTCTGTCGGGACGGGAGAAGGTGGCTCGCGTTCAGCTATTCGACCAGCGCATTGGCTGCGACGACCAGGCCTGTGGTGATCAGATACAGGCCGAAGGCCCAGGCCCAGGCTTTCCACTGGACCATGCCGGGGATCGCCATCAGCCAGAGGCGCTGGATGGCGATATACCAGACGGTGATGGCCGCCACGATCGCCATGCCCGCCAGGGTCGTCCAGATCAGCGGATCGTTGACGCCCAGGCTGCCGACACTGACCAGGATGGAGGTCGCGCCCGCGAGATAGCACTGGGCGAAGAAGGGGGTGCGCAGGCTGTCGCGATCGACCTTGTGACCCGACAACTTGAGGAACGCCCAGGCAAAGACCAGGGGGTGCAGGCTGAACATCAGGGCGCGGAAGGCCAGCAGGTTCTGCTCATTGGCGGTGATGAAGCGGCTGACCGGATTGGGCTCGTCGGTGACAGGCACGCCGAACAGCAGTTCCAGCCCGTGGGCCAGCAGGATGCTGAGCACGAGGAACAGCGGCGGGCTGAGGGTTTCCAGATACTGTTTCTCAGGCTTGTCGCGCTGTTCGGCGTCCGAATAGTGCATGGTCCGCAGGGGATGGCGCAGCGTCATCGCCAGGGTGCGCGGGTAGAACAACAGCCACGACATGACCTCGTAGAGCAGTTCCTCGACGGACTGCAGGATCTTCATGGCGTTCATGGCGGACCTCCCGCGATCACCTTACGCAAGGCGGGTCCAGAAGGAAGCAATTGTCATGCTGGCAGGTGTGCCGGCGGGCCAGGCCTTGAAATCATTGGAGGAAGTGCCCATCTCCATCGCTCCCAGACATCCAGCCATACTGCCGCCCGCGTCCTCGACGGGTGGTCGTCGTCTATTTGGCCGTCGATGTCGTAACCCTAGGACCAGCCCAGGAGACGCCTTGTTCGCTCAACGCAAAGCCCCGTTTACCCCCCGCTCCAACCCCGGTTCGCGCTATGGCTATCGGCCCGCACCGATCCGCGCCCGTGTCGGTCTGGCCATGCGCCGGGCCATGACCTTCGGCCCCATGCCGGACGCCGAGGCCGTGTTGAGAGCCAATGGTCTGTCGCTGGCCCCGATGTCGGTGGGCGAGGCCGGGATGAATGTCGGCGGCACCAGCGTACTGGCCACGGCGCAGGTATCCGACATCGACAGCGGGGCGTTGAAGGCGCTGGTCGTTCCGGCCGGATCGGCTGATCCCGAGGGCGTCAATGCCCTGAATGATGCCATCCTGCGCGCCAATGCCAAGGGCACCCCCATTTTCGCCTTCGGCGAGGGCGTGTCGGCGACCTTGCGGGCGCTGGACCAGACCCGCGAAGATCTGGCGGAGGCCCCGGCCATCATGGTCAGCGGCCAGACGATCCAGCCGCTGGAGGATATCGCGGCGGTCGCCTCGGCCGCCGGCAAGGTCGGCTGAGGGCAGCTGGGCTATCGGGGGCGTCAGATCACGCCTTCGATCAGGCCCACATCCTTGGCCTCCTGCGCTTCCAGATACCAGTTCTCCGGTGCACGGGCCTTGAGGTCGTCGCCGGTCAGCGACGAGCCGACCGCCAGGGCGTCGAAGCCTTCGTTCTGAATGCGGATGGAATGCTCCAGCTCGTGCAGCAGCGCCTTCACCGAGGCGACGCAGTTGGTCAGAGGTCCCACGACATGCAGGGACTTGTCCATCTTTCGCTCGTGGATCATCAGGCGCGTGCCGCGGGTCAGATAGCGGTTCTGGCGCGCGAAGAAGCTCATGAAGGTCGCGCCCGCCGAATAGACGGTGGCCTTGCCCAGGAAGACGTAGCGGCAGTCGGGGTTGGTGTCGGAGTGGAAGCGGATGTCCTCGCCCATCATCCGCGCCACCTCCGGATCGCCGCCCAGGGTCGACAATTCGGTGACGACGATGCCCTCGCGCGGGGCGGCGACCAGCTGGGTGCGGAACCGCTGATACAGATTGTAGTCCACGTCGCCGGCCAGCAGGATGGCGGGCCACTGGAAGGTTTCGGGGGGCAGGGTGTCGGTCATCATCGTCTCCGCAGGCGGAGGCGATAAGTCTGTGCGGTCTTGGCGGTTCCCCGGGATCAGCCGTCGCTATCCGACGAGGGCCGACCGCTCCTCGGGCGTCAGCATGCGCCAGCGACCCTCGGGCATATTGTCCAGACGCAGGGGGCCGATGCGGATGCGGATCAGGTCGGTGACCTCCAGGTCCAGAAGCTCGCACATGCGCCGGATCTGGCGGTTGCGGCCTTCGCGCAGGATGAACTTCAGGCGGAAGGTGTCCATGCGACTGACCCGGGCAGGCTTCAGTTGCCGACCGTCGAGGCGCAGGCCGTAGCGCAGCAGCTTCAGCTTGTTCTCGGTCACGTCGCCGCGAACGCGGACCAGATACTCCTTGTCCAGATCGGATTGGGGGCCGATCACCGCCTTGGCCACCACGCCGTCCGACGACAGCAGCAGCAGGCCGCGCGAATCCTCGTCCAGGCGACCGATGGGGGGCAGGGACATGTCCTCGGGCGGGGCCTCGCCCGGTCCGATCAGATTGGCGGCGGTCAGCAGGCGGACGGCCGGGATCTTGTCCGGCTCCGGCTGGCCGGAGACATAGCCGACCGGCTTGTTCATCACGATGGTGATGCCCTCGGCCAGGGTGGCGGTGGCCCGCTCGTTCAGGGTCAGGGTCTGGCCGGGCTCCAGCTTGCGGCCCGCGTCGGTGACGACGGCGCCGTCGATGGAGACCAGGCCGTCGGCGATGAGGGCATCGGCCTCGCGCCGCGAGCAGACGCCGGTCTGGCCCAGCCATTTGTTGATGCGGACGGGCTCGGTGCCGTCATAGGTGCGCGAAAAGCTCATGGCACCCGCCGAAACAGCAGCATCAGATTGTTGGCCGGCATCTCACGCCGAAGGGTCAGGCGCAGGCCCTCGGTCCGCGCCGCCTCCACCACCGCGTCCAGATCGCGCAGGCCCCAGTCGGGGTTGCGGGCCTTCAGGCTGTCGTCGAAAGCGGCGTTGGATGGGGCGAGGGGCACGTCGGCTTCGAGGAACGGGCCGTAGAGCACCAGCAGGCCGCCGGGCTGGATCAGGCTCTGACCGGCCAGACGCATCAGGCCCGTCGTCGCTGACCAAGGGCTGATGTGGACCATGTTGATGCAGACCACGGCCTGGACTGTTTCGGTCGGCCAGGTCGCGTCGTTCAGCACGTCCAGCGCCGTCGCGGCGGCCAGATTCGGCAGGGCCGCAGTTCCAGCCCAGGCGGCGATGCTGGTGCGGGCCTCAGGCGAGGGATCGCTGGGCGTCCAGGTCAGACCGGGCAGGGCGCGGGCGAAGGCCACGGCGTGCTCGCCGGACCCGGCAGCGACTTCCAGCACCCGACCCCGCGCGGGCAGATGGGCCCGCAGTACTTCCAGGATCGGTCCGGTGTTCCGCGCCACGGCCGGCGAGGCGGCGGCCCCATCGGGCAGGGTGGTGAGTGTGTCCATCGTCTGCATGGCCGTTCCGATAGCCTGCCCGGCCCCGATCCGCGACCGGAAAGATGCCGGGCAGGGGCCTGCCGACGCTCATCAGGGAATGAAATTTGCGCCGGTTGACGCCGGGGCACCGGAGGTGTCATTCCGCGCGTAACAATGCGTGATCGTAAGCGCATCGGGAGGGGTCACTGCGACGTCAGATCGCCGGGCCGACGACGTTCAGGAGAGTAGGCATGACGACATCCACCATCCCCGGGCTCCACCCGGCCCCGACCGCGCACGCCGGGCTGATCGCCTGGGTCGAGCAGATCGCCGCCCTGACCAAGCCAGATCGGGTCCACTGGTGCGACGGCTCGGAAGCCGAGAAGGCGGACATCATCGCCGACCTGATCGCAAAAGGCACCCTGCGCGAACTGGATCAGACGAAACGACCTGGCTGCTACTATGCCGCCTCCGATCCCAAGGACGTCGCCCGGGTCGAGAGCCGGACCTTCATCTGCTCGGCCAATCAGGTCGATGCCGGACCGACCAACAACTGGGCCGATCCGGTCGAGATGCGGACGCGGATGCAGGGGCTGTTCGACGGCTGCATGGCCGGGCGCACCATGTATGTGGTGCCCTTCTCTATGGGGCCGCTGGGATCGCACATCTCGGCCCTGGGCGTCGAGATCACCGACAGTGGCTATGTCGCCGTCTCCATGGGTATCATGACCCGCATGGGCCAGCCTGCGCTGGACGTGCTGGGCACCGACGGCGTCTTCGTGCCCGCCGTGCATACGCTGGGCGCGCCTCTGGCCGAAGGTCAGCCTGACGTCGCCTGGCCGTGCAACGAGGACAAGTGGATCGTCCACTATCCGGAGACGCGCGAGATCTGGTCCTATGGCTCGGGCTATGGCGGCAACGCCCTGCTGGGCAAGAAATGCTATGCCCTGCGCATCGCGTCGGTGATGGCCCGCGACGAAGGCTGGCTGGCCGAACATATGCTGATCCTGAAGCTGACGGATCCGAAGGGCAGCGCCAAATACGTCGCCGCGGCCTTCCCCAGCGCCTGTGGCAAGACGAACCTGGCCATGCTCCAGCCGACCATCCCTGGCTGGACCGCCGAGACCATCGGCGACGACATCGCCTGGATGCGGTTCGGCGAGGACGGCCGCCTGTACGCCGTGAACCCCGAGGCCGGCTTCTTCGGCGTCGCGCCGGGCACCAGCCGCAACACCAACGGCAACGCCCTGGCGACCATGGCGACCAACACCGTCTTCACCAATACGGCGCTGACGCAAGACAACGACGTCTGGTGGGAGGGGCTGTCCAAGCCTGCGCCCGAGGGGCTGACCAACTGGAAGGGTGTGCCGCACGACCCGGCTTCCGGCGAGCCTGCGGCCCACCCCAATGCCCGCTTTGCCGCTCCGGCCAGCCAGTGCCCGACCATCGCCCCGGAGTGGGAAGACCCGAAAGGCGTGCCGATCGACGCCATCCTGTTCGGCGGCCGCCGGGCCAGCGCCGTGCCGCTGGTGACCGAGGCCTTTGACTGGGAGCACGGGGTCTTCATGGGCTCGACCGTGGCCTCGGAAGGCACGGCAGCGGCGGAAAACGCCATCGGCACCCTGCGCCGCGATCCCTTCGCCATGCTGCCGTTCTGCGGCTACAACATGGGCGACTATTTCGCGCACTGGCTGGCGATGGGCGGCAAGGCCGAGGCAGGCAAGCTGCCGCGCCTGTATTTCGTCAACTGGTTCCGCAAGGACGACGAGGGCCGGTTCGTCTGGCCCGGGTTCGGTGACAATGCGCGCGTCCTGAAGTGGATCGCCGAGCGGCTGGATGGCGAGGCCGAGGCGGTCGATACGCCGGTCGGGCGGGTGCCGACGCGCGCCAGCCTGGATCTGTCGGGTCTGGAGCTGAGCGAGGCCGATCTGTCGACCCTGCTGGATGTCGATGCCGAGGTCTGGGCCGAGGAAGCGGCGCTGATCCCAGAGTTCTACGCCCAGTTCGGGGACCGGTTGCCCCAGGCCCTGTGGCAGCAGCACGAGGCCCTGACGACGCGGATCGAGCAGAACCGGGCGGCGGCCATCGCGGCGGAATAGGGCTTCGCTCTTGCAAAAGGACGACGACCGGTCGATCTGGTCCGGGTGGCGTCCTCCCCTGATGTGATCGTGATCGGTGCCGGCGTGCTGGGCCTCTGCTCGGCAGCGGAACTGGCTGCGCGCGGCCATGCGGTGACCGTGATCGATCCGGGCGGCCCCAATGCCAGCGCAGTGGCGGCGGGGATGATCGCACCGGCCATGGAATCCCTTCTGGAAGAGACGACGCCGGAACGGGCGGCCCTGCTGCGTCGCGCTCGGGATCTGTGGCCTGCCTTTGCCGAGATTCACGGGCTGAAGCTGCGGCGCGAGGGCGCTGAGTGGCGGGGCGACGATGCCGGGGCGGCCCTGGATCGTCTGACCGCGCTGGGCTTTGAGGCTGAAGTTGTCGACGGCGGCGTACGCACCCCGGAGGACTGGCGCGTCGATGTCGGACCTGGGCTGGCGGCTCTGGCGCGTGTGCCGGGTGTGTCGGTGGTGCGGGCGACGGTGGCGCGGGTCAGCGGCGACAGCCGACGCTGGCGGGTCGAGGCGGGGGATGGCCGTGTCTGGTTCACGCCGTCCGTGGTCGTCGCGACCGGAGCTGCGGTGGCCATCGAAGGTCTGCCGCCTGGGGTCGGCGCTCGCATCGCGGCGATCCAGCCCATCAAGGGCCAGTTGAGCTATTTTGCCGGGCTGAGCGCACCCGCCGTCATTCGGGCGGAAGGGGCCTATGTCGCGCCAGCCCACGGTGGCGTGGTCATCGGGGCGACGATGCAGCCTGACGAACGAGACCTGGCCCCGGATCTCGAAGCCGCCGGTACCCAGACGGCGCAGGGCCTGACCTTGCTTGGGCAGCCAGGCACCCAAGGCAGCGTGCGAGTCGGCATTCGTGGCGCGACGCCGGATGGCCTCCCACTCGCGGGTCCGACAGAGGCCGAAGGATTGCATCTGGCCCTGGCCCCGCGCCGCAACGGCTGGCTGCTGGGGCCGCTGGTGGCGCGGGTGGTGGCCGATGGGATCGAGGGGGCGACAGCCGTGCCGGATGCCGCCGCCCTCGACCCCGCCCGCTTCGACTAGTCAGGTGCGGCGAAGCGGATGGTCATGGCGACGCGAGACCCCTGGGCCGCGCCATTCACCGTCTGGGGGCTGATCTGGAAATAGCGCGACACGCTTTGCGCCGCCCGTCCGAAGCCATAGCCACCGGGCGTCTCATTGGTCACGCGGCAGTCGGTCACCCGCCCGCCGGCCTCGACAAAACAGTTCAGCGAGGCCGATCCCGACACGCCGCGCTGAATGGCGCGGTCCGGGTAGGCGCGGTCCATCTGTTCCGGTGTCGGCTGACGTATCCAGTTGGCGCGGGTGATCAGCGCCGGTGGTTCAGGTTGAGCGACCGGGGGCTGATCCGGAACAGGCTCTTCGACAGGGCGGTTGATAGTGATAGTCGTGCTGTCGCTGGGAGGCGCATCGGTTCGAGGCACATTGATCACATCGGTCGGCTGTGTCGGGATCGGTGTCTCGTTCACGCGAGGATTGGGCGCGGCGGGCATGGGTTCGCGCTCCACCGGCTTGATGGGCTCGGTCTTCGGCAGTGGTTCCATCGTGACGATGGTCAGCGGACCGTCTTCCAGCGGTGCCAGCTGCAGCTCGAAGCGCTGGTTATAGAGCGCCACTCCGACCCCGATGTGGGCCAGGGCGACGACGCCGATCACCATCCAGCTGGTCCGGGACAGACCCGGCTTGCGTCGTTCGTTGAAGTCGAGGGGGCTGACACCGTGTGGGCCGCCCGCGGTTCTGATCATCATGGCCGTAACTCCCTGCCTATCGCCGTCCCCACAGCAACCCACGAGCGAATGCAGCGCTGACCTTGCGGCAAGTTTACGGCGAAGATCGCGGGGCCTCGAACAATGTTCGCCTGTGGAGCGCGGGCGACACATTAGGGTTTGATTAACCACGAAACCCCAGCCTGGTACCCATGACGGTAGGAGCGATTCCCTCATCCGGCGGTGTGGAGGCGGCCATCCGCCGGGCCTCCAGCGCGACCGGCGTGGACGCGGACTTCCTGCTGCGCACGGCGCGGCGCGAAAGCTCCATGAATCCGGCGGCGAAGGCCCCGACCTCGACGGCGTCGGGCCTGTTTCAGTTCATCGAACAGACCTGGCTGGCCACGGTGAAGCAGCACGGGGCCAAGCACGGCTATGGCCAGTATGCCGACCTGATCTATCGCGGCAACGATGGGCGCTGGAAGGTGCAGGGCTCGGCGCGCAATGTCGTGCTGGATCTGCGGTTCGATGCGCAGGCGGCCTCGACCATGGCGGCGGAACTGACGGCCCAGAACGCCGCCTATCTGCGCGGCCGCACGGGGCGCGAGCCGGGGGCGGGCGACCTGTATGCGGCCCACTTCCTGGGACCAGCCGGCGCGGCGCAGCTTATGGAGGCCATGGCGACGCGGCCGGGGGCCAGCGCGGCCTCGATCTTTCCGCAGGCAGCGGCCGCCAATCGCTCGCTCTTCTATCGCGGCGGTCGCCCGACGACGGTGGCCGAGGTCCATGCCAATCTGCAGCGATCCGCCGGGTCGGGTGCGCCCGCCGCCGACGCCGGCTCGGTCACCGCAACGCAGAAGGTGCCCGACCTGTCCGAGCGCGATCAGATGCTGGCAGCGCGGCTGGACCGGTTGAAGCAGGATCAGAGCCTGCTGGCCCTGCTGCTGGGGCAGGACGGGCAGGGCGGGGCCGGCACCGGCTTCGGCGGGGCCTTCAGTCCGGAAGGCAAGCGCGCCTGATCGGCCATCCGGCGATGGTAAACCGGTATTAACTGTAATGGGTTGATGCTGGCCGCGAACGCCTGCATGCAAAGCGCAATCCCATGACCGCCTATCGCGCCCGCCTGACCGAAGTCGACATTCGCCGCCTGATCAAGGCGACGGACGAGGACGAACGCGCCGCCGCCGCGCACAAGCTGTGTCGCAGCATGGACAAGGCCGAGCTGGACGACGAGGGACGGGCGGCGGCCCAGAAGATCTTGCGACTACTGGCCGAGGATGCCGCTGAGCTCGTGCGTCGGGCGATGGCGGTGACGCTGAAGGCTTCGGACCTGATTCCGCACGATGTGGCGCGGCGGCTGGCTGCCGATGTCGACAGCGTGGCCCTGCCGATCATCCATTTCTCGCCCGCCTTTACCGACGACGATCTGATCGAGATTGTCCGGGCCGGATCGTCCGTGCGTCAGGTCGCGGTGGCGTCCCGACCCCGCGTCGGACGCGACGTCGCCGATGTGCTGGCCGAGACGGGCAGCGAGCCAGCCGTGCGGGCCCTGGCGTCCAACGACAATGCCGACATCGCCGAGGCGGCCCTGGGGCGCTGCGTCGACCGGTTCAGCGGATCGTCGGAAATCGTCACGGCCCTGGCCTATCGTCAGGTGCTGCCGCTCAGCGTGACCGAGCGCCTGGTCGAACTGGCCTCTGATGCCGTGCGCGAGCATCTGATCGCCCGCCATGCCGTAGCGCCCGAGACAGCCATCCGCCTGGCGAACTTCGCGCGTGAGCGGGCCACCATCGATCTGGTCGATCAGGCGATCGGGCAGGCGGACCTCGGCGCTTTCGTCGCCGGGCTGAACGCGCGGCGCGTGCTGACCGCGTCACTGCTGCTGAGGGCCCTGGCGCGGGGTCAGATGGCCCTGTTCGAACACGGCATAGCCGAGCTGGCCGGTGCGCCCCATGCGCGGGCGGCCCTGATGATCCATGATGCCGGGCCCTTGGGGCTGAGGGCCATCTACGACCGCGCGGGCCTGCCGCCGCGCCTGTTCCAGGCGTTCCGGGCGGGTGTCGATACGTGGCGGACCCTGCAGGCCGAGGGCGTGGACACTTCAGGCGACCTGTTCCGTCAGCAGATGCTGGAACGCTATCTGACCCAGCGCCCGCATGCGCCCCGCGAAGACATGGCTTATCTAATGGAGCGGCTGGATCAGACGCCGGCGGTGGTGCAGCCCAAGGGTGCAGCGGCGGCCTGAGCCGCGCCGACGCTGGCTAGACCTGAAGCTCGGCCACCCGCGCTTCCAGCGTTTCCGCCAGTTCGCGCCCGACAGGGTGTTCTTCGGTCTGGATTTCGTCTCGGACCACCGCCTTGATGGCGTCGATGTGGGCGTCCAGCAGGACGATAGGGGCCTCGGTCCGCTTTGCCGGATCGTCCAGCAGCTTGCACAGCGAGCCGGCCATGCGGGTCACGATCGGATACTGATAGGTCGAGCCCAGTCCCTTGAGGTCATGGGCGCGGAAATAAAGGCCCTCGGCCGTTTCCTGGGTCAGGCCCTGGGTCCGGATGGCGGCCTGGGCCGCGTCCAGCTTGACGATCTCGTCCTGTAGCCACTGGCCGAACTGGGCCGACATGGCCTTCAGTGCCTCTTCGGCCTTGGCGATGGCACCGGCGTCGATGCCGCCGAATCCGCCGCCGACCTTCATGCGCAGCGTATTGGGTGGGGTGAAGATCTGGGCCGGGTTGGACACGTCGAAACTCCTGGGAGGATGTCTCAGTGTCGCCGGACAGGTTTAAGAACCGGTGCACAGCCCGTCAGGCGGTGAATTGCTCCGCCAGGACACGTTCTTCAAAGGACCGGCCGGCATCGAACAGCATGGTCAGGGCGATGTCGCGGCGCTCCCGCACCTCGACCGCCGCCACGCGCCGAACCTCGAAACTGTCGGCGGTGGCGCTGACCGGCCGCTTGTCCGGCTCCAATACCTCGAAGCGAACCTTGGCCGTGTGCGGCAGCAGGGCCCCGCGCCAGCGCCGGGGCCGGAAGGCGCTGATCGGCGTCAGGGCCAGGATGGGTGCATCCAGTGGAATGATCGGGCCGTGGGCCGACAGGTTGTAGGCGGTCGAGCCTGCGGCCGTGGCGACCAGACAGCCGTCGCAGGCCAGTTCGTCCAGCCGGACGCGACCGTCCACGCTGATGCGCAGCTTCGCGCTCTGGCGGGTCTGGCGCAGCAGGGACACCTCATTGATGGCCAGGCCGCTGTGGACCTGACCGGCCTCGGTCCAGGCGTCCATCTGGAGCGGGTGAATGACGGCACGTCCGGCCATGGCCAGTCGTTCGCGCAGACCCGATTCCTCATAGTCGTTCATCAGAAAGCCAACCGAACCCCTGTTCATGCCAAACACGGGCGTGCGGCGCTCCAGGTTGGTGTGCAGGGTTTCCAGCATGAAGCCGTCGCCGCCCAGGGCCACGATGACGTCGGCCACGGCGGGATCGACGCCGCCGTACAGCCCCTTCAGCCGCTCGCAGGCGGACTGGGCCTCCGGACGGTCGGAGGCGGTGAAGGCGATCTGGAGGTCGGGCTGGCTCACGATCCTACGCAAGCCGAGCGGGGCACTTAAGTCAAACGCTGAAACCGTCAGGCCGGGATCAGGACGCGGAACGACCGCAAGGCGGACGACGGCGACAGTTGGCCGCGATGCCAGACCGAACCCCCATCGCCGGCGGGCATGCCGTCGTTCAGATGGCGGATTTCGGCCAGGATGGCGGGGAAGACCGCCCGATCCATGCCGATGGCGGCGCAGGCGTAATACAGCGCCTCCGCACTGCCGTCGGCCAAGGCCTTGCGGATATCGGCTGCGGGCAGGCCACTGAGTGCGGCAAGGCCGTGCAGGAACAGGCCCAGACGCTTTTCGCGGATGGCCCGCACCAGATAGCCGGGCTTCAGCTGGCCCGCTGCGTGCAGCTTGTCGATCAGGCGGCGTTCCATCTCGTCACGCTCAGGACTGTCGGGCGC
>NZ_JAEMRO010000065.1 GCF_016463295.1 Brevundimonas sp.
CGCTCCGCCAGCGGCTGGTTGATCCCGTCCACCTTGACCAGATCGACCACCGAGGCGCGGCCCACGCCCTTGGCAGAGCCGAAGGCGTGCAGCAGGGCCTTCTTGCGACCCGGGCCGACACCCTCGATCTCGTCCAGCGGGTTCCTCTTGATGTCCATCGAGCGGCGCTTGGCGTGGGCCCCGTTGGCGAAGCGGTGGGCCTCGTCGCGCAGGCGCTGGACGTAATAGAGGGCCGGTGACTTCAGCGGCATCATGAAGGGCGGCTTGCCGGGCATGAAGAAATGCTCCTTGCCCGCATCGCGGTCCGGTCCCTTGGCCACGCCGACGGCCGTGATGTCGTCCAGCCCCAGATCGGCCAGCACGGCCAGAACCTCGGCCAGTTGTCCCGCCCCGCCGTCGATCAGCAGCAGGTCGGGGCGCACAACCTCCTCGGTACCCTCCTCCTCGTCCTTGACCAGGCGGCCGAAGCGACGGCGCATGACCTCGCGCATCATGCCGTAGTCGTCGCCGGGGGTCAGGTCCGTGCCCTTGATGTTGAACTTGCGATACTGCGACTTCTGAAAGCCCTCGGGCCCGGCCACGATCATGCCGCCGACCGCATTGGTCCCCTGGATATGGGCGTTGTCATAGACCTCGATCCGCTCGGGGCGACTATCCAGACCGAAGGCCTCGCAGACCTCGTCCAGGATTTTACCCTGGGCCGAGCCCTCGGCCATCTTGCGGCCCAGGGCCTCGCGCGCATTGGTCAGGGCGTGGTCGATCAGGGCGGCCTTGTCGCCGCGTTTCGGCTGTTCGATCGAGACCACACGGCGGCCGTCGGCCGTCTTGGCCTTCATCGAAAAGGCCTCCTCCAGCAACTCCTTCTCGAACGGCAGGATGTTGGACAGGATCAGCCGGGGAACCGGCTTGTCCTCGTAGAACTGGCCCAGGAAGGCAGCGAGGATTTCGGGGTCGGTATCGGTCCGGTCCACCCGCGGGAAATAGGCGCGACCGCCCCAGTTCTGGCCGGCGCGATAGAAGAAGACCTGCACGCAGGCCTGCCCGCCCTCGCTGAACAGGGCGAAGACGTCCGCCTCGGCCACGCCCTCGGCGCTGACGGAGTTTTCCATGCTGATGGCGGACAGGGCACGGATGCGGTCGCGCACGCGGGCGGCCTGTTCATAGTCCATGGCCTCGGCGGCGGCGGTCATTTCCTCCGACAGGCGGGCGATGACGGCGCGCGACTTGCCCTTCAGGAAATCCGACGCCTCCCCGACCAGCTGGCCGTAGTCCTCCAGGCTGATCAGGCCGGTGCAGGGCGCCGAGCAGCGCTTGATCTGATGCAGCATGCAGGGCCGGGTGCGGGTCTCATAGACGCTGTCCGAGCAGGACCGCAGCAGGAAGGCCTTCTGCAAGGTGTTCAGCGTGCGGTTCACCGCCCAGGTCGAGGCGAACGGCCCGAAATAGTCGCCGGGCGTCGTATGGGCCCCGCGATGCTTGCGGACCTGCGGCGCGCGATGGTCCTTGCGGATCATCAACTCGGCGAAGGACTTGTCGTCGCGCAGCACGACGTTGAACCGCGGCTTCAGCTTCTTGATGAAGTTGGATTCCAGCAGCAGGGCCTCGGTCTCGGACGCCGTGACGACCAGCTCCATCGAGCGGGTCAGCGACACCATCAGGCCGATGCGCTGGGTGTGGAACCGGCCTTGCGCATACTGCAGGATGCGCTTCTTGATCGAGCGCGCCTTGCCGACATACAGGCAGGTCCCGTCCTCGCCATACATGCGATAGACGCCCGGCTTGTCCGGCGCACGCCGCGCCTCGTCGCGGATCAGATCGGCGGCGACGAGGGGGAGCGGTTCAGAGGTGGAGGAGTCGGTGGTCATTGGCGTCCATATAGGACGTGCCGCGCGAAAGTCAGAAGCGGCCAACCGGCTTGAGCAACTACTCTACGACGCGATCAAACCTGCCATCGCCATTGAAAGAGACCGTCGCTGTCTTTTCCATAACACCGTCCTCATGTCTTGTGTGTCCCGTCAACGTGTATCGATAACCCGCGCTGCGCCAACAATGCAGCTCAACTTGCGAGACGATATCGAAGCGATCCAGCACGGCTTGAAACCGGTCGCGATCCTGAGGCGAGACGGGGTGCTGGGGCTGTTCGAGGCTATCCAAAACCGTACGCCCCCGGCCCTCTGGGTCGATCGCTCGCGTGAGCACAATCCGGTATGGACGATCGTCGCAGGTTGCCGAAACGTCCATGCGCGTGGTTTGCGGAGGTCGTCCATGGTCGCCGATGTCCGCGAGTGTGGCGATATAGGCGCGAGCTTCTGCTGAGGGTCGTTCTTGCGGCCCAGCATGCAAAGGGGTCGCGATTACGGCGGCTAGGTATAAGCCAGAGATTGCAAGGCCCATGATCAACTAACGAAGACATTGATCGGTGCGTCGAGTTGGACCGGCATACCTCCACCGGCCAAGACCAGCACTGTGCTGAGATAGGCCCAGACCAGCAAGAGCGGAAGGCCGAAAACCATGCGTCTTCGAAATTCAGGAACGATAGCGGGCCCAATCACACCTGAGACCACTCCGACTAAAATACAGAAGTATGCGGGATAGATGAAGACAGGCCCTCTGATCAGCAGAACGCCTGCCAGCATCACCACTGGCGCAATCCCCACGACCAAGGCAGGGGCATAGCCGAGCCAAAGCGTGCTTTTCGAGCGGACGCCACTTCCACTTTTCCAAAGATAAGGCAATGAAACCAAATAGGCGAATACGGCCAATACGCCTAAGATAAGGAGCAATCGGAACAGCATCGCGATGACAAGAAACACGGAAAAAGACACGCTAGCAGTCCCCCTCTCCGTCATCATTCTGGTCTACATAGATGGCGATCAATAGGTCCATCGCTGTCCATAAATCATTTGCGAAATAGGTGTTCGCTGCGCCAAGCGTGCCTGTACCCCATCCAACTGTCTCGATATAAATGTCACCCCCTATACCTATGACCTGTCGAGAAACAGTGCCGGGGTGCAGCAGGTGTCCTTCCATAGTTGTGTTGGTAACCGTCATTGTTTCCCAGTTCACGGTTTGAACAACCGGCCCTAGGCCGGGGACGTTCACAATGTTGCCTGTCGATGCAGGACCGTTTTGTCCAGGTGCCGCGTTGCGAAGAAGTCCCTGCCAAGCCTCGTCTGCATCGCAAGAAGTATCGCCTACTCTATTCGTATCCGTATAAACGTGTGGACCGGTGCTGTCTTCACCACCATTGGCACTACCCTCACCCACATTCTCATCCCCGCTCGGCCCATCGCCCGTGCTGCCGGTCGGGAATCCGCCCGTTTCCCACCAGTCGTCATAGGGGTCGTCGTAATCATGGCGAGGGCCGGTGGAGATGACGTCATCTATCGTGGTCGCTTCGTCATCATCTGTGCCGCCTGCACCGTCCACGGCACCGAACATCATCAGGTCGAATTCGGTCAGCTCGCCCTTGCCGCCGTCGAAAACGGGTGCAGCGTCGCCGTGGTCGGCACCGGTCGGCCCTGACCAGTCACTGCCCGGTGCCAGCGCAGGATCATCCCACATCGTCGGCTGCGGAGTCGCCGCCGCCTCGAAAATCCAGTCTGAAATCTGAAACCTTCCCCCGTTTGAAGGCCTGAAAACAACATCATCGAAGGGGGGGGGACAACATCCGATTGTGTGCCGACGCACACGTTCTCGTTATCACAATACCGACACTATTCGAACCGGCCCGGCGAAGCGAATATCAGAACCGGCGAACCATCAGAACGCCGCCGATTACCAGTGCGACACCCGCCAGTCGGCCCAGGTTTATGGGCTGCTGCGGCGCACCGAACGCCCCGAAATGATCGAGGATCAGGCTGATCAGCAACTGACCCGCCACCATCAGGGTAATGGTCAGCGCAACCCCCAGCCGGGGCACGCCCCAGGTCGCCGCGATCACGAAGACCACGCCGTACAATCCGCCGATCCAGGCGTACCAGGGCAGGCTGCGTGCCGCGACCATGTCCGGCCGCGTCTGGAACAATACCGCCATCAGCCCCAGCGCCACCGTCCCCACCGCGAAAGACACGAAGGCTGCGTTCACCGGCGAGCCGACGGCGGTCATCAGCCTGGCATTCGTCGGGGCCTGCAAGGCGGTCGCACCCCCGGCCAGAATGATCAGCAGCATGGGAAAGAGATTGGGGTTCATGACACGATGGCTAGCACCGGAATCGGCAGGGCGCACCTGCCCGTGACGCAGCCGCCTATTGATGATCAGGCGTTGCGGCTCTATTGCAGCCCCAGTCTCAGGAGCATCCCATGCTGGCCCTTTTCGTCATTCTCGGTTTCGTCGCGGTTCTGGGCGTGATCAACGTCATCGAGTTCGGTCGGGTTGACTGATACCCCGACCGGTCGCGGAGCCGCCCTGGTCACGGGCGGTGGCAAGCGGATCGGGCGCGCCATCTGTCTGACACTGGCGCAGGCCGGGTTCGACATCGTCGTCCATTATCGATCATCAAATGACGCCGCCCAGGCCGTCGCGGACGAGGTGAGGGCGCTGGGTCGTCGGGCCGAGACTGTAAGCGGCGATCTGTCGGACGAGGCTCGGGTCGCGCGCATCGTGCCGGACGCCGTGGCCGCAATCGGACCGCTGAGCGTGCTGGTCAACAATGCCTCCGTCTTCGAGGACGACCGGGTGGGATCGCTGGAGCGCGAGACCTGGGACGCCCATATGGAGACCAATCTGCGGGCCCCGATCGTGCTGAGCGAAGCCTTTGCGGCGCAGGCTGCTGACGGTTCCTGCATCGTCAATCTGCTGGACCAGCGGGTACTGAAGCCCGATCCGCGCTTCATCTCCTATGCCCTGTCGAGGAACGGCCTGTGGTGGGCGACGCGGACCCTGGCCCAGGCCCTGGCCCCGCGCATCCGGGTCAATGGCGTCGGCCCCGGCCCGACCCTGGCCTCCATCCATCAGACCGACGAGGAGTTCGCCGCAGAGGCCGCCGCCACCCTGTTGCAGCGTCCGGGCAGCCCCGAAGCGGTGGCCGATGCCGTACGCTGGCTGGTCGAGGCCGATCTGGTCACCGGCCAGATGATCGCCGTCGATGCGGGCCAGCACCTGGCCTGGAAGACCCCGGACATTCTGGAGTAACGCCGTGAGTGCTGCCCCCCTGCCCTTCGCTGCCAGCGACGCCATCCGGCATGAGGGTCTGACCGTCTTCGTGCGAGGCCTGACGGTTCAGGCCGGCATCGGCATTCACGATCACGAGCTGAACCGGCTGCAGACGCTGGTCATCGACGTGACGCTGACGCTGGTGCCCGGTCCGGTCGAACGGCTGGGCGATACCGTCAGCTATGAGGACGTGGCCGCCGCCGCCCGCGCCATCGCGGCAGAGGGACATATCGGCCTGGTCGAGACCTTTGCCCAGCGACTGGCCCTGGCCTGTCTGGAAGATGCGCGGGTGCAGCGCTGCGCCGTGCGGATCGAAAAGCCGGGGGCACTCGAGGGTGTCGTCGCGCCCGGATGCGAGGTCGTGCTGGCGCGCGGATAGTTGCGCCGGACCGGCGGCGGCGTCATTGTCGAGCCGCGTAACCGATTGCCTAGCCGAGGATTGTCTATGGCCGAACCCGGCGACCCCAACCGCCCCGACCGCACGCCGGACGACCACGACGACATGGTCGGATTTTCGTCGCCCGCGTCCCTGGCCGGGCGGGCGCGTGAGGTGGAGGCCGCCGCTGCGCCTGTCGCGCCCAACCGACCGACACGAGAGGCAGAGCCGGACCTGTTCGACCCGCGTCCGTCACCCGCCTTTGCCGCCGTCCAGGCCGAGACGACGCCGGCTCAGACGACCATGGCCCCGGCGGCATCCACGCCGCTCCCCGTCCCGGGTGTAGCCAGTGCCGGTTCGGTGTTCGAGCCGACCGAGTTCTCCACCAGGGCGCGCCGCCACGACGACCCGCCAGCCCTGCCCAAGGATGGGGCCGGGCTGTTCCTGGGCTATGCCCTGATCCTGTTCGCCGTGCCGACGTTGGGGGTGTCGGTCGTGGTCGGCCTGCTGGCCCTGATGGGCCGAGGGCTGCCGGACAATGCGATCGCCCGGTCGCACCACCAGTATCAGCGGCGGACCCTGTTCGCGGCGGCCGTGGCGGCGGTGGTCGGGCTGGTACTGATCGCGGCCCCGTTCGCGCTGGGGGTGCCGGTGCTGTTCCTGTTGGCCATCTGGGTCATCCTAAGGGGTGCAGCAGGGGTGCTGGCGCTGAAAGCGGGTCGGGCCATCCGTCATCCGGCGGGCTGGTGGATCTGAGGCGATGACGGTCCTGCCGCCCGAGCCGGGCCGCCCGCGGTTCAACCAGAGCCATGAATCCGCGGGCAAGCCGGCGGCCATGATCGTTTGGGTGCTGTATGTCCTGGCCCTGCCCAGCGCCAATCTGCTGGCGCTAGTCGGCATGCTGGTCGCGGTCTCGGCGCGAGGGGGGGCGAGCGGCCTGGCCCGCCGGCATCTGGATCGACAGGTGAGGCTGTTCTGGACCTCGGCCGTGATCAACATCGTCCTGACCGCGATCTGCATGGTCGGGATCGTCAGCCTGTTCATGGACCTGACGCAGGCGGCCTGGCTGCTGCCGCTGACCATCGTCAGCGGGCTGGCCCTGATAGGCCTGACGCTGTGGTTCGCGATCCGCAGCGCCTTGGGGGCCTGGGCACTGGCTCGCGACCGCGCCCCCTGAGCGCGGCAAAAAACTCTTTTCAGTCAAGCTGGAACAGGCCAAGGCGACATGGGTTTGGTGTGTCGGATAGCCGACATTGGTGTGCCGGACGACCAGGAACAGTAGATGAGCGATTTGCGCGACGTGCGGGACGAGAACCGCTTCGAACAAGGCTTCGTCGATCAGGACGGCCAGACGAGAACGGTCTTCGCCGATTATGCAATGCAGGGCGAGACGCGCATCATCCTGCATGTCGAAGCCGACCCCGCCCTGCGCGGCACCGGCGCGGCAGACACCTTCATGCGCGCCCTGTCCGAACACGCCCGTGCCGAAAAGCTGAAGCTGGCTCCGCGCTGCAGCTATGCCGTCGCCTGGCTGAAGCGCCATCCGGAGTTTTCGGACATTCTGACCTGATCAGAGCCGCCTTCGCCTGATGGCAAGAAGAGGATGGAGCGACGGGCCGTTCCCGCGCATCATGCGTTCAGCCACACAGATGCGTGAGGAGGACAGGCCATGCCGGGACTGGATCTGACAGAGGTGGGCGCGGCCGTCGGCCCGCTTCAGACTTGGGTTCTGCCCGCGTTGCTGGGGTTGGGGCTGGCCTCCGCGACGGGTCTGCGCACCTTTCTGCCGCTGCTGATGCTGGCCCTCGCGGCCAAGTTCGAGATGTTCGGCATCCGGCTGAATGACCAGATGGACTGGCTGGGCTCCTGGCCCGCCATCTCTGCCCTGGCCGTCGCGGCTGTGGCGGAGTTTGCGGGTGACAAGGTCCCGGCGGTGGACCATGCGCTGAATGCCGTCGGTTATGTCACCCGACCCATTGCGGGCGCGGTGGCGGCGGGCAGCGTCTTCTGGGGTGTCGATCCCGCCACGGCGGCGGTGGCGGGCATCATCGTGGGGGCCCCCACGGCCCTGGCCTTCAATGCGGCCCAAACCGGGGTGCGGGTCGGCTCGACGGCCACCACCGGCGGGCTGGGCAATCCGATCGTGTCGCTGATCGAGGATGTCCTGGCGGTGCTGACGGTGATCGTGGCCTTCCTGGCCCCGGTGATCATCCCGCTGGCGCTGGTGATCCTGGCGATCGTGGTATTCCGCCTGGCGAAGCGGATCAGGGATCGTCCGGCACGCGCAGTCGTCTAGACCCGGCTGACGATGGCCTTCAGCGTCTCGACCTTCGTCGGCAGGTCCGAGGCCATGCGTCCGGCCAGTTCGCGCGCACCGACCGGATAGGCGTCGCCACCCTCGGCAATCTCGCGGGCCAGTTGCGAAGCCTGCATCAGCAACACCTCCAGCGCCTCGACCTGTTCGACGGCCAGGGCGCGAGCCTCCTGCTGGAGGCGTTTGACGCGTTCGGATGTGGTTTCGGGCTGGCGCATCAGGTCGTAGATTTCAGCCTCGCCGGGAACGATCCTCAAGGCCGCTTTGGAATTGGCAGGCGGTGTGTCTGACATGGCTAGGGCTCCAGACTCAGACGTTAACGCGAACGCCCAATCGTCGCCACAATCGCCGAAAGCGTAGCCATACATGAGGCGCCCGGCGTGTCGCCCGCGCATCATTAACGCCGCAGCGGTGTCAGGCCGCCTGCCGCCGTTCCTCGGCTTCGCGCACCGCGTCAGTGGCGCGGTCAAGAACCTCCAGCCCGGCGCGCGGACCCAGGGCCTCGACCGTCAGGATGCGGCGGAAGGTGCGCGCACCGGGGCGGCCATGCATCAGGCCCAGCATGTGGCGGGTCATGGAGGGCAGCGACACCCCCTCCTCCAACCGTGCGGCCAGATAGGGCTTGTAGCGTTCGATGGCGGTGAAGGCATCCACGTCCGGCGTGTTGGCTCCGTAGAGGCGGCGGTCGGCCTGACCCAGCAGGCACGGCTCGTGATAGGCGGCGCGGCCCAGCATGACGCCGTCCAGCGCCACGCCGTCGGTATCGTCCAGATGCGCCTCCGCCTCGTCCAGCGAGGTGATGCCGCCGTTGATGCTGATCGACAGATGCGGCCGTTCGCGCTTCAGCCGCCGGACCAAGGCATAGTCCAGTGGCGGGACGTCGCGGTTTTCCTTGGGCGACAGACCTTTCAGCCAGGCCTTGCGAGCATGGACGATGAAGGTGTCGATGCCGACGGCGGCGCAGGCGTCGACCGTGGCGAACAGCGATTGTTCCGGGTCCTGATCGTCCACGCCGATGCGGCATTTTACGGTGGCGGGCACGGCGATTGCGCCCTTGATCGCGGCCATACAGTCGGCGACCAGCTCCGGCTCGCGCATCAGACAGGCCCCGAACCGCCCAGACTGGACCCGGTCGGACGGGCAGCCGACGTTCAGATTGATCTCGTCATAACCGTACTGTTCGCCGGTCCGCGCGGCCTGGGCCAGCTGATCCGGGTCCGACCCGCCCAGTTGCAGGGCCACCGGATGCTCGACCGCATCGAAGCCCAACAGCCGCGCCTGATCGCCGTGCAGGACGGCGGGGGCGGTGACCATCTCCGTATAGAGCAGGGCCCGCGACGTGAGGGTACGATGGAACGCCCGGCAGTGCCGGTCGGTCCAGTCCATCATCGGGGCGATCGAGAGGCGGCGGTTCATGGGAGGCGGCGTCTACACCAGATCGCGGCCGCTGGCGAACCCGGCACCCGTCTAGACCCCCGCCTTCTCGCGCTCGTCCTCTTCCTCCAGAGCTTCGGCGGCTTCCTCGTTGAGGGCGCGCCCTTCGCGCCGGGGTTTGACGTAGGGCGCGGGCTGGGGCGTGACGGCATTGCCGCGCATCAGGCCGCGTCCGGCGGTGAGGCCGCCGGCCAGTTGCAGGGTGAACCGCTCCTCGTCGCGGCGACGAACGTCGTCGATGGTCTCGCTCGCTTCGTTCTGGCTGAAGCCCAGGTCGATCAGGACTTGATGGCCGAAGACCAGCGCGCTCTCGAAGGTTTCGCGCAGCTGATATTCCACACCTGCCTGGACCAGGCGAATGGAATGCCCCCGGTCGAAGGCGCGCACGAACAGCTTGGTCAGGGGGAATTCGGCCTTGACCAGTTCGACGATGCGGTCGGCCACCTCCGGCTTGTCGACGCAGACAAGGATGGTCTCGGCCTGACCCGCGCCCGAGGCCCGCAGCACGTCCAGACGTGCGCCGTCGCCGTAGTAGACCTTGAAGCCGAAGTTCCCGGCGGCCTGGATCATCTCGACGTCGGAGTCGATGATCGAGACGTCGACGTCGCGCGCCAGCAGGGGCTGGGACACCACCTGGGCGAAGCGGCCGAAGCCGATGATCAGAACCCGCTCGCGCAGGCCCTTGGCATGATCGACCCCCTCGGCCTCGTCCGGCGACAGTTCCGGCGCGGGTGGCATCAGGCGGCGCACGATCAGGGTCGTCAGCGGCGTCAGGGCCATGGACAGGATGACCAGGGCGGTGGCGATGGCGCTGGAGCGGGCATCCAGCACCCCGGCGGCCAGGGCGGCGGCATAGAGGACAAAGGCGAACTCCCCGCCTTGCGCGAACATGGCGGCACGTTCGACGGCCTCGCGGTTGGACGCCTTCAGCAGACGCGCCACGCCATAGATGGCCGCGGCCTTGACCACCATGAACAGCGCCAGCCCGCCCAGGATGATCGGCCAGTCGGCCAGTACCACGGCCAGGTTCAGCGACATGCCGACGCTGACGAAGAAGATGCCCAGCAACAGGCCCCGGAACGGCTCGACGTCGGCCTCCAGCTGATGGCGGAAGCTGGAATCGGACAGCAGTACTCCGGCCAGGAAGGCCCCCATGGCCATCGACAGACCGCCCAGGGTCATGATCAGCGCGGCCCCGACGACGACCAGCAGGGCGGCGGCGCTCATGATCTCGCGCCCGCCGTGCCGGGCCAGGAAACGGAAGACCGGGTTCAGCAGATAACGCCCGGCCACCACGACGGCGACGATGGCGGCCAGGCCCAGGGCGATGGTCTGCCACAGCGGGGGACCGTCGACCGCCGTGCCCATGGTGCTGGCCAGGACGGCGACGATGGCCAGCAGCGGCACGATGGCCAGGTCTTCCAGCAGCAGGATGGAGACCGCCCGCTGGCCTGCCGGGGTGTTCAGCTCGTTGCGCTCGTCCAGCCCCTGCATGATGACGGCGGTGGAGGACAGGACGAAGCCCATGGCGGCGATGAAGGCGACGGGCGCGGGCACGCCGAAGGCCATGGCCGCCAGGGTCAGCAGCAGACCGCTGAGCCCCACCTGGGCCACGCCCAGGCCGAAGATTTCGCGCCGTAGGTTCCACAGCTTACCGGGCCGCATCTCCAGCCCGATGATGAACAGGAAGATGACGACACCGAACTCGGCGACATGCAGCACCGTCTCGGGCTCGGCGAAGAGCTTGAAGCCGAACGGACCGATGGCCAGTCCCGCGGCCAGATAGCCCAGGACCGAGCCCAGGCCCAGCTTGCGGAACAGGGGCACGGCGACGACCCCCGCCCCCAGCAGGGCGGCGACCTGCACCAGTTGTACGCCTGTGCTCGCCTCGGCCATCCTATTCCCCCGCCTGTGCCAGACACCATTGTGGGGCTTAAGGCACCGCTGCGCCAGTGCGAGGACGGTCAGATACCGTCATGTGCCGAGGCCACAGTTTCGCCACCGCCCGACCGGCCTCGTGCTCCCGCAAGATGCATCGAGGGAAGGCCTGTCCATGACGTACCGCCCACTGACCGCCGCCGTCGCCGCCCTGATGGCTTTCAGTCTGACCGCGCCGGGGACTTCGTTCACCGTCACCGCGCAGAACCGGGACGCGTTCGATCCGGACAAGCCTGTCGATGGCACCGTTTCCGCCGCCGCATGCCGGCCGTATGGATTTACCCTGCCAGCGGCCAATGATGCAGATGACCGCACGCGCTATCGCCTTACACCGCCGCCGCCGCCATCGGCCCCCATGCCCCTGGCACCGCCGCGGCCGCCTGTCGTGCAGACCTTGCCCAATGGCCAGACGACGCTCGATGGCGTCGTCGTCACCGGCAGTCGCGTGCAGCGGTCGGAAGCTGTCGCCGGCGTATCGGCCTACGCACCGCCTCCCTTATCGCGCCCCCTGCCGCCGGGCGTTCCGCCCCGACCCGCCGACACCGAACGGTATCCCGACGCCACGCCCAACCCGGTCAAGCGCGTCGCGGACGAACCGGTCTCGACCTTCTCCATCGACGTCGATACCGCCGCCTATGCCAATGTGCGTCGCTTCGTGGACGAGGGGCGTCGCCCGCCGGTCGATGCGGTGCGGATCGAGGAGATGGTCAACTATTTCGACTATGGCTACGCCCGGCCGCGGGCGGCATCGGAGCCGTTCGCCATCACCACGGCGGTCGTCGCCTCGCCCTGGTCGCCGGGTCGCCAGATCGTCCACATCGGTCTGCAGGGCTATGAACTGCCCGAAGCCGAACGCCGCCCGCTGAACCTGACCTTCATGGTCGATGTCTCCGGCTCCATGCACTCGCCGGACAAGCTGGCCCTGGCGCAAAAGTCCATGAACCTGATCATCGACCGGCTGAGGCCGCAGGACCGTGTGGCCGTCACCTTCTATGCCTCCGACGTCGGCACCGCCGTGGGACCCACGCCCGGAGATCACAAACTGAAACTGCGGTGCGCCGTCGCCGCATTGAACGCAGGCGGTTCGACCGCGGGTGCTCAGGGCATGGTCAACGCCTACCAGCAGGCCGAGGCCGCCTTCGGGCGCGACAAGGTCAACCGCATCCTGATGTTCAC
>NZ_JAEMRO010000139.1 GCF_016463295.1 Brevundimonas sp.
ACGCCCGCCTCGACCACATGCCCACCACCAACCCCAATACCGACCCCTGGGGGTAACGGCCGGAGCAAAGACCAGACGACCACCGCTGCCGGATCACTCCGGCGGTGATTTCGCGTCGGGCGTAAGTTGCGTTGCGACCGGAAGCAAAGCGGCGCGACCAGGCCCCGCGCGGTTCGCCGTCAGCTCGCGCCTTCGGCCTTGAGGAAGGCCAGCAGGGCGCTCGCATCGACGGCCTTGTCCACAAAGGTGTTCCCGATCGCGCGAGCGAGGATGAGGGTCAGCCCCCCGCCTTCGGCCTTCTTGTCGCCCGCCATGCGGTCGAGCAGGGCCTGGGCCGAAAACGCCCCGGCTTGCGACAAGCGCGTGGGCAGACCGGCCTCCTCGAATACGATTTCGATCCGTGCCGCATCCTCGGCAGCGCACAAACCCTGCGCCGCGGAATATCGAAAGGCCATGGCACAGCCCAAGGCCACGGCTTCCCCATGCGCCAGCGCGGCCTCGTCGAAGCCCAACTCCGCCTCGATCGCATGTCCGAAGGTGTGGCCCAGGTTCAGCAGGGCACGGCGACCCGCTTCCTTCTCATCCTCGCCTACGATAGCGCTCTTGATCTCCACTGAGCGGACGACGGCGCGGTGCAGGGCCCCGGCCTCCCCCGTGGCTCCTGAGGCCCCCTCCCCGGCCAGCCAGTCGAAGAAAGCCGCGTCGCAGATCAGGCCGTGTTTCAGTACCTCGGCCCAGCCCGAGCGCAGCTGCCGCTCTGGCAGAGTGGCCAGCAGGTCGATATCGGCCAGTACCAGGCGCGGCTGATGGAACGCGCCGACCAGGTTCTTGCCGCGCGGGGTGTCGATCGCGGTCTTGCCGCCTACGGAAGAGTCGACCTGGGCCAGCAGGGTCGTCGGCACCTGGACGAAGTCGATGCCGCGCATGAACAGGGCCGCTGCAAGCCCGGCCAGATCGCCGACCACGCCCCCGCCCAGCGCCACGACCAGATCGCGCCGGTCCAGTCCCAGCGCGATCAGTCGATCCAGCACCCGCTCCAGTTCGGCGAAGGACTTGGAGCCCTCGCCCGGCGGCACAGTCACCATCCGGGCATCAAGGCCCGCGTCTTTCAGGCTCGCCAGGGTCTCTTCAGCATGCAGGGCCGCGACGGTCTCATCGCTGATGACGACCACGCGTCCCCGGGCCATGGGCAGCAGCCTCGGGCCGAGTTCGGCCAGCACACCCCGGCCAACCACGACGTCATAGGGCCGAAACCCGGCCCCCGTCACGGTCAGGGTCGTCGTCTCTGCCGTCGTCATGCCGATGTCCTTGCCCAGTAAGCTTCCAGTGCCGTCATGATGGCCTCGACCGCCTGGGTGTGGGCCCCGTCGCTCACGTCCACCGTCAGATCCGCGGTGGCGTAAACCGGGTAACGGGCGTCGGCCAGCCCCTTCAGCGCCTCCAGCGGATCGCGCCCGCGAAGCAGAGGCCGGGTGTCGCGGCGCTGAACCCTCTGGGCGATGGTGCGCAGGTCGGCCCGCATCCAGACGGTGACTGCTCTCGCCTTCAGTGCCGCCTGGGTGTCGGTGTTCAGTATGGCCCCGCCGCCGGTGGCCAGAACCATCCGCGGGCCGTCCAGCAGTCGCTTCATCACCCGCGCCTCGCCCGCGCGAAACTCCCCCTCGCCCAACTGGCTGAAGATGTCGGACACGGTCATGCCGGCGGCGGTCTCGATCTCGGCGTCGCCGTCCGCAAAAGGCAGACCCAGCCGGCGCGCCAGTCGACGACCCACCGTCGATTTTCCCACGCCCATCAAACCGACCAGGGCTATGCTGCGCTCATGCGTCGGAATCGGTTCGGATCGTACGGCAGGCTCGCTCACCCGCGGTTCCTCGGAAACGGTCGGGCGGTTGGCGACGGGCGGAGCAGGTTCGGGCACGGCATGACCCCACCATCCTCTACACCAAGCGCGGCCTCGCGAAAGCCGGTTGGCCCATGAGCGCGGCACAGATCGAAGCCTTTCTGGAGATGATGGCGGTCGAGCGCGACGCCTCGCCTCACACACTGGCTGCCTATGGCCGTGATCTGGCCGATGCGGATGCGGGCACGGCGTCGGGCCTGATGCAGGCGAGCGAGGCCGAGATCGAGACCTGGTACGCCACCCTAGCCAGCCGGGGCCTGTCGGCGGCGACTCAGGCAAGACGGCGCTCGGCGGTGCGGCAGTTCTACCGCTTTGCCCTGGGCGAGAGTTGGCGCATCGATGATCCGTCCCGCCGTCTGGACGCGCCCAAACAGGGACGGTCCCTGCCCAAGGTGCTCTCACGTGAGGAGATCGAGCGGCTGCTGGGCGTCGTGGCGGCGCGGGACGGTCATGCGGGCCTGCGCCTGATCGCCCTGCTGGAGCTGGCCTATGCGTCGGGTCTGCGCGTATCGGAACTGCTGGCCCTTCGCGTCGAGGCCGTGCGGCGCGATCCGGCCTGGCTGATCGTACGCGGCAAGGGCGGCAAGGAGCGGCTGGTCCCGCTCAACGGTTCGGCACGCGACGCGGTGAAGGCCTGGCTGGTCGCACGCGATGCAGCCCGCCCCCCCAAGGCGCCGGACAGTCCCTGGCTGTTCCCATCGTCGTCGGCCAAGGGTCATCTGACGCCCCGCCGCTTCGCCCAGTTGCTGGATCAGGCCGCGATAGAGGCCGGTATCGACCCGGCCCGCGTCAGCCCGCACGTCCTGCGTCACGCCTTCGCCACCCATCTGCTGGAGGGCGGAGCTGATCTACGCGTCGTCCAGACACTGCTGGGCCATGCCGACATCGGCACGACACAGATATACACACATGTGGCTACGGACCGGCTGACGCAGGTGGTGACACAGCATCATCCTCTGGCGCGGGACGACTGAACCGTCTCTTGCCCCGCAGCGTTGACCTCACTAGTTTCCGCCACCCTCTCTGACGCGCCCAGCGCGCCTTTACCGGACGCTTTCATGGCCACGCACTATCTCGAGTTCGAAAAACCCATCGCCGATCTGGAGGACAAGATCGAGGAGCTGTCGCTGCTCGCCTCGACCTCCGGCTCGTTCGAGACCGAGATCGATGGCCTGCGCAAGAAGGCCGAGCAGCTGCGCAAGAAGACCTATGCCGGTCT
>NZ_JAEMRO010000066.1:0-2128 GCF_016463295.1 Brevundimonas sp.
AGCCGACGTCGCGCATGAAGGTGACATAGATGGAGGCGGCCTGGGCCACGCCCTCGTTCAGGCTGACGGCGGGCACGGGCGGCGGCGGCGGCGGCGCAGGCGGCGGGGCCGGTTCCGGCGTGGAGCAGCTGGCGATGAGAGCGGCGGCGGCGAGGGCGGAGATCGTCAGACCCCTGCGCAGTGTAACCCGGAACATTCAGACATCCCCACGTGGACGCGCGGCGCGAACGGCGCCGATACTATGTGAAGTCCTTATAACGCGGGCCGAAGTGTTTTCCGATGGTTAATCAAAAAGTTTCGAGACCGATTCTTCGTTGGCAATCCGGCGGATAGCCTCTCCGATCAGTGGTGCAGCCGATACGGCGCGGATTTTGGCGCAGTTCAAAACTTCGTCAGGCTGTTCGATCGAGTCGGTGATGACCAGGGTCTTCAGCGGACCGTCGGTGATCCGCTGGACCGCCGGGCCCGACAGAACGCCGTGGCTGATATAGGCCGACACCTCGGTCGCGCCCTGATCGATCAGGGCCTTGGCGGCATTCACCAGGGTGCCGCCCGAATCGACGATGTCGTCGAACAGGATGCAGCGGCGCCCTTCGACGTCACCGATGATGTTCATGACTTCGCTCTCGCCCGCCTTGGGCCTGCGCTTGTCCACGATGGCCAGGTCGGCGTTCAGCCGACTGGCCAGGGCACGCGCCCGCACCACGCCGCCGACGTCGGGTGAGACGATCATCAGTTCTTCGGGATTGGCATAATGGCGGCGAATATCGTCGGTCAGCACCGGCGTGGCCACCAGATTGTCGGTCGGGATGTCGAAGAAGCCCTGAATCTGACCCGCGTGCAGATCCATGGTCAGGACGCGGTGCGCCCCGGCGCGGGTGATCATATTGGCGACCAGCTTGGCCGAGATCGGGGTCCGGCCGCCTGTCTTACGATCCTGACGCGCATAGCCGAAATAGGGCATGACGGCCGTGATCCGCTTGGCCGAGGCGCGTACCAGCGCATCGGTCATGATCAGCAGTTCCATCAGATTGTCGTTGGCCGGATAGCTGGTCGACTGGATGATGAAGACGTCCTCGCCGCGGACATTTTCCTCGATCACCGCAAAGACCTCGTTGTCGGCGAATCGCTTCACTTGGGCCCGGGTCAGGGGCATGTCCAGATGGTCGGCGATGGCCTGGGCCAGGGTCCGGTTCGAATTGCCTGCCAGCAGCTTCATGTCCGGTCATCCTTTCGCCGTCATCGGCGGGCTGAGATTGGGGTGGTCGCGCTGGCGCGCTTCTTATCAGGGGATGGCCCAGCCACAAGGCCAAACGCCATATGCATCGTGCATTGGCGATAGGTTGTGGCCTGGTGTAGAGATCGCGTCCTGTTTTGGGATGTCGCGGGTCGTGACCTGCGCTGTCCAGTCGAAGGCCCCCGGGCCGCACGGTCTTCGGGCCAAAGTGATTGAGGTCGTCCTTGCCTGCTCCCAAGTTTCGTACCGGCCTGATCCTGGCTCTGGTGATCGGCTCGACCGTGGTTGCCGGCTGTTCGGGCCAGCGGCGTCCGCGTCTGGCCTATGAAGAGCGTCCGGTCGAGGCGCTGTACAACACGGGCTATCAGCGGCTGGAGAGCCGTCGCTGGGCCGACGCCGTCGATTACTTCCAGGAAGTGGAGCGTCAGCACCCGTATTCGGAGTGGTCGCGTCGCGCGATCCTGATGCAGATCTACGCCTACTATCAGAACAACAACTACCCCGAGGCCCAGGCCGCGGCGGATCGCTTCATCCAGCTGTTCCCCGGCAACTCGGGCGCGGCCTATGCCTACTATATGAAGGCGCTGTGCAACTTCGAGCGGATCACCGACGTGGGCCGTGACCAGGGCTATGCCGAGGGGGCTCTGCAGGGTCTGCGCGACGTGGCCCGGCGCTATCCGGGCACCAGCTATGCCATCGACGCCACGGTCAAGATCGACATGGTCAACGACCAGCTGGCCGGCAAGGAAATGTCCATCGGCCGCTACTACCAGCGCGCGGGCCAGCCGCTGGCGGCCCTGAACCGCTACAAGGCCGTGATCGACAACGAGGCCTTCCAGCGCACCTCGCACACGCCCGAGGCCCTGTATCGCCTGGTCGAGGTCAATCTGA